>JBNLGI010000136.1:0-4809 GCA_050305975.1 Sedimenticolaceae bacterium | reverse complement strand
GGGCACCCGTGGCGTCGATGGTGATGTCGAGCCCGTCCACGGTGTTGAGCCCTGCCGCCAGGGTCTGGGTGGAGCCGTCGGTCAGATTCTCAAGAATGAAATCGGTGCCGTTGTAGAACAGTTGATAGTCGCTCTGGGTGAGATTGCCGATATCGTTGTAGTCCACCGTGATGGAGCTGCCGTTGGCGGGATCGGCCAGCACCTCCACCGAACTCAGAGCGAACAGGGGGCCGCCCACCAGGCCGTCGAGATCGAGCCCCAGCTGATGCTGGGCATTGAGATCGTCGGCGATACCCAGGGCCACAAGTCCGATCCGATTCTGGGTCGGATCGAGGACCTCGTCGCGAAACCTCAGCAGTCCCCCGACCGCACCGCCGGTCACTTGGTTGGTGATCACCTGGGCGCCGTAGGAGTAGTCGATGGCGATCTCCAGCTGCTGCGCATCGAGACGCGAAGGCTGGGTCGTCAGGGTGGACGCCTGCGCGCCCAGCACCACGGGCTGACCGTTGCCGATGAAGATGTTGTAGGCCCCGTCGGTCTGTTCCAGAACCTGCACGTTGACCAGCTCCGAGAGTTCGTTGACCAGCTGATCCCGCTTGTCCTGCAGGTCGTTGGCGCCGCCCCCATAGGAGCTGACGATCGAGACGTTGATATCGGCGATGGCCTGCGCCAGGCGGTTGATCTCGCTGACGTTGGCCTCGATCTGGTCGTTGACTCGGGCGCGGATCGAGACGAATTGCTGATCGAAGTAGTGAAAGCGGTCTGCCAGGGTCTGCCCCTGGGAAATCACCAGCTGTCTGGCGGAGACATCGCTGGGATTGTTGGCGAAATCCTGCAGCGCCCCGAAAAACTCCTCGATCGCCGGCTGGATGCCCACATTCGGATCCGCCACCAGTTCGTCCAGCTGGTTCGCGCCGTCGAAATAGGCCTGCATCAGGGAGGAGACCGACTGGGCGCCTCGCACCTGGCTGGCCAGGAAGACGTCGTACTGGCGCTGGATATCCGATGCCTCGACACCATTGCCCAGGTATCCCAGGCGGGTGAAGCTGGGCTCGCGCGCAGTGAAATCGACCCGTTGACGGCTGTAGCCGTCCGAGTTCACGTTGGCGATGTTGTGTCCCGTGGTATCCAGGGCCAGCCGGTAGGCAGTCAGGGCGGAGACACCGATGGAGGTAATGCTCATGAGCTTTGTACCTTACTGGTTTACTCTGTATCGGCCGTCAGCTGGCGCTCTTGAACCGGGCCAGCGCGGTCTGCATCTCGGGACCCTGCATCACCCGCAGGATCTTTTCGGCGTAGTCCGGATCGGTGGCGTAGCCGGCGTTCTGCAAGGCCCGGAAGTAAGCATCCGGGTCATCGGCCTGGGCCAGAGCCTCCGCGTAACGAGGCGAGCTCTTCAGGAAAGCCACATAGTCCTGAAAACTCTGCTCGAAGGAGGCGTAGGTGCGGAAGGGTTCGCGCTTGCGCACCGCCATCCCCGATTCGTACTCCAGGGTCTCCCGTCTGACACGATCGCCCTGCCACTGCGAATCGGCCTTGATGCCGAACAGATTGTGGCTGCTGCGGCCGTCGGCGCGCGGCATCACATGATTGCCCCAGCCGGTCTCCAGCGCCGCCTGCGCCAGCAGCGCCTCGGGCGGCAGGCCCAGCTCAGCCGCCGCCGACTCGGCCGACTGCCAGAGCCGTTCGACGAACACATCCGGAGAGTCGATCACGGTTTCGTGTGATGTTTCTGAACACTCGGCTGCAGATGGAATCTCGCTGCTTTGCTGAATGGATGCGGAAAAGTTCCGCAATGCGCTGTGCACCGGATTGCGCCAGTAGGGCTCGAGTCCGCCGAGAGTGATCTCAGCCGCTGACTCCGCGGCGCCTCCGAGCTGTCGCCGCAGCACACCGTTCAGTCCCATGCCGCCCTGCTCCGCCAGATGCAGCGAGAGCTGCTGATCGTACATGTCCTGATAGAAGCGGGTACGGTCGCTGTCGAAGATACCGCCGCCGAAGCTGGCCTGGCGCATCTGCTTTACCATCATCTGCACGAACAGGGACTCGAACTGGCGCGCCACCTTGTCGGTCGCGCCGGCCTGGTCTTCACGCGCCTGGCGCTTCAGAGCCGCCAAGCCGGAGAAGTCGTTGTAGATGGGTGAGGTGCCGCCGTTCATCTAGATCACCAGCAACTCCGCGCGCAGGGCGCCGGCCTCCTTCAGGGCCTCGAGAATGGCCACCAGGTCACTGGGAGCGGCGCCCACTTCGTTGACCGCACGCACCACCTCATCGAGGGAGACGCCCGGGTTGAAGAGAAACATGTGTTCCTTGCCCTCTTCGATGGTCACCTGGCTCTGCGGCACCACCGCGGTGCGGCCGCGCGAGAAGGCGCCCGGCTGCGACACCGCCGTCTGCTCGCTGATGCTGACCACCAGGCTGCCGTGGGAGACGGCGGCCGGATAGACCCGCACCTGGCTGTTGATCACCACCGTGCCGGTACGGGAATTGATGATCACCTTGGCGGAGCTGGCGGCGGGCTGCACTTCGAGCTCCTCCAGCAGGGAGATGAAGCTCACTTTCTGCCCCGGATCGACCGGCGCGTTGACGCGGATCGAGGTGGCGTCCATGGCCTTGGCGGTGCCGGGGCCGATGGTCAGATTGATCGACTCGGCCACGCGGCGGGCGGTGGTGAAATCGCCGTCATGCAGGTTGAGCGTGACCAGCGGCTGCTTGTTGAAGCCGTTGGGCACTTCGCGCTCCACCGAGGCGCCGTTGGGGATGCGTCCGGCGCTGGGGATGTTGACCGTGATCTTGGAGCCGTCGGCCCCCTCGCCGCTGAGACCGCCCACCACCAGGTTGCCCTGGGCCAGGGCGTAGGTGTTGCCGTCGGCGCCCTTGAGCGGGGTCATGAGCAGGGTGCCGCCGCGCAGGCTCTTGGCGTTGCCCAGCGAGGAGACGGTGACATCGAACTGCTGACCGGTCTTGCTGAAGGCCGGCAGATCGCCGTGCACGATGACCGCGGCGGCGTTCTTCGGCTTGATGCTGACCCCGTCCGGAATGTGCACGCCGAGCTGGGAGAGCAGGTTCTTAAGGCTGTTGATGGTGTAGGGGGAATCGGTGTCCTTGTCGCCGGTGCCGTTGAGACCGACCACCAGGCCGTAGCCGATCAGCTGGTTGCTGCGCACCCCCTGGATCGAGGCCAGGTCCTTGATACGCTCGGCCCAGGCGTTGGCTGCCAGCAGGTAGAGGAGCAGGCCGATCAGGAGTGTGGTGAGCGGTGTGCGTTTCATCGTATTTACCTCAGAAGGGCATCAGCACGCTGTTGAAGAAGCGGGTCAGCCAACCCATGGAGTTGGCGTCGGCCAGCGCGCCCTCGCCCACGTAGCTGATGGTGGGATCGGCAATGCGGGTCGACAGCACCGTGTTCTGCGGCGTGACGTCCTGGGGCCGCACGATGCCGGAGAGGCGGACATACTCGTAGCCCTGGTTGATGCCGATGCGTTTCTCGCCGCGCACGTAGAGATTGCGGTTGGGCAGCACCTCGATCACCGTTACCGTGATATTGCCGGTGAGGGCGTTGCTCTGGCTCGAGCTGCCGTCGCCGCTGAAATCGCCGCTGGAGGAGAGTCCGAAGTCGAGGGTGTTGTTGGTGTTGCTGGCCAGCGGAATGATGCCCGGAGTATTGAACTGGGGCGTGGAGCCGAACAGGGTCGGGTTGGCGATGCTGACGTCGGTGCTCTTGGCGGTGGAGGTGGTGGCCGATTTGTTGGCCTGGGTGTTCTCCACCAGGGTCACGGTGAGCACGTCGCCGACGCGCCGCGCCACGATATCCTCGAACCAGATCATCTCGTAGCCGGCCTGATAGATGGCGCCGTTGCCGGTCGGCATCGGCGGCGGCATCACCGGCCGCATCGGGGAGTAAGCCGCATCCCGTTTCGGACCGGTGCTCTGGCAGCCGCTGAGCAGTCCGAGCAGCATCAGGGCCAGAGGCAACAGGGTGAGCAGACGTTTCATCAAACTATCTCCGATCAGAGTTGCTGATTCACGTAGGAGAGCATCTCGTCGGTGGTGGAGATGGCCTTGGAGTTCATCTCGTAGGCGCGCTGGGTCTCGATCATGTTGACCAGCTCTTCCACCACGTTGACGTTGGAGCTCTCCAGGGCGCCCTGGATCAGGGTGCCGGTGCTGTCGTTGCCGGGGATCGCGGTGTTGACGCCGCCGCTGGCGTTGGTCTCCCGGTAGAGGTTGTCGCCGATCGGCTCCAGCCCCTGGGGATTGACGAAGTAGGCCAGCTCGATCTGCCCGATCTGGGTCGGCGAGCTGTCGCCCGACTGCAGCACCGAGACCACGCCGTCGGAGCCGATGGTGAGGCTGGTGGCGTCGGTGGGCACGGTCATGGCCGGTTGCAGCTCGTAGCCGTTGGGGGTGACCAGTACGCCGTCGGCGGTCAGGCTGAAACTGCCGTCGCGGGTATAGACGATGTTGCCGTCCGGATGCAGCACCTGGAAATAACCCTTGCCCTGGATCGCCACGTCGAGGGAGTTGCCGCTCTGCACGATGTTGCCCTGGCTGTGCTCCTTCTGCGTGGCCACCACCTTGACGCCGGTGCCGAGCATCAGGCCCGAGGGCAGTTCAGTGTTCTCCGAGGACTGGGCGCCGACCTGGCGCAGGTTCTGGTAGATCAGGTCATTGAACACCGCCCGGTCGCGCTTGAAGCCGGTGGTGTTGACGTTGGCCAGGTTGTTGGCGATCACGGACATGTTGGTCTGCTGGGCATCCAGTCCGGTCTTGGCGATCCAGAGTGCGGGGTACATACGCGCTTCCTCT
>JBNLGI010000135.1:0-43182 GCA_050305975.1 Sedimenticolaceae bacterium | reverse complement strand
TTTCACGCCCAGTTGTTCCACGACAATTTTACGAACTCGTTCTACGACATCGCTCATTTTGTTAATTTCCTCTGGATTATCCGACGGCCTCGCATAGGACCGATGCGGTATTGTAGTAACAAAAAACCGTTGAGAAAAGCGCAAACCTTATGCGAATAAAGATCGCTTCAATCAACACTAATTACTAAATAATTCTTATGGTTACGGGATATTCTTGAGATTAGACAATAATAGCCTATCTGTCTCATTCCGGCTTACACCATGTACATCCCGCCATTCACGTGCAGGGTCTCGCCGGTGATATAGCGTCCCGACTCACCCGCCAGAAAGAGCACTGCGTTGGCGACATCCTCGGGCTGCCCGAGTTGCTGCAAGGGTATGCTCTCCACCAGTTGCTTGCGCTGGGCCTCAGGCAGCTCCCTGGTCATATCGGTCTCTATGAAACCGGGCGCCACCGAATTTACAGTGATGCCCCGAGATCCCACTTCACGCGCCATCGCACGGGTGAAACCGTGAATACCCGCCTTGGCCGCTGCATAGTTGGTTTGTCCCGCATTGCCCATGGCGCCGACGACCGACGAGATATTGATCACCCTTCCCTTGCGAGCCTTCATCATGCCACGCAGAACCGCTTTGCTGAGCCGATAGACGGAGCTGAGATTGGTGTTGATGATCGCATCCCACTCCTCGTCCTTCATCCGCATCAACAGGTTGTCGCGGGTGATGCCGGCGTTGTTCACCAGAATGGTGGGATTGCCGTATTCGCTTGCTATCGCCGTCATCAGGGCATCGATGGAGGACTGGTCGGAGACATCGAGGACCATCCCCTTGCCACTCTGACCGGCGGCCTGCATGCGCTCGGTGATGGCCGCGGCACCTCCTTCAGAGGTCGCGGTGCCAACCACGGTGGCTCCCGCCTGGGCAAGCTTGTCGGCGATGGCGGCGCCGATTCCCCGGCTGGCGCCGGTGACCAGAACAATTTCGTTTTCCAGACTCATTGCAGTGTCTCCAGAGCGTCTTTCAAGGTGTCGGGATCGAATACGCCGACACCTTTGAGATTCTTATCGATGCGCTTGGTCAGACCGGCCAGCACCTTGCCGGGTCCAGCTTCGAACAGGGTAGCGATACCACCGGCGGCCATCTTCTGCACCGTCTCCACCCAGCGGACCGGGCTGTAGAGCTGTGCCGCGAGCAATTGACGGATGGCGTCTGCGTCATCGGCCGTCTCCACATTCACATTGTGCAGGACGGGAATCTTCGGTGAACTGATGGCGATACCCGCAAGACGCTCACTGAGACGCTCAGCGGCGGGACGCATCAGGGCGCAATGGGAAGGCACGCTGACCGGCAGCGGCAGAGCCCGCTTGGCGCCTGCATCCTTGGCCAGCCCGCAGGCCCGGTCCACCGCCGCCTTGGCGCCGGCAATCACCACCTGCCCGGGCGAATTGAAGTTGACCGCTTCGACCACCTCGCCCTGCGCCGCGTCGCTGCAGACCGTGAGCACCTGATCGTCGTCCAGGCCAAGAATGGCCGCCATGCCGCCACTGCCGGCGGGCACCGCCTCCTGCATGAAGCGCCCCCGATCCGCTACCAGACCCACCGCATCGCTAAAACTCATGGCTCCGGCGCAGACCAGGGCCGTGTACTCGCCCAGGCTGTGGCCAGCCATCATCTTCGGCGCCGGTCCGCCTTGCATCTGCCAGACCCGCCACACGGCGACACCGGCCGCGAGCATGGCCGGCTGTGTCCGAGCGGTCTGATTAAGCTCTTCGGCCGGGCCGCTCTGCACCAGTTGCCAGAGATCGTAGCCTAGAGCCGCCGAGGCTTCGGTAAAGGTCTCCACAACTGAAGGATAAGTTTCTGCCAGTGCCCCCAACATACCAACGGCTTGGGACCCCTGACCCGGAAAAACGATGCTGAAGCTGGAATCACTCATATTCTGTTTCTTCTTGCTAGTGGATCCGATCGCCGGCGTTAGAATTTGGCCAACACCGAACCCCAGGTAAAACCGCCGCCGAAGGCCTCCATCAGCAGGGTCTCTCCACGTTGGATACGCCCGTCCCTGACCGCCACGTCTAGCGCCAGGGGAACGGAAGCGGCCGAAGTATTGCCATGTTTATCGACGGTCACCACCACCCGTTCCATGGGGGTCTGCAGCTTTTTCGCCGTCGCATTGATGATGCGGATATTCGCCTGATGGGGGATGAGCCAATCCACATCGGACTTCTTCATCCCGTTGGCCTCGAGGGTTTCGTCGACGATTCGGCCAAGTGTGGTCACCGCCATCTTGAACACCTCGTTGCCACGCATCTCCATGTAGGCGACGCCCTGTTGGAGTTGATCGTAACCGCGGGAGATACCGGTCGGTACGCGCAACAGCTGCTCGAAGGCGCCATCGGCGTGCAGGTGGGTCGATATGATACCCGGTTCGTCGCTCGCCTCGATGACCACGGCGCCGGCGCCGTCGCCAAACAGGACGCAAGTATTGCGGTCGGACCAATCGATGATGCGGGAAACGGTTTCGGCGCCGACCACCAGCGCCTTGGTTGCGGCGCCGGTCTTGATGAATTTATCGGCCACGCTGAGCGCATAGACAAAGCCGGTACAGACCGCCTGCACATCGAAAGCCGCCGGTCCATGAATCCCGAGCCGGGCCTGCAACAGGCAGGCGGTACTCGGGAACACCTGATCCGCGGTGGTTGTCGCCACCACCACCAGATCGATATCGGTCGGTTTGAGGCCGGCCATATCGAGCGCATTGCGTGCCGCCTTCTCCGCCAGGTCGCAGGTATACTCATCTTCCCCCGCGATGTGGCGCTGCTTGATTCCCGTGCGATCGACGATCCACTGGTCGGTGGTGTCTACGGTCTTTTCCAGATCCTTGTTGGTAACGACCTTTTCCGGAAGATAGCCCCCCGTTCCTGTAATCTTGGAATAGATCACGCGATCTCCCTTTTTTCGAGATGCGACTTGACCTGCTCGGCGATTCGGCTCGGTACGTCGGTCAGCACCTCTTTCTTGGCGATAGAAATCGCATTCATGAAGGCGAGCTTGTCGGCACTGCCATGACTTTTGATGACGATCCCCCTCAGCCCGAGCAGGCTGGCGCCATTGTAGCGCCGGGGATCGATGCGCCTGCGCAGCGAACGCAGGACCGGCAGCGCCACCAGACCGGCCAACATGGTCAGAGGATTCTTCTTGAACTCCTGTTTCATGAAGTGGCTGATCATCTTGGCTACGCCTTCGCTGCTCTTCAGCGAAATGTTACCGACAAAACCGTCCGCGACGATCACATCGGTACCGCCTTTGAAGATGTCGTCGCCTTCCACAAAGCCCACGTAATTCAGGGAGCTGTTGGCCAGCAGTTCATCGGCCCGCTTCACCTGTTCGTTCCCCTTGATCTCTTCCTGCCCGATATTGAGGAGTCCGATGCGGGGATTGCTGATCTCGGCCACCGCTGAAACCTGTTCACTGCCCATGACGGCAAACTGGAAAAGATGCTCAGCCGTGCAGTCCACATTAGCGCCCAGATCGAGCACATAGGTCTGCCCCTCGATGGAGGGAAGCGCGGTGATGATGGCCGGACGGTCGATATTCGGCAGCATTTTGAGGACAAAGCGCGAGGTGGCCATCAGGGCACCGGTGTTGCCGGCACTGACGCAGGCATCCGCCTCGCCCGCTTTCACCAGGTCGATGGCGACGCGCATGGAGGAGTCTTTCTTGCCTCGTAGCGCTTTGGAGGGCAGGTCATGCATCTCCACCGTCTCGGAGGCATGTTTGACCGCCAGCCGTTCGCCGAATGGATGGCTGCCGATCTTCTCCTGCAGAACCTCCTGACGACCGACCAGTATCAGTCGGGTCTCCCGGTCTCGCTTCAGATACTCGAGTGCTGCGGATACGACAACATCAGCCCCGAAATCCCCACCCATAGCATCTAGTGAGATTGTGACTGGTTTGCTCATTCGTTACTGAATATACCCAGATGAAAAGAACCCGGCAGAGGGCTCGGCCCTGTGCACGGGTTCAGTCTCGCCGAAGGATTAGGGGGCGTGGAAAGGTTACTCGCCCTTGGTGTTGACAACCTTACGGCCCTTGTAGAAGCCGTCGGCAGTCACATGGTGGCGCAGGTGCACCTCACCGGAGGTGGAGTCGATAGAGAGGGTCTCCCCCTTCAGCGCATCGTGGGAACGACGCATACCACGTTTGGAAGGGGTCTTTCTGTTTTGTTGAACAGCCATGGCTGATCTCCTGAATCAATAGTCAAACAATTATTCTTTACCGCGTTTCAGATCGGCGAGTACCGCGAAGGGATTCCTGCCTGATCTGTTATCGGTTTCAACCGGTTCATCCCCGCCTTTCGCCGCCAAAGCAGTCGGACAGGCGCCGGGTTCATGCATTGCCACCTGCGGCAGCAGCAACAGCAATTCATCTTCGATCAAATCCCTGAACACCACCCTGCCCTCCTCAACCAGACAGGGGTCGAGCGCTTCCGGCAACAGGCCCGCCTGTTCGATCCCCTCGACGAATGCCAGCGAGACATGCGCCTCCACCGGAAAGCTTACCGCCTCCAGGCAACGCTGGCATTCGAGCACCAGATCGGCGGTGATCGATCCCGACAGCACAGCCCGACGCTCACCGTCACGTTCAAAACGGAGATCGAAGCGCACTTCACCATCGGTTTCACGCAGACAGCGGCTCAACCTTGGCAGAACATCGAGCCTGAACACCCCGCTGACCGTCTTGCCGAGATCGGCGTAACGCCAGGGATCGAGACGATCAGGAATACGCTGCGACATAAGCGCGCAATAATATTATGGGAGGGGCTCCCGTGTCAAAAAAACACGGGAACCCAGTAGGATAAGTGCATCAACCGCCGACAATGGCGAGCAGGACACCCGCCGCGACCGCAGAACCGATGACGCCCGCCACGTTGGGGCCCATGGCATGCATCAGCAGAAAGTTGTGGTGATTGGTCTCAAGACCGACCTTGTTCACCACCCGCGCCGCCATGGGTACGGCGGATACGCCGGCGGCGCCGATCAACGGGTTGACCTTGCCTCCGGTAACCTTGTGCATGATCTTGCCCATGATGACGCCGGCAGCGGTGCCGACACAGAAGGCGAAGGCGCCCAGGGCGAGAATGCCCAGGGTGTCGATGGTCAGGAACTTGTCCGCCGACAGCTTGGAACCCACGGCCAGACCCAGGAAGATGGTGGTGATGTTGATGATCTCGTTCTGCGCCGCATGGCTCAGACGCTCGACCACCCCGCTCTCGCGCAACAGATTGCCGAAGGTCAGCATGCCGATCAGCGGCGCCGCCGAGGGCAGGAAGATGATACAGAGCAGGAGCACGGCGAAGGGGAACAGCACCTTCTCCAGTTTCGAGACGTGACGCATCTGTTGCATCACCACGCCGCGCTCGCTCTCCGTGGTGAGTGCCCGCATGATGGGCGGCTGTATGATCGGCACCAGCGCCATGTAGGAATAGGCGGCAACGGCGATGGCGCCCAGCAGATCGGGGGATAGCCGTGAGGCTAGAAAGATAGCCGTGGGTCCGTCCGCCCCGCCGATGATCGCGATGGCGGAGGCATCCGCCAGCGAGAAATTGAAGCCCGGGATGAAATTCAGCGCCAATGCCCCCAACAGGGTGACGAAGATGCCGAACTGGGCCGCCGCACCCAGCAGCAATGTCCAGGGCATGGCGATGAGAGCACCGAAATCGGTCAGTGCGCCGACCCCCATGAAGATCAGCAGCGGAAAGACGCCGGTCTCTATACCTACGTGGTAGATGTATCCGAGCAGTCCTTCACTGCCGGCGATGCCGGCGACCGGAATGTTACTGAGAATGGCGCCGAATCCGATCGGCACCAGCAACAGTGGCTCGAACTTTTTGACCAGCGCCAGGTAGATCAATACACAGCCGACGCCCATCATGAGCGCCTGCCCCCATCCCATATTGGCCAATCCGGTGGACTGCCAAAGTGCGTCTACGCCTACCTCGACCATATCAGGAGAGACTCAGCAAGGGGGTGCCGACCTGAACCGTGTCGCCCTCTTTGACGAGGATCTGGGCGACGGTACCGCCGGTCGTGGCGCGTACCTCGGTCTCCATCTTCATCGCCTCGAGCACCATCACCACATCGCCGGCGCTGACACTCTGGCCGACGGCCACTTTGATGGTATGGATGTTGCCCGAAAGCGGCGCATTGATGTTCTCGCCACCTGCCGCTGGGGCGGGTGCGGATGTTGCTGCAGGGGCCGATGCCGGCACCACCTCCGTGACCGCACCGGCAGGCGTGACCTTGACGTTGTAGGTCACCCCATTGACTTCCACCTGATAGGCTTCCGGCCCACCTGCGGGTGTGGCGGCTGCGGGTGCGGCGGCCAGGACCGTTTCGGGCTCGCTTCCCGGAACCGGCTCGAAGGCGTCCGGATTGTTGCGATTCTTGAGAAACTTGAGGCCGACCTGGGGAAACAGGGCGTAGATCAGCACGTCATCGACCTCCGCCTTGGCCACGTCGATGTCGTGCTCTTTGACCAGATCACGGAATTCGGCCGTGAGTCTATCCATTTCGTCGTTCAGCAGATCGGCGGGACGGCAGGTGATTGGCTCCTCCCCATCAGCCAGCACCCGGGCCTGCAATTCGGCGTTGACGGGAGCCGGTGTGGCTCCGTATTCGCCCTTGAGAACGCCCTCCGTCTCCTTGGCGATACTCTTGTAGCGCTCGCCCATGAGGACGTTGATGACGGCCTGGGTTCCCACGATCTGGGAGGTCGGAGTGACCAGCGGAATATAGCCCAGATCTTCGCGCACCCGGGGAATCTCCTCCAGCACCTGGTCCAGCTTGTCGGTAGCGCCCTGCTCGCGCAGCTGGTTTTCCATGTTGGTCAACATGCCGCCCGGCACCTGCGCCACCAGGATACGTGAGTCGACACCCTTGAGAGAGCCTTCGAACTTGGCGTATTTCTTACGCACTTCGCGGAAGTAGGCGGCGATCTCCTCCAGCAGGTTGAGATCCAGCCCCGTATCCCGCTCGGTCTCTTTCAGAATGGCCACCACCGACTCGGTGGCGGAGTGGCCGTAGGTCATGCTCATGGAGGAGATGGAGGTGTCCACCATGTCGATGCCGGCTTCGGCGGCCTTGATGTTGGTGGCGGTGCTCATGCCGGTGGTGGCATGACACTGCATGGCGATCGGAATGGAAACGTTCTGCTTCAGCTTGGTGACCAGCTCGAAGGCGACGTAGGGATTGAGCAGGCCCGCCATGTCCTTGATGCAGATGGAGTGACAACCCATGTCCTCAAGGCTCTTGCCCATATTGACCCAGTAGTCCATGTCGTGCACGGGGCTGACCGTGTAGGACATGGTGCCCTGGGCATGCTTCTCGACCTGCAGGGTCGCCTGCACGGCCGTCTCCAGGTTTCGCAGGTCGTTCATGGCGTCGAAGATGCGGAAAACATCCACTCCGTTGATGGCCGCCCTTTCGACGAATTTCTTAACCACGTCATCGGCATAGTGACGATATCCAAGGATATTCTGCCCCCGGAACAGCATCTGCATCGGGGTTTTGGGCATGGCGGCCTTGAGGGTGCGAATGCGTTCCCAGGGATCCTCCCCGAGGAACCGGATGCAGGCATCGAAGGTGGCGCCACCCCAGGTTTCGAGGGACCAGAAACCGACCTGATCGAGTTTCTCGGCAATGGGCAGCATGTCGTCGATACGCATGCGTGTGGCGAAGAGGGATTGATGCGCATCGCGCAGTACAACGTCTGTGATACCGAGTGGTTTGTTTTCGCTCATAAGCTAACCGCCGTTTTCCTGTGAACAGCCTGAATCAGGATGTGGAAAGATGAGTAGAGATAAACAGGCTAACTGTGGGTGTTGCGATATCGGGAAACTGCCGCTGAGATCACAGCTATCAAATCCCCCCTGACGCTACCCGGTCCCTGCGCCGCCCCCGCAGACGGATAGGTTAACGTGTCCGTACTCCCCTGTCGCTCTGAGATGAACGAGGCCACCTGTGACATGCCTTTCATGGCAAAAACCAATGTGAGAAGGAAGATAAAGACAATCCCCATCCCAACGATCATGAGGCTTACACCCGACATCAGCATGTCTGAAATTGGCATCGTTCAGTTGTCTCGTTGTGGTTATCCGGGCCTTTCTACGTTGTGCAAAGGCGTGTTGTCAAGCAGCAGTTATCTCAAAAATTCCTCATAACATGCTGATTATAAAGTATTTTGTTATTTTTTATTTAGAATATATATGGTCAGTATTTAGCAAATCAATGATACTGTCCTCTAGCTATAGAAAAGTAGCCGTAAGCTGCCAAAACTACAATAGCTTCTGTTAACATCCCACCCACATCCGAAGGTTCATTCCAGAGTTGTCCCATGCCTGAAGCCGTCTCCCATCCGCACCTTCCACTGATTCTGGCCTCCAGTTCCCCCTATCGGAGGGAGGTCCTCAGTCGACTGGGCGTCGAATTCGGCAGTGTCTCGCCGGAGATTGACGAATCACTCAGAGACAATGAGGGAGCTGAAGCTCTGGTCAGAAGGTTGGCCGAGGAGAAGGCCCGCGCAGTGGCGGCATCCCATCCGAAAGCGCTGATTATCGGCTCCGACCAAGTGGCGACACTGGAGGACAAGGTGCTGGGAAAACCCGGCACCCACGAGCGCGCGGTCGAGCAACTGACCCTGGCCTCGGGCAAACGCATTACTTTCCATACCGGACTCTGTCTGTTGAACAGTGAGTCTGGCAGCCTCCAGGTCTGCTGCGAGCCGTATCACGTGAAATTTCGTCAGCTGACGAGCGAGGAAATTGACCACTACCTGCTGAAGGAGCAACCCTACAACTGCGCAGGCGCATTCAAGTCGGAAGGTTTGGGGGTCTGTCTCTTTGAACGCATGGAGGGAGACGATCCGACATCCCTCATCGGACTGCCGCTGATCCAGTTGGTCAACATGCTGCGCAATGAAGGACTGGATGTCCTCTTGGCTTGAGGCAATTCAACCTCGAAGCGCGAAAAGACCGGTCTCGGTCCTAATCCATCCCGGCAGCCGGCTCAGAAAATGATCTCTTCGACCTGGCGTGTATCCTCATCCACTCCGGACTGAGCGTCCGCTTCTCCCTGCTTGACCCTGCCAAAGGCCTTGATGCTGGAACGATCCACGTCGGCCAGACGGTGACCGGTTCCCTCGTGGGCGAGGATATTGGCAACCTGAACGATGTCGACATAATCGATCGGGGCATCCCCGGGATCACGGTCTAGATCCTCGTGTTCGGCAGCCGCTTTGATGACCTGCTCGTCGAATTTCCAGAGCTTCAGGATGCTGCCGCCCAGCTGGGTATGGAGCTTGTGAAGCACCTTGTCCAGCAGCTCGGGCTTTTTGATCAGCAATTCAAAGTCGCACGCCTTGATCAGCAGCGGGATGTGACCAATGTCGTGCACCAGACCGGCAACCAGGGCCACGTCTGCATCCAGTCCGTTCTGGCTCTTGGCCAGCATGGCAGCCTGCGCCCCCACTTTGACCGAGTGTGCCCAGAGCTCGTCCATCCGCCGCTCGATCTCTTTGACCGAGGTGCGGAATACCTCCTTCATGGAGACCGCATAGACCGCATTCTTGACGCGCTGAAAACCGATTCGGGTAATGGC
This sequence comes from Sedimenticolaceae bacterium, assembly GCA_050305975.1. GTDB lineage: Bacteria > Pseudomonadota > Gammaproteobacteria > Chromatiales > Chromatiaceae > Thiodiazotropha. Next base: position 33,526 of record JBNLGI010000135.1, on the reverse strand, counting down.
CGGTTTGATCGTGGTGATGGTGTTCAAACCGCGATAGAGGGGACTGTTGGCGTAACGTATGAGGCGAGCAGTCAATGCGGCGTCGCGGGAGATGATCTTCTCCAGATCCGCCGCCGAGCTGTCGACGTCGTTGATGACCAGCAAGGCCTCGAGTGCGAGTGCCGGCAGGGTGGGCAGGTAGATCTTATTGGCGCGCAGGTCTTCGCGGACCGAGTCCACAAACTCCTTGATGACGGCATCGTCCCCCTCCCTCTCCTTTTTCTTTTGCTCCTCTTCGGATCCGACGGGAGCGCCGTCTGCCAGATGAAAAACCGATTTACTCATGGATGCCGGCAACAGGCCTCTGAAATACACACTTGTTCACGAACTCTGAAGCTAGTCTAACGCACAATGCGTGATCAAGCCTCTGGAATTTACCATCGGCCAGACGCCACCAGACTGGAGAGGCCCTGTCTGTAGCTCCAGAGCATTTAGTGAATCAAGTCTCATTTTCCCATTACCGGCATTACCCCACTAACTGTATATATTTCTAATAAACAGTAAGTTAGGCGCCATTTTAACCCCACATTCAACGCATTTAAGCTAAAGAAATGGCTTCAACAGTCGAAGCTAATTTCAGAATGGCCCGATCCACCTGATGCAGATAAAACGACACTCATGGCCCAACACGCATTCGACGGACCCGCTATGAATACCGAGGACAGACCGATCATCCTGATCGCTGACGACTCCCGGGTAGTACGCGTCTCCTTGAAAAACATACTAAAAAACGATTGCCAACTGATCGAAGCTGAAGACGGCCAGCAGGCCTGGGAGCAGTTGCTTGAATCACCGGACATCCGCTTGATCTTCTCCGATCTCTCTATGCCCAGGTTAGACGGACGTGGACTCCTGCAGAAAGTACGCAGTTCTGAAATCAACCGCATCAGAAATATCCCGTTTATCGTGGTGACCGGCAACGAGGCGGAGAGTGGCACCCGTGATGAACTCCAGGAGCTGGGAGCGACCGAGGTGGTCAGCAAACCCTTCGACCCTGCCCGCATTGTCAGTTTCGTCACCACTCTGGTCTCCCAACAGGAAAACCAGAGTTACATGCTGCTCCAGGAGGAGGAGAATCAGACGGAATATCTCAAGGGCGTCCTCAACCAGAAAGATTTCATGTTGAGCGCCAGCAAAGAGCTCTCCTTCGCCATCCGGAACAAGAACGAACTGGCTATTGCGTTATTGCGCATCGACCAGTTCGACCAGCTTGAAAGCCATTACAGCGAACCCGCCATCGAGCATATCCTGCTGTCGACGGCTGATATCATCCGCCAGCATATTCACCCCGACGATTCCATGGCTTACTTCGGCGACGGGCTGTTTGCCATATTGCGGCCCGCCTCGAACGCCATCGGTACGCGCTATATCGGACGTCGCATCGTCGAGGACATGTCCGCCAAACAGTTCTATCTTGGCGAGTCGGAAGAGGCGGTCAGCCTCAGCATGGGCATCTCAGCCCCGCATATCAAACCGGGTATCCGGCTCAGTGAATTGCTGTTGCTGGCGGAAGGAAGACTCAAGGCAGCCATGGATCTGGGTGGCCATCGTGTGATCGACAAGGGCAACGACACCCTGACCCCGGTTGGCCCCACGTCCGACTCGGCGCCATCGGCGATGCCTGATATCGAAATCGGGTCGAGCCTCCACAGCGACAGCATCAAGTCCTCTCATCTTCGCCTGGACGACATAGCCACCCATTCCGCGATGGTGCCCGCCCAGGATCCGCAGGAACTGGAGGACAAGATCGATCAACTGCAGGCTACGCTGCAGAGTGTTGCGCAGGAAAACAAGGATCTGCAGGCTCAGGTCGAGCGTCTGCGCAATCAATCGGCCGAATCCGAACAGCTCAGGCGACGGGTCTTCGAGCTGGAGAGTGAACAGCAGCAGATGCAGCTCAAGCTGAATGACCTCGCCGCGGATAAGGCGGAATTGCAGAAACGCGCGGAGCAGGCAGAGTCGACACACCGTCAGCTGCTCGAAAGCGAAGAGGAGAGGCAGGCAACCCTGAAACAGGCCAATCAGTTCTACGAGCAGGAGAATCTCCGACTCGAAGGTCAGCTCGAGGCTCTCAGCAATCGCGCGCAAAAAGCCGAACTGGCGCAACGGAAATCGGAGCAACTGGTCATCAGCCTGAAAGACAACATCAAGCTCCTTCGCGCCCAGATGGAGCAGATCCAGAACCAGCTGCTGGAGGCTCAGCAACAAAGCGTTCAAGACGCCGCGGTTTCCGAAGCAGCGAATGACCCCGATCAGCCGGCTGTCGACAACGATACCTATCCGTTGTTTGATGAAGAGACACCCAACAAGCAGCAAGCCGACAGCAACCTGGCATTCGACGGCTTCCCCTCGAGCATGCCGACAGCTGCCGAACAACGCAGTCCGTCTCCTCTGGCGCAACTGTTCACCGAATCAAAGACACCTGTCAAACAGGAAGCGACCGAGACAAGCAAACCCCGACAAACAGCCAACCCCGAGCCGCAGCAACCGGCCCTGTCCATTCCAGTCTATCGTGCGCAACCACGGGAAAAGATGCCTCGGGAGCACCGGCCACTCTCCTCCTTCGCCATCGCCAGCCTGATCATGCTGTTGCTCCTCGGGATGGGCGGCGGCTACCTTTATTACTACTGGACCAGCGAACAGGTATCGACCGAGCCGCAGGTCACGGAGTCCAAACCGGTTCAAACACCCGGTAGCTCCAGTGCAGGGAGTGAGACAACAGCCCCAGCAGCCATACCCGACAGCCAGGTGAAGGGGGTCCCCAACCCCGATGTCCGTGGCGAACAGACAAGAGAACCGAACCGGGCATCGATATCACCGGTTACCACGGCAGCTCCCGCCCCTCCGGCAGCCGCCGATGAGGAAGCCAGACTTCAGGCCGAATTGAACGTGCGTCAGATTGCCGAAGAGGAGTTTCAACGTCGACTCCAGAAGGCCGAGGCTGACACCACGCAACAGGCCCAGCCGGATGTTGGCGGAGATGCAGGCATTGCCGAGATCGAGGGCTCCGCTCAAACCGGCGGATCGGAATCGGGCGAGTTCACTCAGGTTGCTCCCGCCGCTGCGCAACAGACTGTCGACGCAGAAGTCGAGGCAGGCGGCACCGATGCTATGCAGACAGTGCCACAGGCAGCCGACAACACACGTCCGCAGGACTAGCCCAACTCAGAATGCAGCTCAAACCTCAGGGGAAGGCGCAAACGCTGTCAGTAACGGAGTTCACCCCTACTCAGGTTCCGTACCCTGCATGAAAATACTCGCATGCAGCGGCCAGCCCGATTCGTCCAGGACCAGGACCGTCCATTTGCCGATAACCTCATGGTTGAGCGTCTTCTTTGAGTAAACGCGCCAGCGGGGCCCTCCCACCTTGAACGCGATCTCGCCCATGTATTGACCCTCGAATTCCCAGCGATGGGTAACTGTCCTGCCCTGAAGATTCCTCAAGTCGGTGAAAAAGAAGACTGTATCCTGGTCCGGACCCAGGCTTACCACCTGATCGACCGGCTCCCGATCGGCAATGCCCGTGGAGAACACGGCGCGGGCCACATAAGCCTCCGGCACCGGCGACTCGGTCAACTCCTCAGCCTGCACGACTGTCAAAAAGAGACACGAGGCGCCCATCAACAAACACCTGCCAAAGGCCTTTAATCGTTGTTGTTTTTGTTGTTGGTGTTGATGCATCTTTTCCATCCCTAAATGTTAACCGGTCATTGCCCGGAACCCCGTAAATGATTCACGTCGTCCCGCCTCATCGAGCGGGCCATGCCAGCGGAGTTCCCACTGGAGTCAGCGTCGAAGCACTCTCAACCAGTGCCAGAAATTAAGCAGCCCGGCCAGTGACGCGGCCAGGTAGGTCAGGGCGGCAGCGCGCAGAATGCGTATGGCTCCAACTTGTTGCTGCTCCGTCAGATACCCTGATTTAAGCAAAGGAAGCGCCTTCTTGAAACTGGCGTCGAGTTCCACCGGCAAGGTCAGAGCCTGCACGATCACGTTGGTACCGAGAATCAGGAAAGCGGCCAGGGCACTGACCAGTCCGGCAGACGGAGCCCGGGTCATGAGCGTCATGAAGGGGGCGGCGAAAAGCAGAAATGAGCCCAGCTTCTGCGCCACCACCGCAAAAGCCGCCAGCCTGGCACGTGCGCGGAACAACGGCTCGTCCGCGGCGTCTTGCAACGCATGACCGACCTCGTGAGCCGCTGTGGTTATTGCGGTCAGGGTTTTACCCGTCAATTTGTCCCGGGTCAGGCGGACCGTCTTGCTTTGCGGATCGTAGTGATCTCCCTCCGCCGCCGCTTCGACACCAACATTGCTGAGCGCGAACCGGTCCAGCAGATGACGTGCGAGCTCTCCTCCATTGCCGGGGAAATTGGGTTCCGCCATCCGGTTATAGCGAGCGAACACTCGCTGGACCCAGATCTGCGGGCCCAACAGAAGCAGCAGGAGCGCTACCAGCAGCAGCAGATAGATCACTGCCCGTTCTCGGTCTCAGAGGCCGCAAGCGCCGCCTGGACAGCAACCGCCGCTGGCACAGGCCGGTTCAGGATTGGAGAGCGCGCTGCGGTTGACCAGCGCGGCCGCCGTGATCAGCTTCTTCACCGGTGACTGCAGGGGCGTATCACCAGGCTCGATGCCAGCGAGTCGGCAGAGATCGCTCCAGGTCGCAACAGTCTCATCCATCTTGTGTCTGACCTCGAGCCGGACACCGTTGCTTTCGCAAAAATAGTCGTAGGTAGGCATGAAAAGTAACTCCTGTTTCGTCTATGCATGAGCCCTATCTTAACCGATACCGAGATTCGGTCATGCCTCCCCCGCAACAAAAAAGGCTGCCGGTATGGCCGGCAGCCTTTGTCAGGGCTACGCGCAGGAACTCAATAGTTGACGAGTCTGGGCAGCTCCTTGGCTTGAGCAACCCATTTCTCCACGGCCGCGAGGCCCGGCAAGGCACGCACCAGTTTCTTCTGCTCGTTCACTTCAACCAACTTGGCATGCAGGTTCTCAGGCTTTCGTTGCGCCAACTCCGGTACCGTGTCGACACCAGCGGCTTCCAGCAAGTCCGTGTACTCCTGACCAAGCCCTTTGATGCGGAACAAGTCAGCCATGTTGACCCAGCGTAGTATCAGCTTGCCACTGATACCGCTGGCCTCTTCCAGGGTTTCGCGTCCTTTGCGGGTACTGCCTTGCTCCAACAGAGCTTCCAGACTGTTGACTCCGGCAGCCTGCAGTTTTTCCGCGTAGCTTTCCCCGATACCTTCGATTTCGACAAGTTTGGTCATGAGCGTCCCTCGCTGGGAGTTGAAGGAGAAGTTATAGAACCTCTGATCGATCTCGGATCGAGTGGGTAGTGGAATGAAAGGCTACGGATCGAAGCGAAAAACGCCCCCGATAGCGGGCTGTCGCGAAACTTGTCAACGCAGAGCCATAGCATTTCAGCCGCCGCACGCCGATTCATGAATTGGCCAGAGATTCCTTCGTTATTAGCAAGTCGAGTCTAGAATGTTAAGCGTTTAGGATAAATGCCAAAAAATTAAAAATTTGTAAAATCGAAACCTGATTCAGAGGGAAGCATCCACCACCTGGCTGACCAGGTGTTTACGGCGGCGATCGAGCACCCGCCGTTCATAGGAGTGGCCATGCTCCGGGAATAACCGCTTGCGCCTGTCCGACCGTGCATACCGTTTGCTATAGGGATGCGAGTGCAAAAGCTGACCATCGATTTTCGACTGATTGATCCGCTCTATGACGCTTTCCGCCCTGCTGGCCGGCTGTATCTGTATCAGTCCGTGATACTCAATCGACCGGGTTCGCGTATGGACTATCTTGAGAATCTTGGAACCGGAGATACGTACGCGACCATTCACAACGAATGGCAGCCAACCGGGAAACAGTAGCCGTTTGATGAATCTCTCGAGCCCCTTCGAATCCATCTCCTTGGGGATCCCCTTAATGAATACCCACATCTTGCCTCCGCCGGATACTCAAGCTGCATGGCGCGTCTGACCGGGTCAATGACCCGATGCCGCCGCGGCATCTTTGTCGTTTTCTTTAAATGTGTCGAATATCTCGCCGACACAACCTGCCGGCGAGTTTGTTATGGTTCGAATATATCAGCGGTTCAGGCGATCGTCACTGCCGGATCGAGGTAGACGTCCTGAATGGCATTCAGCAGCTCAACGCCCTGGGCCATCGGTCGCTGGAACGCCTTGCGCCCCGAGATCATCCCCATGCCACCGGCCCGCTTGTTGATGACCGCGGTGCGTACCGCCTGGGCGAGATCGCCCTCCCCCGACGAAGCTCCGCCCGAGTTGATCAGGCCGGCACGACCCATATAGCAGTTGGCCACCTGGTAGCGCACCAGATCGATCGGGTGATCCGTGGTGAGCTCGCTGTAGACCTTCTCGTGAGTCTTGCCGAACTTGACGGCCTGGTAACCGCCATTTCCCACGGCCTGCTTCTGCTTGACGATGTCGGCTTCGATGGTGGCCGCCAGATGGTTGGCCTGTCCGGTGAGGTCGGCCGCGGTATGGTAGTCGACACCGTCCACTTTGAACGAGCTGTTTCTCAGATAGGCCCAGAGCACGGTGACCATGCCCAGCTCATGAGCCTGCTGAAAGGCCTCGGAGATCTCCATGATCTGACGGCGGGATTCGGGAGAACCGTAATAGATGGTGGCGCCCACCGCCACCGCCCCCATGTCGAAGGCCTGCTCGACCGAGGCGAAGAGGGTCTGGTCGTAGATGGTGGGATAGGTCAGCATTTCGTTATGATTTATTTTCACCAGAAACGGAATCTTGTGGGCATAACGCCGTGACACCGCGCCCAGCACACCGAGTGTCGAAGCCACCGCGTTGCACCCCCCTTCGATCGCCAACTCCACGATACGGGCCGGATCGAAATAGATGGGATTGGGTGCAAAGGAGGCGCCGCCCGAATGTTCAACGCCCTGGTCCACAGGCAGAATCGACAGATAGCCGCTGCCGGCCAAACGCCCGGTGTTGAAAAGGCACTGCAAACTGCGCAGTACGCCGGGTTTGAGATCCTTGTCCGCCACCACGCGGTCCACGTAGTCCGGCCCGGGCAGATGGAGCATATCCCGGTCGATGGTCTGGCACTGATGTTCGAGGAGGCTCTCGGACTCGGCTCCGAGGAGTGATCTGATATCGGTCATAACGGCATCCTGATCTGACGTGGGGAGTGAGCATCGGCATCTCCAGTATAGTTTTTCTGCTGAGCTATGAAAGGCTGAATAGGCAGGAGAGATCAGCGGGATCGGCCGCTCGAATTCGAGATAGCATGGCTTACAAAAGGGATGCCGGGGAACGATCCCGGAACCCCAGGTTCATAACACCTACATGCGGCTACGGAGTCAGCGATGCAGAATCCCTTCATTCAGACTTTCGACCAGCTGCCGGCCACTCTGCCGATCTTCCCCCTGGAGGGTGCGGTGGTGATGCCGGGCGCTCAGTTGCCCCTCAATATCTTCGAACCGCGCTACCTCAACATGGTGGAGGATGCACTGGCCAGCCATCATCTGATCGGCATGATCCAGCCAGACGTTCAGGGCGACGTTACGGATCCCAGCATCCATCGCACCGGTTGTGCCGGTCGCATCACCACTTTTCAGGAGACCCTAGACGGTCGTATCGAGATCGTCCTCAGCGGGGTTTGCCGGTTTGACATCAGCCAGGAGCTGCCGACCACCCGCGGCTATCGTCTGGTGGTGCCGGACTGGGACCGCTTCAGCTCCGATTACGAATACCCGCGCTTCGACAAGCGCCAGCAACAGGCCCCTTTCTTCGCCGAACTCGAGCGCTATCTTCAGACCAAGGACCTGGAGATCGACCAGGCGGTTATCCATAAGCTCCCCTTCGCCCGCCTGCTCAATGTGCTGACCACCCTGCTGCCCTTGCACCATGTGGAGAAGCAGGCCATCATCGAGGCGGTATCCTTCGACGAGCGCTACAAGCTGCTGATCAGCCAGTTCGAGCTGGCCGGTAGCGGTGCGCCGTCTCATCTGCGCCATTGAACAGGAGAGTTGCGGCACGCATTGCCGTATACCATGCAAGAGCACGCCACAGGTCAGCTGTCAGACAGCGACTTCAAACCGGCCTGGTGGCTGAGGTCGCCCCACCTGCAGACCCTCTGGCCGAGCCTGCTGCGCCCCGCCGCCCAGCTCGATGTGAGCTGGGAGCGGCTCGAACTGGCTGACGGTGACTTCATCGATCTGGCCTGGCGGCGAGGGCCGGGACCGCTGGTGTTGCTGATACACGGATTGGAGGGTTCCCTCGAATCACACTACGCCGTCCCCCTGCTGAAACTGCTGGAAGGTGAAGGCTACAGTGCCGTCTTCATGCACTTGCGTGGCTGCGGTCGCGAACCCAACCGGCTGGACCGCAGCTACCACTCCGGTGCCAGCGAGGATTTGGCCGAAGTGCTGGAGCGGCTGGCGCTTCGCGGCGAGCGGCCCGACGCCCTGATCGGTATCTCGCTGGGCGCCAACCTGCTGTTGAAATACCTGGGTGAAAGCGGCCGGGAGGCGTGTACACGCGCCGCCATCGCCATCTCGGTCCCGTTTCGCCTGCAGATCGCCGCCAGCCACCTGCAGCACGGGTTCTCCAGGATCTACGGCCGCTATCTGCTGCGCAAACTGGTCGGCAGCTACAAACGCAAATTCACCGATCGTCCCTCCCCGCTCGAGGTCGCCGTCGACCGCATCGGCTCGATCTACGAGTTCGATGAACGCGTCACCGCCCCGCTCAACGGCTTCGAGAGTGCCGAAGACTACTACCGACGCTGCAGCTGCATCGGTTTTCTCAAAGATATCGTGACCCCCACGCTGATCCTTCACGCAATCGACGATCCGCTGATGCGGCCCGAGGTGATACCACGGAGGGAAGAGCTGGGACCCGGAGCCACCCTCGAGCTCTGCCGTCAGGGTGGACACGTGGGCTTCATCGAGGGATGTCTGCCGGGTCGTCCCCGCTACTGGCTGGAGCGACGCATACCCCGTTATCTAAAGCAGCAGCTGTCGCCTTGAAACCCGGGGTGCGTTGCCAACCCTAGCCTGCTATTGCGGTGCCGAGGCCCCCTTCTGCTGAGCGTCAGACGGCTCGCCGAATGAGGCTTTTCAGAATCAGGGTCGGTAACGTTCACCTGATCGATGTTGTCTGTTAGGCTGGCGCTGTTTCACTCACCAATCGGTAACTCCAAAGCAGGATGGCAAGCCCCCCCGGAAAAGAACTCGACCGACTGTTGGCCGACGTTGCCTGTCTCGACCACAAGCAGCTCAGAGCTTCTTTGATCTCCACCACCGGCAGCCATTGCGAGGTCTGGCGCAGCAGCCGGCGCCAGGTGAGCGACGATGAGGAGGAGAGCGGCACCACCTACATCGAATTCGTCATCAAATGGCCTCTGGCTCACTACTCGGAAACGGAAGCCCGGCTGCTGGCACGCCACTATCGACTGCTCAAGGAGACTCTGGACGAGATCATCCCGGACACGCTCTTCGTGGTGACCCGTGTCAACGGCGCGCCCAGCGTCATTGTCCTGGCCACGGCGATCAACGTCTGGTTCAACATCGCCAACCCCCAGAACGAAGAGGAGGCGGTGCGCCTGCTTTGCGCCAATCCGAAATCGCGGATTCAGCTCGCGCGCTTCGTTCGCGCCTCCAAGGCCTGGCGAAAATCGGACAATCCACGCATGATCGACCTGTTCGGGCTCGACAACCTGGTAATGGACATCAACCGGGAAATCGTCTTTCTCGACAGCTTTTTCGTCTTTTTCTTCGCGGACATGTTCCATCTGATCGACAACACGGAGGAGGACGACGGGCTGAAGGAGAAGATCGATATCTCACTCAAACGGCTGACCTATCTCGAGCATCTGCTGAAAGTGGTGAAGCGGGCCTGTGAGGAGAAACACGCGGCCAAACCGGTAGAGGCCTCCGGCTGATCACGCCAGCGAAGTTCCTCAGGGGCACTCACCTGCCCAATCTGTCGATGCAGCGGGGAACGCGTCCGAACCCTTCGGTCAGTGCCCGAGGGCGGCGGGCGAACCCATCCGTCATCCGTTAACGGTACTGCCGCCCATGATGCGTCTCTGGCGGTTTGGCCAGGGACCGCTCCCCCTCGCTGTTTATTAGCATTCTTTAATATGCTAGGATTCGCGGCCGTTTCCGAACGTCACGCCATACAAAAACACCGCAGGGCAATGTTCGGGTGCGGCCCATTCATCAGCGCAGAAAGTGAGAGGCAACAGATGCACAACGGAACGACCATCACCCAATTCATCATTGAAGAGCAGCGCCATATCCAGGGCGCAACCGGCGAATTCACCTCTCTACTGAACGATATCGTCACGGCCTGCAAGGTGATCTCGAACATGGTCAACCATGGCGAACTTATCGGCGTTTTGGGTACTGCCGGCTCGGAAAACATTCAGGGCGAGACCCAAAAGAAAATGGACATCATCGCCAACGAGGTCTTCATGAAGTCCAACGAGTGGGCCGGTCATCTCTCCGCCATGGCCTCCGAGGAGATGGATGAGATCTACCCCATCCCCGAGACCTATCCCCGCGGCAAATACCTGCTCACCTTCGATCCGCTGGATGGCTCCTCCAACATCGACGTCAACGTCTCCGTCGGCACCATCTTCTCCATTCTCAAATGTCCGGGAGACGGTCAGGCCCCGTCCCAGCAGGCGTTCATGCAACCCGGGGTCAAACAGGTGGCGGCCGGTTACGCCCTCTACGGTCCCTCCACCATGATGGTGCTGACCACCGGTAACGGGGTGAACGGCTTCACCCTGGATCAGAACATCGGCGAGTTCATCCTCACCCATCCCAACATGACGATTCCAGCCGACACCCAGGAATTTGCCATAAACGCCTCCAACATGCGCCACTGGGAAGCACCGGTTAAACGCTATGTGGACGAGTGTCTGGCCGGCACCACCGGCCCCCGGGAGAAGGATTTCAACATGCGCTGGATCGCTTCGATGGTCGCAGAAGTGCATCGCATCCTGACCCGCGGCGGCGTCTTCATGTACCCCATGGACGATAAGATGAAGCAGAAGGGGCTGGAGGGCAAACTGCGTTTGATGTACGAGGCCAATCCCATGTCCTTCATCGTCGAACAGGCGGGCGGCGCCTCCACCACCGGTCGAAGTCGCATCATGGAACTGCAACCCCGTGAGTTGCACCAACGGGTGCCGGTGATTCTCGGTTCCAGAAATGAGGTGGAGCGAATCGTCGGCTATCACCACTCCTAGCGTCTTCGAGAGCCGCTGGCGCGGCGTACCCGCCAGCGGCCGCACCAACAGCTGGGAATACTGGGCCGATCGGCAGGCAGTGAACGAGAAAATGAAAGACTGGTGGAGAGAGAATGGATACGATTTCCCCTGACTCGATCGAAAGCTCGGCATCCGTCTGAAGTGGTTGCCCGATACTACCGATTTGCCCCCGCCGACTGACCCTGTATATGCTGCCGGCTCTATCAGTTCAACGGGCCCGCATAAATGCTGTTACTGTTAGAGTCGGTCAGCAAATGGATTGCCATCGCCTCCCTGCTGATCCTGCCCGCCGCTCTCTTCTATAAAGATCGCCTTCCGGAGCCGGACTTTGACCAGCAGGGGCGTCCTTGCGAACCCGTGCAGCACCCGACCCGACGCCCCCCTTCTGGATTGAGACCGCCGGCCAGCGCTACCGGGGCAAACCCCTTTTCGACTACAGCCTTGAGGGCGTCATCGTCAGCTACCACGAGGCGGATGGTTTCACAGACATCTGGCACCACGAAAAGTGGCTGGACTTTCTCAACATACGCGATCTCTGCGTCATCTGGGGAGACAATGTCAGCAGCGGCGTCTATCGGAACATGACCTTCGACAATGACAGTTGGACCTGCTGGGCCTATTGACCCGATGCCGACACCGGCCGGCGCTTCAGCACGCAACAAATCTCCAACAATTACCTGCTGGTCGATGCCCCCTCCCTTAAGCAAAGGCTTATGACAGCTGAAGCCGGCGACCACATCCCTATCACCGGGCAACTGGCGAGCTATGAGAATACGGCCAATGGTTTTCTGCGCGGCACCAGCACGCGTCGTGACGATACCGGCAACGGTGCCTGTGAAACGCTTTTTGTTGAGGAGGTCGAATTCGTCAACAAGGCCAATCCGGGATGGCGTGGCTTGGCCAGCTTCTCCAAGTGGAGCCTGGGGCGCTCTCTCACCCTCTTCGTGCTGCTCTTTATCATCACCCCGATGCGTAAACCCTTCCGTGGTTGAAGTGGAAGCAGATCGACAATCAGCTGCAGCGTGGAACAGAAACCATGAACCGTATCGGTGACAGCCAACACAATCCATGCCAATAATCTGCCTAAGTCCGCCGATAGGTTCATTTTTTTGACACAAAACCATATTAAAAAAGCGTTGGCATCCACGGAATTGCGGGAGTATGATGGCCAAGGCTAAGAAACAGACCCATGACCGCTTCCCCGTTTGAGCTTCCCTCTTGTCGAGAATCGGAATCCTTTGGTTTCCAGGCTAATAACCATGGTCATGTCCATGGGGTTACTCTGCTCAAGGTCTGTCTGGCAGGTTGATTGATGGGACCGTCAGGCTTTTGAGCAATTTTTTCTTTGTTAGGAATATATCGATGACGAAATTGTATGTTGGCAATCTGCCTTGGACTGCAACCGAAGATGACATCCGCGAACTGTTCACCACCGTCGGTGAGGTCCAGTCCGCCAACCTGATTCTCGATCGTGAAACCCGCCGTTCACGCGGTTTTGCCTTTGTCGAGATGAGCCAGGCCGATGCAGAGCGTGCCATCTCTCAGCTCAACGGTAAGGATTTTCAAGGCCGTGACCTGAGAATCAATGAAGCCCAGGAGAAGCCACGGCGCAGTGGCGGCGGTGGCGGCGGCCGCTGGTAATCGCCTGAGGCGCCCGGCTCGGCGGGACCGATTCGGTTCCGCCTGAGCCGTGATTGTCGGGGTGGGGTGCGCCCCTTACCGACAATCTCATCTCACAATCCCCGTTTGTCTTTACGGGGGATCTTTGGATGGTGTGTTATGTCCTCACCATCTACAGTCGTCTTTTGTGCCTGAACCTCACCAGCACAAAAATATAAGCGACATCAAATGAGCCGGGCTTGTTCAGACCGAAAAGCCGCCTTCCACACGCCTTCTGGTTTGTAAACCGTATCAATCACCGGCCCACACGGAGATTCCGATCGTCCCGTACGGGATCCCACGCATTTCAGCCGGGCAATCGTCATTCGAGCGTTTGCAGAAGCTTTCAGGCAGCGGATTCCAGGGCGGCTATACGATCCTCCAGCGGCGGATGACTGGCGAACAGCTTCTGCACCTTGCCTGCGCTGATGGCGAAGGCGGCCATTTCATCCGGCATCGGTTGGGGATCGTGTGCCTGCTGCAGGCGCCTCAGGGCGGCGATCATCTTATGACGCCCCGCCAGTTCGGCCCCACCCCGATCGGCACGGAACTCTCTCCAACGGGAGAACCACATGACGATGGTCATGGCGAGAATGCCGAGCACGAACTCAGACACCATGGAGACAATGAAAAAAGCCGGCCCGTAGCCCCGTTCGGTCTTGAACACCACGCGATCGATAGTGTGGCCGATGACGCGGGAGAGGAACACCACGAAGGTATTCACCACCCCCTGGATCAATGAAAGCGTAACCATGTCGCCGTTGGAGACATGACTCATCTCGTGCGCCAGCACGGCCTCGACCTCATCCCGGTTCATCTGCTGCAGCAAACCGCTGCTGACTGCGACCAGTGCCGCATTTTTGTTCCAACCCGTGGCAAAGGCGTTAGGCGAAGGGCTGTCGAAAATGCCCACCTCCGGCATCCCGACACCAGCATGTTTTGCCTGCATCGACACGGTATCGAGCAGCCAGCGCTCGACTTCGTTGCCCGGTTGATCGATGACATGCACCCCCATGGAGCGTTTCGCCATCCACTTGGAGATGAACAGAGAGATCAGGGAACCGCTGAAACCGATCACGGCCGAGTAGACCAGCAAGGCATTGAGGTCGAGGTCGACCCCGTTCTGCATCAGCAGCCCTTCGATGCCGAGCAGGCGGAAGGTCACGCTGATCAGCATGATGATGGCGAGATTGGTTCCAAGGAACAGCGCAATTCTAAGCATGTCGCATAGCCTCTACGTACGGGATATTGGATTCAATATGCTGACGCCGTTTGACCTTTTCAAGAGCCTTTTTCTCCCTGGATTGAACGGCTGATCGAGATGCCATCCTTCAACAGGGAGGACTCAGGAACGCTTCCCGTCACAGCTCAGGTCTAAACCTGGCTGAACCTGATATCATTCAGGCTTCGAGTTGCGAATTCGACTATGCTTGAAGACGGTTTGGGGTGTCGTTTTTGGCGCCAACGGTCAGCAAGGTAAACCCTCAGACACCGCGGAGCTTAATCATGAGTAAAATCGGATTTATCGGACTTGGCATCATGGGACGCCCCATGGCCGGACACCTGCAGAAGGCGGGACATGAGCTCTTCGTTCTCAAGCACCACTCGCCCCTACCCCCTGAATTGATGGATGAGGGGGCGATCGCCTGTACCTCGCCCAAGGTCGTGGCCGAAAAGGCCGACATCATCGTCACCATGCTCCCCGACACACCCCAGGTGGAGAGTGTACTTTTTGGCGACAATGGCGTCATCGATGGACTTTCACCCGGCAAACTGCTGATCGACATGAGTTCCATCTCCCCTTCCCACACCAAACGTTTTGCCCAGAGGATCAACCAGGCGGGCTGCGACTATCTCGATGCCCCGGTCTCCGGAGGCGAGGTGGGCGCCAAGGCAGCCACCCTGACCATCATGGTCGGTGGCGATCAAGCCGTTTTTGACAAGGCCAAATCCTTGTTCGAACTGATGGGTCAGAATATCACCCTGATCGGCGCCAACGGCGCCGGCCAGACCGCCAAGGTCGCCAACCAGGTCATCGTCGCCCTGACTATCGAGGCGGTCGGCGAGGCCCTGCTCTTCGCCAGCAAGGCCGGCGTCGATCCGGGCAAGGTGCGCCAAGCACTGATGGGGGGCTTCGCCGGCTCCAAGATCCTGGAGGTACACGGCGACCGTATGATCAACCGGACTTTTGATCCGGGCTTTCGCATCGAACTGCATCAGAAAGACCTGAACCTGGCGCTGGAGGGGGCGCGCGAACTTGGCCTCTGCATGCCCAACACGGCCACCACGCAGGAGCTTTTCAACGCCAGTGACAAATCACTTGACCATTCTGCCATGGTCAAGGCACTGGAAAAGCTGGCCAATCACACGATCAATTAGTGTTGAGCACGAATGTGATGCGATGTACAAGCTCATTGCCTGCACTGAGGATCCGGCGGTTGCAAGAAGACCCGATGCCCTGTCGCACAAATCAGAAACCACCGCACTCACCCGCCGGCCAGAAAGCCGTTCGCCACCGATGGGTCTGTTCATCTGAGAGCGAAATCCAACGATCTAATACAAGCTGCTGGTTACTTTCGTCGTGATGGGGTTACGGCTTGCCAGACGTGCGGGAAGGAGACGGAGGCGCCTGGGAATATAAACAATCTAATTTTCGGCGAGATGAGCAGCATTTAAAATTCGCTCACGGCAATCAGACGATGACATCATGACCCGCTTACGGCAAACGGCCGCTGGAACTCGGCGAAAGGTGATTAATTTTTCCTTCACGCCATTAAGTATTACCGTTAGCCATACTCTGGATAATTGTATCTATTGGGCACAAGCCCGTAGTCGTCATGTAAGCACCGGTGAGCAAAATGAAACCGGCAATTACGAATGTCCAGACAGCAAGGACCTGGCCCAGTGTCTTTATTCGACCCTCGACTTTTGTAGACGAGAACAAAAGAAAGTAGCCAATAGTCACCCAAATCGTGGCTGGCATAAAACTGAAAAAGAAACACATATGCCTTTACCTCAATATGTTATATGGGCTTCAATCGATTGTAACGATGCTATGTCTTCTAACCTGCAAGATTTAGAAACTGATCGACCGCTTCTATCGCATGACTGGCATAAATCATACTGGGCCCACCACCCATGAGCACCGCCAGGCCGAGCGTGTCAGCAAATTCTTCCCTGGTGGCACCAGCCTTCACCGCATCGTGAACGTGATGGGCGATACAATCATCACACCCTGCAGTAACGCTGATTGCCAGCGCCATCAGTTCCTTGGTCTTCCTGTCCAGAGCATTATCGGCTCCCGCGATCTGATGTAACCTCTCAAATGCCTCCATCATCGCGGGATGCGCGGAGGCCAGCTTTTGAGAGCAGTCCTTCACATGGCGCAATCTATCTGGATAGGTGGCGGTCTTCTTTGTTGATGTGTTCATGGTGTATGTATCCTCCGTCATTTCTGGTCTGCACCTGCACTCGGGTTTTCTTCTGAAGTTCCAGTGTCATCGGAAACCGGTATTTCACTGTCGCATTCGTGATCCCAATCATCTGCATTGCCTGTATAACGTGACACTCCGTATCATCGAGGGCTTGTCTTACCGTGTGAGTAGCTGAATCACAGCCTAGAACAACAACGGCTTCATAGTTCTTGGCATGGTTTAGCAAGCGATTTCGCTGTCCCTTTGTCCAAAGGCACATGGTCGGAAGGGGAAGGCGCATGGTGAAGACGCCGGTTCGAATTCCCGATTTCTCCAATGAATCACGAATATCCCTGATGTGTGCTTCAAGTGCGCCTGTTTTCAAGCCGTACTTGAATAACTCGATCCATGGCGCGTCATGCTGCATCGCCAGACTGACCTGGGGGCAGATGGGGCAATAGACAATCAGAACGGAACTTATACTGGAGAGATCAGCAGAGATGTCTTTCGGCTCTAAATTAATCGGCATATTCCTCTCTCCTCTGGAAGTTAATCCGGTTGCTTTGCGTATGTTATTGGCTTGAATGCATTTTTGGCTTACAAGCGGATAAATTTTTCGAGAGAATTACAACTAATAGCATGCGCAGTCTGTTCATGATCTTCTGCATATTCATATAGTTAAGTCTAGATCACATATGTCACTATGAAAGGGTTATTGATAACTGGTGTGTCTTATGAACTCTCAGCACAATGATCGACTGATAGAGCATATCAAACGAAGCCCAACTCGAAATTGATGGAATTTATTGAATTTATGGCATCCTGCGCAGGAGTCGACAACTTCACTGGGAGCGGATTTGGACGCGCATGTCATTCCGGCACCCAAAGGGCTGAAGCCAGGTACGGGTTCAGTCAGTCAATGACCCGATCGCACCCGCAGGCCAGGTCAGATTTCATGCTTTGCTCGAAATGAAAAGACTGCCTGATGCATCGAAAGAGCGTATGTCGACGCCCCCCTATGGAGGTTTCAGGATTCACTGGATAAGCGCGCTGACAACCAGGAACTGTTCAACATCAACGACAAGTCACCGGACGACGCCACAACGGAGAACGCGTTTGGCATGCCTTGTGGACAAAGGGTGAACTGTGCGACCGATTACTTGCCTCATTCATCATCGCCTTGAGCGACGCCGGACACGCCCAGCGAGATGGTCATATCATCATGTGAGCACATCGATGCCGGATACTGAAAGTGCCCATGTCAGGCCGCTATAGCATCCTATACTTTCTGTGTTCGTGAAAAACGCGCTCAACAGAAACGACTTGGTGACTCTACAGGTAAAGCGTGACGGAATTCGTTTCGCGGCCCAGATCCGAAATCATCTGTAAAGGTCAAGTCGATACAATGGCGCGATTGAAAAGCGGCCTTTCCCTAGAATTCATGCACATTGCGACTAGAGATGTTTGTGGAGTAGCGAAGCTGGATGCGACACAACGACCACGTCGGCATTGTGATGCCGGATCATCATGGGACGTTCGTATACACCCACTTCGACTGAATGACAGGTATCTGTTTATCCACCGGCCGCGATGATTCTCTGCGTGTCGGCCCCATCCGCAACTCCATTTTTAGCCGGACCGGTTGATATAACCGGTTATCGTTTGCGTGATTTGGTGCGTACTTCGTCAAAAAGCGAAAAATAGGCCATGACCAGGACGATGATCACGATCACCGGAAAGGCAAAGGAACCGGTATTCTCGTAGATCGAGAACGAGAGCCCGCCGATAAAGAAGGTGAGAATGGCCATCGCCACCAAACCGCACAGGATGTTGATCATAATTCACTGCTCCTACAGTTAGGGCCTGTTAAATCTAAACATTGGCGGTGCTTTGCGCCAACCAGCGGGCGGTCCGCAGCAGGCGGGCGTCATCCCCTTTCGCAGACACCAGCTGCACACCGATGGGCATATCATGCGATCCCCGCAACAGCGGCAGTGATACCGCCGGCACACCGCAGAGGGACCACAGGCTGCAGAATACCGGACTGCCGGTGGACTCCAGGCCCAGGGGTGCCTCTCCCATCGCCGCTGGTGTGATGATCGCGTCGTATTCCAGCATGATCTCAGCCAGCACGGCGGTCAAACTCGGTATCATGGCCAGCGCCTTGTTGAAATCGAGCGCCAGCGTCTGCCTGCCGCGACCGATCATCTCCCTCAACACCGGACTCAAGCGGTCGCCTCCACGTTCATACTCCCGATGAAGATTCGCCGCCAGGTCCGTCTCCATGATGGCGCGATGCCAGGCATGCGCATCGGCGAAGGGTTCCGGCAGTTCGATCTCCTCGACCCGCTGTCCCAGAAATGCGTTCAGTTCGCCGAAGCCATCGACCACATCGGACTGCGCCTCCTGCCAGACGCTGGTTTTGACGAAGGCCAGACGCGGTGGTGTCGGCGGTTCGCTGGTCGCGATCCCTACCAGATCGTGACGGGGCATGGGGCGTGTATCCGGGTCTTGCTCATCGAATCCCATCATCTGCTGTGCCAGCAGGGCGGCGTCCTCCACAGAGCGTGCGAACACCCCCACATGATCCAGCTGCCGCGACAGCGTCAACACACGATACCGGGAAATCAGTCCGTGGCTCGGTTTGTAACCGACCACGCCACAGTAAGACGCGGGACGGATCACCGAGCCGTTGGTCTGGCTGCCGATCGCCAGCGGCACCATGCCGGCGGCGACCGCTGCGGCGGAACCGCTGGAGGAGCCTCCCGGTGTGCGTTCGGCATCGTGCGGATTGCGGGTCTTGCCCGGCGCATAGACGGCCAGCTCGGTGGTGACCGTCTTGCCCATGATGACGGCGCCCGCCTCACGCAAGCGCGCCACGGCAGTGGCGTCATAGGCCGGGGTCCGTCCCGCATGCAGGGGGGTGCCGTCTTCAGTCGGCATATCCTGGGTGTCGAAGATATCCTTGATCCCCACGGGTATGCCATGCAGGGGCCCCAGCGGCATCCCCATATGGCGCTGACGATCCGCCTCGCGCGCCTGTGACAGCGCATGCTCGGGATCGAGAAAGGCCCAGGCCCCGATTTTCGGCTCCATCGCCTCGATGGCCCGCAGGCAGGCCGACACCAGCTCCTCCGAGGTCATCTCCCCATTGCGTATTGCGGCGGCGGCCTGCATCGCACTCATCTGGTTGAGGGCGATACCCGCTTGCTGCACAGACTCAGTTCCAACTACCGACATCGAATCGTTCCGTCATTGATACAGCCTCAACCGAACAGGTAGCTCGGCAGCCACATGGCGATCCCAGGGAACAGGTACATCAGCACCATGGCCAGGATGACGATCGCCAGATAGGGCATGATGCCCTTGAAGACATCGATCAGCTCCACCGACTTCGGCGCCACACCCTTCAGGTAATAGGCCGCCATCGCCATCGGCGGCGTGAGGAAGGAGGTCTGAAGATTGAGCGCCACCAATACCCCGAAGAAGAGCGGATCGACGCCGAAGGTATCGAGCATCGGCAGAAAGATCGGCACGAAGATGATGATGATCTCGCTCCACTCCAGGGGCCATCCGAGCAGGAAGATGGTCAATTGGGCCAGGATCAGGAAACCGACCGGTCCCACATCCATACGCAGGATCCACTCCTCGATCAGGCCATGTCCGCCCAGATAGGAGAAGACCGAGGCGAAGGTCCACGACCCGACGAAGAGCCAACAGACCATGGCCGAGGTGCGCGCGGTGAGAAACACCGCCTCCTTGAGGCGCTGCCAGCTGAGCGCGCGATAGAGCGCCGCCAGCACCAGGCCGCCGAACGAGCCGACGCCCGCGGCTTCCGCCGGAGTGGCGATTCCCGCCAGGATGGAACCCAGCACGCCCATGATGAGCATGAACAGGGGCACGAACGAGGTCAGCAGCTGCCACAGGATCATGCTGAAGGGCGGCACATCCTCCAGCGGCGGCTTGGGTGCGAGCGACGGTTTCAGGGTCGCCCGGGTCACCACGTAGACCATGTACATGCCGGCCAGCATGACACCGGGAAAGAGCGCCGCCGCATACAGCCGCACCGGCGAGACCTGGGCGATGGCCGCATAGACGATCAACATGATGCTGGGCGGAATGAGGATGCCCAGGGTGCCGCCGGCGCAGATCACGCCCGAAGCCAGTTTCCGGTCGTAGCCCGCCTTCAGCATCGCCGGCAGGGCCAGCAGGCCCATCAGCGTGACCACCGCGCCGATGATGCCGGTGGCGGTGGCGAAGACGGCGCAGGTGGCCAGCGCGGCCACCGCCATGGAGCCCGGCACATTTCGCGCCGCCAGCTGGATACTGAAAAAGAGACGGTCGACGATATTGGCCCGCTCCACCACATACCCCATGAAGAGGAACAGGGGTACCGCGACCAGCACGTCGTTGGACATCACCGAAAAGGTGTTCTGTACGAAGAGATCGAAGATGCGGTTGCCGAAAATGTGCTCGAGTTGATCGGCTTCGGCATAGGCGTAGTAACCGAATCCCAGGCCCATGGCGATGAGGGTGAAGGCGATCGGGAAACCGAGCAGGACGATGATGATGAACAGAGCCAGCATCATGATGGCGACTTGAGGATCGGTCACGACTTGTCACCCCCTTCTTTCTGACCCAGCATGCGCAACAAATCCTCGTCGTCCTCGGCATCCTTTCGCTGGTGTATGGCCATGGTCTCGGTCTCTTCCACGTCTTCGGGTCGGGGTGGCCATTCGCCGGTGCGCAGACAGTGGATACAGCGCATCACCTCCGCCATCCCCTGGACCAGGACAAAGAAGCCCGAGAGCGGAATCAGCGTCTTGAAAAAGTAGATCTGCACACGGGCGGGACTACTCCAGCTGGCCTCCTTGTAGCGCCAGGAATCGGCCGCGAAGTCCCAGCCGTACCAGATCAGGGCGAACACCCCCGGCAGCAGAAACAGGAAATAGAGCGCCAGATCGATGCTCGCCTGCACCTTGACCGGAAGCAGGCGATGGATCACATCACCCCGTACATGGCCGTTGCGTGACAAGGTATAGGCCCCCGCCATCATGAACAGCGCGCCATACATCTGCACACTCATGTCGAAGGCCCAGGCGGTCGGGGAGTTGAGGATGTATCGGACAAAGACTTCGTAACAGGTGGCGAAGGTCAGCACCATGATGCACCAACCGAAGGCCTTGCCGACCCAGCCACTGAGACTGTCGGCGAAATTGATGAAGGCATTCATGACAACTACCGGCTAGTTGAGTTGAGGTTTTCACGGCCAGGAGGCGCGGCGATGGGCCGCATCTCCCGGCCGGGTTGTCGCTTCGATGCCCGTTATACGGGTGAACCGAAGTAGTGCCGATAGGCGAGCTCATAGTCCGGAGCGTTGGTCAGCTCGTAGGCCCCTACCCGCTTCGACCAGGCCTTTTGCGATTCGACGACCTTGGCGAAGTATCCGTCCTTCATGAACTGCGGAAGCACCTTGTCCCAGGCCTTGAGCTGCGCGTCCATGATCGACTGTGAGGTGCGATGCACCTTGACACCGTACTCCTTCTGCAGGGCCAGCAGGTCGCTCGAATAGCGATCCTGCGCCTTCCACGACATGTCCGCCGAGGCGGCCTCCGCGGCGTATTGCAGGATCTTCTTGTGCTCCTCCGCCAGGGAGTTGAACTTCTTCTTGTTGAAGATGATCTCGAAGCACTCCTGGGACTGATGGAAACTGGCCAGGTAGTAGTTCTTGGCCACGTCCTGCATGCCGAAGTCCTTGTCAGAGGTGGGATTGTTGAACTCGGCCGCGTCGATCAGGCCACGCTCCATGGCGGGCTGGATCTCGCCACCGGGCAGCTGCACCACCGACATCCCCATCTCCATCATGACGTTGGCGGCGAGGCCGACGGTGCGGTACTTGAGGCCTTTCATATCCTCGACGTCATTGACCTCCTTGCGGAACCAGCCCAGCGGTTGCGCCGGCATGGGTCCTGAGAAGAAGCCTACGATGTCGAGTTGGAGAATGTCGCTCATCAGTTCTTCATAGAGCTCCCTGCCCCCGCCGTAGTGGATCCAGCCCAGCATCTGGTTGGCGGTCCAGCCCCAGCAAGGTCCGGTGCCGAACAGTGAGGCAGCGGGATTCTTGCTGTACCAGTAGGCGGTGACCAGATGAGAGCCGTCGATGACACCCCGGTGTACCGCGGTCTGAATCTCCGCGGTCTTCACCACGGCCCCCACGTCGAGGTAGTCGATCTTCAGCGAACCGGCGGACATTTCGTTGACCCGTCGAACGTAGTCGAGGGCGAACTCCTTGAAGATACCTCCGCCCCATGCGCCCTGAAGTTTGAGCACCACGGGTTTTGCGGCGGTCGAGATCATGGGGAAACCGGCAGCCACGCCGCCGGCGGCGAGCGCCATGCCGCCTTTGAGAAACTTACGTCGGCTCTCGGCCGGTTTGTCGTCCTTGGATTGAGATACAGCTGACTCGTGCTTGTCGTCATTCATACTACAGTCCTCCTGTACGGGTGGTGCTACTGTGGGTCAGTAGTCGGTGGTTGGTATTGGTATCGTTATGCTGCCTGAACCGGTCGGGCAATCTCATTAGTATAGTCACACGAAACAAAAATATTGCGCAATTTTTGAAAGGGTTAGCTATCAAACCGGCACCCTGTCCCACAGCTCCGGTTGATAATCCATTCAGACCAGTCGGTCACGCGGCTCGCGCCCGGCCATGATGGCGTCGAGATTGTCCAGTGCGCGGAAGCCCATGGCGTCGCGGGTCTCCCGCGTGGCACTGCCGATATGGGGCAGCAGAAAGGTGTTGTCCAGGGAGCGGTAGCGGGGGTCGATCGTCGGTTCACCATTGAAGACATCCAGCCCCGCGGCAAACAGTTTTCCCGACTGCAGCGCCTCTATCAGCGCGTCATCGTCCACCACCGCACCGCGTGCCGTGTTGATCACGATGGCTTCGTCGGGCAGCAGGGCGATGCGTTCCCGATTGAGCAGGTGGCGGGTCTCCGGCGTGGCCGGACAGTGGATCGAAAGATACTGGCAATGGGGCAGCAAGGAGTCGAGCGAATCGTGATAACGGGCATCGCCCTCGATCTCGGGAGACAGACGCCGACGGTTGTAGTAGTGAATCTCCATGTCGAAACCGCGCGCCCGCCTGGCCATGATCTGACCCACCCGTCCCATGCCGATGATGCCGAGTCGCTTGCCGCTGACCTGCAGACCGAGGTGGTAGGTGGCGCTCCACTCGGCCCAGGTATCGGTGCGAATCTCACGCGCGCCTTCGAAGGCGCGCCTGGCGGCACCGAGCATGAGCAGCATCGCCACCTCCGCCGTGGCGTCGCTGAGCACCTCCGGTGTGTTGGTGACCGTGATGCCGCGAGCCTTGGCCGCGGCCAGATCGATGTGATCGTAGCCGACGGAAAAACTGCAGATCGCGCGAACGCTGTCGGGCAGTCTGCCGATGAGCTCCGCGGTCAGTTTTTCGGTATGGCAGGGGATGATCGCCGCCACTCCCTGGGCGAGATCGAGGAGCTCTTCGCCGCTGTAGACCTTGTCCTCGGTATTGAGTCGGGGGCTGTAGTCACGCTGCAGGCGCGCCTCCACAGCCTGAGGTAGTTGACGGGTCACCAGTACCTTGATCTTTTCCGATGAGGATGGGCTGTTCATGAATGACTGATCTTATTGTTGTGGCCTTGTTTTGCAAACCGTTGGTATCGACATGACCAATGACAGTCAAACCGGTCGTTACTACCAGGGCATTCTGCACTGGATGCGTCTTCGATCATAGTCAGCTCCAGAGTGACGGGAACGATGGAGTCATTCTCCAGTCTCACTGAGTTTTTACGAGCGTATATCATTCTGCTTGATTCCCCAACTCGTTGTGCTTTGCACAATCAGAACGTTGCCGTTAGAATCGATCTCACCAGTCTGGCAATTCAAGCTTGCTGTACTGCACTACACTACAAAAAACAAGGTAATCGACAGGCTAGTTCGAGCGCGTCATTCCGACCCGAACGGACAGCGATGAAGCCGACACTGAAAGCTCCAGATCTCACCAACCAACGATTGCGAGCGACACGGCTTGTCCCCACCAGTCCCAGGCGACGGAGTGGGCTATCGATTCCACTATCAAATGGAAGTTGATTGTCAGTCGATCCGGGCAGAACATGATAAGGATTCGTGACAGGGATGATTTCCCAGGCACGATCCAGCGACACAACCACAGGCCATCCATCGCCCTGAGGTTGATCGGCAATAACAGAGATCTGACTCAGGACAGACCGGGCATGAGCGTCTATTCATCCGACAACGCGGGTCACCACAGCATGGGCAACCGGGCCTCGCTCCTCGCCGCTTTCGGTGAGTTCCTGCCCGACGACGCCATCCTATTCGAGACCGAAGATCTGCATCCCTACGAATGCGACGGTCTCTCCGCCTATCGCCAACTGCCGATGATCGTGGTGCTTCCGCGCACGGTGCCGGAGGTACAGCGGGTGATGCGCATCTGTCACAAGCACAAGACGCCGGTGGTGGCTCGCGGCACCGGCACCGGGCTGTCCGGAGGCGCCCTGCCGCTGGCCGACGGCGTGGTGCTGAGCCTGGCCAAACTGAAGTCGATCCTCGATATCGATCCGGTCAACCGAACGGCTCGGGTGCAGACCGGGGTGCGCAACCTGGCCATCTCGGAGGCGGTCAAACCCTACGGCCTCTACTACGCCCCCGACCCCTCCTCCCAGATCGCCTGCACCATCGGCGGCAACATCGCCGAGAACTCGGGCGGCGTCCACTGCCTGAAATACGGCTTGACGGTGCACAACGTGCTGAGTCTCAAGGTGGTGAGCGTCGAGGGCGATCTGCTCACCATCGGCTGCGAGGCGCTCGACGCCCCGGGATACGATCTGCTGGCGCTGATGATCGGCTCCGAGGGCATGCTCGGTGTGGTGGTGGAGGTCACGGTGAAGTTGTTGCCGATCCCCGAGCGGGCCCAGGTGGTGCTGGCCGCCTTCGACGATGTGGAGAAGGCGGGTGCCGCGGTGGGGGAAATCATCGCCGCCGGTATCATCCCGGCCGGGCTGGAGATGATGGACGGCCCGGCGATCCAGGCGGCCGAGGATTTCGTCCACGCCGGCTATCCCACCGATGCGACGGCGATCCTGCTGTGCGAAGTGGATGGCAGCAATCAGGAGGTCTCCGAGCATATCCTCGCCGTGCGCGAGTTGCTCAAGCGCTGCGGCGCCACACAGGTCCGCACCGCCGCCGACGAGTTGGAGCGTCTGCGCTTCTGGCAGGGCCGCAAGTCGGCCTTCCCCGCCGTCGGCCGCATCTCCCCCGACTACTACTGCATGGACGGCACCATTCCCCGGCGTCGCCTGCCCGAGGTATTGAAGCGTACGGCGGAACTCTCCAAGGAGTATGGTCTGCCTGTGGCCAATGTGTTCCACGCCGGTGACGGCAACATGCACCCCCTGATCCTCTACGACGCCAACAATCCGGGCGAACTCGAGCGGACCGAAGAGCTGGGCGGCAGGATCCTCGAACTCTGTGTCGCCGTCGGCGGCACCATCACCGGCGAACACGGCGTCGGTATCGAGAAGATCAACCAGATGTGCGTGCAGTTCCAGCCGGACGAGCTGGAGCAGTTCCGCGCCGTCAAACGCGCCTTCGATCCCGATGAACTGCTCAACCCCGGCAAGGGCGTCCCCACTCCCAGGCGCTGCTCCGAATACCGCACCCTGGGCGAGCACCGCCACGCCCATGACGAGGCGCCCGCCCCATGAACATGGAGCAGTCCCTCCAGGAGCGGGTGATCATCGCGGCCGCAGACCGCAGGCCGCTCAACATTACCGCCGGCAATACCAAGAGCTTCCTCGGCCGCGCAGCCCAGGGCGAAGCGCTGGATGTCAGCGGCCATCGGGGCGTCCTCAGCTATGAGCCCAAGGAGCTGGTGATCACGGCCCGCGCCGGCACGCCGCTGCGGGAGATCGAGGCGGTGCTTGCCGAGAAGGGTCAGATGCTGCCCTTCGAACCGCCTCTTTTCGGTGACGCCGCCACCCTTGGCGGCACCATCGCCGCCGGCCTCTCGGGGCCGCGTCGTCCCTATGCCGGCTCGGCACGGGACTTCGTTCTCGGCGCCCGCGTGCTCAACGGCAAGGGGGAGATCCTGCGCTTCGGAGGCGAGGTGATGAAAAACGTGGCCGGCTACGATGTCTCGCGCCTGATGACCGGAGCCATGGGTACGCTCGGCGTGCTGCTCGATATCAGTCTCAAGGTGTTGCCGATCCCCGCCAGCGAAATCACCCTGGTCAGCAGCAGCGACACCCCTTCCGCCATCAAGCGCTTCAACGAACTGGCCGGCAGGCCGATACCCGTCAGTGCGGCGGCCTGCGACGGCGAGCGGGCCTATGTCCGCCTCTCCGGCGCGCAGACCGCGGTGGATGCCGCGCGCAAGGCACTCGGCGGCGATCTGTTCGAGGAGGGCGACGCCTTCTGGCAGCAGCGCATCCGCGAACAGGGCCATGCCTTTTTTCAAGGCGAGACTCCCCTCTGGCGCCTCTCGGTGCCCCCCGGCGCGCCCGGCGTCTCCTTCCAGCGCAAGTGCCTGATCGATTGGGGCGGAGCCCTGCGCTGGGTCAGGAGCGACAAGGACCCGGACGAAATCTTCCGCAGTGTGGCCGAGATCGGCGGCCACGCCACCCTGTTTCGCGGCGGAAACCGGGAGGGGCGGATCTACCAGCCCATGCCCGGTCCGCTGATGACGATTCACCAACGCCTGAAGCGCGCCTTCGATCCCCAGGGGCTGTTCAACCCGGGCCGACTCTACGCGGAGCTGTAGCATGGAGACCGCGATTGTCAAAGCCATACTCGGAACCCCGCAAGGCCAGGAGGCCGAACGCATCCTGCGCGCCTGCGTCCACTGCGGCTTCTGCACCGCCACCTGCCCCACCTACCAGCTGCTGGGTGACGAGCTGGACGGACCGCGCGGACGCATCTATCTCATCAAGCAGATGCTGGAGGGCCACAGCCCGAGCCAGCGCACACAGCAACACCTAGACCGCTGCCTGACCTGTCGCGCCTGCGAGACCACCTGTCCCTCCGGCGTCCAATATGCCCGCCTGGCCGACATCGGCCGTGCTCATCTCGAGCGCCGGGTCGGCCGAACACCCAAGGAACGGCTGATGCGCTTCGCCCTGCGCAAGCTGATTCCCTATCCCCGGCGCTTCGCCCTGTTGCTGGCCCTGGGCCGCCTGGCCAGACCCTTCCTGCCCGCACAACTCAAATCCCAGATACCGGCGGCGCAAAGCACGGGCACCCGTCCCGCCTGCGGACACCGCCGCCAGATGCTGGTGCTCGAAGGCTGCGCCCAGAAGGCGGCCACCCCGAACACCAATGCCGCCGCCGCCCGCCTGCTCGACCGGCTCGACATCTCGCTCATCAGCGAGTCCCGCGCCGGCTGCTGCGGCGCGGTCAGCCACCATCTTTCAGCCGAGGAGGAGGCGCTGGCGGCCATGCGCCGCAACGTCGACGCCTGGTGGCCCCACATCGAGGCCGGCGCGGAGGCGATCGTCATCAGCGCCAGCGGTTGTGGCGCGGTGGTGAAGGAGTATGGACATCTGTTACGCAACGAGCCGACCTATGCGGAAAAGGCGGCGCGGATCTCGGCCCTGGCGAAGGATATCGGCGAGGTGCTCGCCGCCGAGGACCTGAGCCCCCTCGGCATCGACGGCCACGGCCGCCCCATCGCCTTCCACGCCCCCTGCACCCTGCAGCACGGTCAGAAGCTGCCCGGTCTGGTGGAGGGTATCCTGATCAAACTCAACTTCCGCCTGGCGCAGGTGGCCGACAGCCACCTCTGCTGTGGTTCGGCGGGCACCTACTCCATCCTGCAGCCCGAATTATCGCAGAGACTGCTGACCCAGAAGCTGACCCACCTCAGCGCCGGCAGTCCCGACCTGATCGCCACCGCCAACATCGGCTGTCAACTCCACCTCGCCTCCCAATCGACCATCCCGGTGCGCCACTGGATCGAGCTGCTCGACGAGGCTCTGCCCCGGTAACGGAGAGATCATGGACAAGATCAACATCATGGCGCTACGCCACTCGGCCTTCTACACCCCTCTGCTGATCACCATCAGCGGTGGCTTCCTGCAAGAGGAGGGGCTCGAAGCCGATTATCGGCCGGCAACCCCCGAACGCAGTGTGCCCGACTGCCTGCGCAGCGGCGAAGCCCAGCTCTCACAATCGGCGGTGGCCACCAGCTTCGCCGACCTGGAACGGGGCCGGAGACTCGATATCGTCCACTTCGCCCAGATCAACCGGCTCGACGGCTTCCTGCTCGCCGGTCGCGAGCCCGAACCCGATTTCGACTGGCACCGGCTGCTAGGCAAAACCGTGCTGGTCGACCACCTGTTCCAGCCGCTGGCCATGTTCCGCTACGCGCTCCACAAACTCGGCATCGACGAGTCGCAGATCACCATCGTCGACGCCGGCAGTGTGGAGGAGATGGACAAGGCCTTTCGCCAGGGTCTCGGCGATTACATCCACCAACAGGGCCCCTTCCCGCAGCAGCTCGAAAAAGAGGGACTGGGCCATGTGGTCGCTGCCGTCGGCGATGCCGTCGGTCCGGTAGCCTTCAGCAGCCTCTGCGCCACCCGCGAATGGCTCGAGACCGACATGGCCAGCGCCTTCATGCGCGCCTATCGAAAGGCTTGCCGCTATCTGCAGGAGGCCCCTGCTGCCGAGCTGGCCGCACAGGAGGCCAGCTTCTTCCCCGGCATCGATCGGGGCGTACTCATTGACACCATCGCCGCCTATCAGAAGATGGGCACCTGGTCCGCCGATCCCCATATCGATCATGCCGTCTACGACCATCTATTGGACGTCTTTCTCTTCAGCGGCCTGATCACGAAGCGGCATCCCTATGCGAGCTGCATCGTCACATCACCGTGAGGCACAGGGGAATCGGGATGAATTTTGAAGCGTTGAAGCATGACTGCACCACACCCCACCCAAACCGCACGGTGTGTCATTGCATGTCCCGGTGCGGCTTGCCGCACAGAATACCCTCTGAGACCCGACCGACAAGCCTACAAATATTCAATAAGGATCATCCCTTTTTCCAATCAAAAATCCGAACAGAAAAAACCAGCGAAATCACCTTCATACCGGACAACTCCGGCATGCCAAGGCAGATTGGGGCAGAAACTGCAGGGTACGGCTCGCCGCACCGACACTCCGAGAAAAACACTCATCAAGCAATCACCCGAGAACTTTGGATACAGCCCCATGACGAGGCCAAGTGATATGACCGAATACAACACCGTTGGCAACCTGAAAGTCGCACGCGTCCTTTACGACCTGGTCAAGGACAAGATAGCCCCCGGCACGGGCATCGAGCCCGAAGCCTTCTGGTTGAGCCTGGAGCAGATCGTGACCGATCTCGCGCCGGTCAACCGCGAACTGTTGGCCAAGCGCGAGCGGCTGCAGCAGCAGATCGACGCTTGGCACATCGCCCGTCGCGGCCAGCCTCACGATCACGCTGCCTACAAGGCGTTCCTGCAGGAGATCGGCTACCTGGTGCCGGAAGTGGACGACTTCACCATCGCCACCCGGAACGTCGATCCGGAGATCGCCGAGGTGGCCGGACCCCAGCTGGTGGTGCCGGTGATGAACGCCCGCTATGCGTTGAACGCCGCCAACGCCCGCTGGGGCAGCCTCTACGACGCCCTCTACGGCACCGACGTGATCCCCAGGAGCGAAGGCGATGCGGGCGGTTACAATCCGCAGCGCGGCGCCAAGGTGGTCGCCTACGCCATGGAGTTCCTCGATAACAGCGTGCCGCTCGCCGACGGCAGCCACGCCCGGGTCAGTCAGTACCGGGTCGTCGACGGCCGGCTCTGTGTCGAGCTGAGCGATGGCGGCACCACGGATCTGATGACCCCCGATCAGTTCGCCGGCTACCAGGGCGATGCCGACAATCCCAGCCTGGTCCTGCTGCGTAACCACAACCTCCACATCGAGCTGCAGATCGATCGCGAGCACCCCATCGGCAAGACCCATCCCGCCGGTGTCAAGGACCTGGTGCTGGAAGCGGCGATCACCACCATCCAGGACTGCGAGGACTCGGTCGCCGCGGTCGATGCCGAGGACAAGGCGCTGATCTATTCCAACCTGCTCGGCCTGCTCAAAGGCGACCTCAGCGCGGAACTGGAAAAGGCCGGCAAGACCATCACCCGCCGTCTCAATCCCGACCGCGAATACCTCTCGGCCGCGGGTGAATCCTTTACCCTGCCGGGACGCAGCCTGCTGTTCGTGCGCAACGTGGGCCACCTGATGACCATCGACGCGGTGCTCGACGCCGACGGCAGGGAGATTCCCGAAGGCATCCTCGACGGTATGATGACCGCCCTGATCGCCATCCACGATCTCAAAGGCACCGGCAGCGTGCGCAACTCCAGGAGCGGCAGCATCTACATCGTGAAGCCGAAGATGCACGGTCCGGAAGAGGTCGCCTTCGCCAACCTGCTGTTCACCCGCATCGAACAGGCACTGAACCTGCCTCTCCACACCATGAAGATGGGCATCATGGACGAGGAGCGGCGCACCAGCGTCAACCTCAAGGCCTGTATCCTGGCGGCGGCGGACCGGGTGGTCTTCATCAACACCGGCTTTCTCGACCGTACCGGGGACGAGATCCACACCAGCATGGAGGCGGGCCCGATGATCCCCAAGGGCGAGATGAAGAACAGCGTCTGGATCAACGCCTACGAGGATTCCAACGTCGATATCGGTCTCGCCTGCGGCTTCCGCGGCAAAGCGCAGATCGGCAAGGGCATGTGGGCCATGCCGAGCGAAATGGCAAAGATGATCAAGACCAAGATCGGTCACCCGATGGCCGGCGCCAACACTGCCTGGGTGCCCTCGCCCACCGCCGCCACTCTGCACGCCATGCACTACCACCAGGTCAACGTGGCCGAACGGCAGGCGGAACTGGCGAAGCGCGAACCGGCCAGCGTGGATGACATCCTGAGCATCCCGCTCATGCTCGATCGCACCCTCACGCCGGAAGCGATCCAGCAGGAGCTCGACAACAACGCCCAGGGCATCCTCGGCTACGTGGTCCGCTGGATCGACCAGGGTGTGGGCTGCTCCACCGTTCCCGACATCAACAATGTCGGGCTGATGGAAGACCGCGCCACCTGCCGCATCTCCAGCCAGCATATCGCCAACTGGCTGCATCACGGCATCACCAACGAGGCGCAGGTCATCGAAACCCTCAAGCGCATGGCCAAGGTGGTCGACGGGCAGAATGCGGGTGACGTGAACTACATCGACATGGCGCCTGACTACAAGGGGATCGCCTTCCAGGCGGCAAAGGACCTGATCTTCCTGGGCTGCGAGACGCCGAGCGGTTATACGGAACCGACCCTGCATCGGCGGAGAAAGGAGCTGAAGGCGGCGCGCGCCGGCTGACCCTCGAAGCCGCGATCTCGCGGAATCCCTCGCGGGGCCGGAGTCCATTCGGGTGCTGTCGGATTGGACTGCGGACCCTGCGCGCTTCCCTGCGCGGCCCACGCCTTGCCAGGTCCGCAACCGGCAATCGGGTGGAGAGCAGCCCGGATGCGGCGCAGCGGAATCCGCAGAGACGCAGCCCGCACCCCCCGGATCCCATCTCATTCCATCCGGCACGCACCGGGAACTACATGCGCTCACCCTTCATGGCTTTCTCCTTGCGCCATTGCAGGAACTGTCCATGTCTTTCATACGCCTTCTCGAGAACATACTGCATCGATCCGGTCATCCGGTCTTTTCCTGTCTCCGCGTCCAGGCGGTGGACTTCCCGGCCCGCTTCATCGAAAAACACCACCGCCACCTCGTAGGTGAGTTGCAACTCGTCCGCCCACTGTCGAGGCGACAGTTGTCGTCCGTCCGGAACAATCAACCGTGTCTTCGCATCAGACGCATTCAAGCGTACGGCCTCAAAGCCCGGCAGCATTTGACGCACCTCATCCGTCCCAAGCACCCTGGTATGAAAACGCTGGCAGACGCGGCAGCCCGGGTTGTCGAATATCACCAGAAGCGGGCGTGATGCGCTCGACCGCCTGCGATCGAGCACATACGGCGGTTTCGCAAACAGCGCGTGGTCAATCTCAACGGATGATGCTCCACCAACGCCCTCATCCGCCTGTTCAAGAAGAAATTGACGGAAATTCATGCGCGTGTGGTGTCCACCGTCGATATAATCCAGCGCGCGGTTGAATTTCTCCGGTGGATAGAAGCCGACAATCTTGAGTAAGCGGGCATTCTCGACACCATAGAAGATCAGTGTCGGGGTAAACCGGGCGCTTTGCGCTTCCGCGAAATCCTTGACCGTCGCGACAGTGCCATCGATGTCCGTCAGCGGAACATCATTGAAGATATCGATACCCAGGACATCGAAGTTTTTCCTTAGCCGCTGTTGCGTTTCCGGATCACTCAGCGTGGTGTCGATGAATGCCTTGCAATGACTGCAGTTTTCCTGGCTGAGGAAGAGAACGACACCCCGCTTGCCAGCCTCTCTCGCATCTCTCAAATCATCCCGAAGATCCAGAAAGCTCGCTTTGAACCAGGCGGGGAATTCCACGTGCGCCTGTCCATGTCGGCCGATCAGATAGTCATCCATCCTGTCCGCCACCGCGTAGGGTGAGCTACAGCAGAGGAGTGCCACGGCGACGGCACATTTCAAGATGCAGGCAGCCAGCGTACTCATTCCGTTCGTCCGGTGTTCGAGTGATTGAACAGTCAACCCCCATGCGTCGTGTTCCGCCAACGCAAGCCGCCGGCCCAGTGTATTGAATGCGTCATCCGGCTGCTGACACCCGATGACTCTCGATGGATCATGCCTTTCATCGAGGAGGAAGCAAGGCATCGAAGCGCTCGCTCCGTATCAGGCGGCATGCCATCCCGCTTCCCCGCACGAGGCCGTTGGTGTTTATACTCGGGTAGCGTTGCTTTGAGTCTAATCCCTGATTTCCGGAATTAAAGCAATGCCGACCGCGCAGCGTGAAGGTCACGCCGCGAGCCCGCACACCGGCGATGGAATACCTGTCCAGCGTGACCGCAGTACACTGGATTCAGGATTCGAATACCCAATTGGGATTAGA
>JBNLGI010000134.1:0-2419 GCA_050305975.1 Sedimenticolaceae bacterium | reverse complement strand
AGATCCCGTCTCAGCAAGCAAGACTTCGAGAATAACTATGAGCCAGGACGATAAGAGATCCGACCAGCTCCACTCCATGGATCCCGGCTACGAGGCCCATCTGGGCATAGCCGGGCGTACCGCCAGGTTCTTCATCCAATCGCCGCTGTCGCCCCTGTTCTTCATGGCGATGATGCTGATGGGTCTGTTGGGACTGATCATCACGCCGCGCCAGGAAGATCCCCAGATCTCCGTGCCGATGGTCGATATCTTCGTGCAGTATCCGGGAGCCGCGGCGGATCAGGTGTCGGCCCTGGCGATCGAGCCGCTGGAGCGGATCATGTCGGAGATCCCCGGCGTGAAACATGTCTACTCCGCTTCCCAGCGCAGCGGGGGCATGGTGACCATCGAGTTCGAGGTCGGCGAGGAGATGGGGCCCTCCCTGGTCAAGGTCAACGACAAGATCGACTCCAACATGGATATCATCCCGCCGGGAGTGATGCCGCCCCTGGTCAAGGCCAAGGGAATCGACGACGTGCCGGTGGTGAATCTGACTCTCTGGTCGAAGGATGTCGACCGTGACGGTGTGCCCGATGTGGATGACGGTCAGCTGCGCATGCTGGCCCACGATGTGCTGCAGGCACTCAAGGAGCTGCCCGATACCGGCAACGGCTTTGTCGTCGGCGGTCGACGCGAGCAGGTGACCATCGAGGTCTTCCCGGAGCGGCTGGCCGGCTACGGCATCAGTCTCGATCACGTGGCCAATACCATCCGCACCGCCAACGCGGAGCAGCGGGCTGGCGGCGTGGAGGCTGGCAGCACCTACTCCAATGTGGTGACCGGCGCATTTCTCAAGACCACGGAAGACATCAATCGCCTGGTGGTGGGTACGCACAACGGCGCAGATGTCTATGTGCATGACATCGCGCGCGTGAAACAGGGGCCGGAGGACGCCAAGCAACTGGTCGGCTACTACACGGGTGCGGCCAGCGAACTCGAAATCCGCGCCGATGGGGTGCCGGCGGTGACCCTGGCCATCGCCAAGAAGGAGGGTTCCAACGGTGTCACGGTGGCGAACGCGATCAAGGCTCGCGTCGAACACATCAAGGGCTCCCTGATTCCCGATAACGTGGAGGTCAGCGTCACCCGCAACTACGGCAAGACTGCGGACGACAAGGTCAGCGAGCTGATCTTCAAGCTCTTCGTCGCCACCGGTTTCGTGTTCCTGCTGGTGCTCGCGGCCTTCCGCGCCTTTCGCCCCGCCTTCGTTGTGGTGCTGGTCATCCCGGTGGTGTTGCTGATGACCATCTTCAGTGCCTGGCTGATGGGTTACACCATCGATCGCGTGAGCCTGTTCGCCCTGATCTTCTCCATCGGCATCCTGGTGGATGACGCCATTGTGGTGGTGGAGAACATCTACCGGCGCTGGCTGGAGGAGGGTTCCACCGATGTGACCACCGCGGTGGACGCGGTCAGAGAGGTGGGTAATCCGACCATACTGGCCACCTTCACGGTCATCGCCGCACTGCTGCCGATGGGTTTCGTCACCGGCATGATGGGTCCCTACATGGAACCGATTCCCGCGCTCGGCTCGGTCGCCATGCTCATCTCCCTCTTCGCCGCCTTCGTCTTCACTCCCTATCTCACGGTCTCCCATTGGCTGCGTCCATCGATGCGCTACCTCGAGATTGCCGGTGAGCGTGAACACAAGGAGTCGGATAAGCTCGAAGGCTGGTTCCGCAGCATCCTGATGCCGCTGATCGAGTCTCCGGCGAAGGCGCGGATGTTCAGGCTGGTGATGTGGGGTGCCTTCCTGATCACCTGCTCCTTCTTCTACTTCAAGTGGGTGGCGGTGAAGATGCTGCCGCTGGATAACAAGCCCGAGTTTGCCGTGGTGCTCGACATGCCTGAGGGTACGGCGTTGCCGGTGACCGCCAATCTGGCTCACAAGATGGCGGAGAAGGTGCGCGTGCTGCCCGAGGTGACGGCGGTGCAGGTCTATGCCGGCACCGCGCGGCCCTTCGACTTCAACGGCATGGTGCGGCACTACTACCTGCGTTCAGAACCCTGGCAGGCGGAAGTCCAGGTGCAGTTGCTGGACAAGGGTGACCGCCATCGCACCAGTCACGAGATCGCGGTCGAAACCCGTCAGATGCTGAAGAAATTGATCGAGGGCACCGACGCCAAGATCGCCGTGGTCGAGATGCCGCCGGGACCGCCGGTATTGCAGTCGGTGGTGGCCGAGGTGCATGGACCCACGCCCGGGGTGCGTCGCCAGGTGGCCGACGATCTGACCAAGTTCTTCTCCCAGGCGGAGAGCCTGCGCGACGTGGACAACTACATGCGCGACCCCTATCAGTACTGGCGCTTTACCGTGGACACGGAGAAGGCGGTACGGCGCGGCATCTCGGTTGACACCATCAACCGCAATCTGGGTATG
>JBNLGI010000133.1:0-14695 GCA_050305975.1 Sedimenticolaceae bacterium | reverse complement strand
TATTCGGTAGAGACGTTTGACGCCCCAGGTGAAAGCCCATTAGAATGCGCACCTCACCGCACGAGGGCGCATAGCTCAGCTGGGAGAGCGCTGCAGTCACATTGCAGAGGTCACAGGTTCGATCCCTGTTGCGCCCACCATCCCCCCTCTGATTCAACCCGTTTTTCGCCGGCTTTCCGCCAGCGTCCAATCCATCCGACGCCGGCTGGCCCGCGGCCTCCCCTCCAGGGCGACCTTGCTCACGCGTCGTTATTGCATGGCGTCAGAATCGAAGGGCCTGCTGCCACCCCGCTGCGGCGATTCCAAGGCCGCGAACAGCGCGGGAAAATCCCGTGCAAATTCCAGCGTGAAGCGATAGGGTTCGGTCAGTAGGCTGGGAGTGAAAGGAGTGGGTTCACCAACACGGGTAGAGTCCGACTGACAGGTATAGCTAAAGCAGTGCGGAACTTCCTCTCAAAGGAGGCAAGGTAAAGTGAATGACCGAGGCGCTGTTGCGAGCTATCTGCTTTCCGCCGGGATGTTCTCCATCGCTGGAGCCATCGCCTATTTCACCTATGAGCTGTCTCAGATCCATCGTGACTTGCCGAACATCCTGAGCCAGGTGGAAAACACCAGCGGAAAGGTCGATCCGATCCTTGTCGAAGTGACCGAGATACGCAAGCTTGTGCCGCCGATATTGAGCGAGATCGCGGCGGTACGCGGTGAGATCCCGTCGATCGTCGACGAGGTCGAGGAGACACGCAAGCTCATCCCCGCCATCCTGCAACAGGTCGATGCCACCCGGGCATCGATCCCCGATATCCTGAAAAGCGTGGACGCTGCTTCCGCTTCGATCGATCAGACCAACCGGGAAATCGCGGCAACCCGAAAACTGGTTCCCGACGTACTCGATGAGGTCAAAGCGATTCGCAAAGAGGTCGAAATCACGCGAAATTCATTGCCCGCCACCCTGGATCGCGTCGATGAACTGATCGCCAAGGCAGGAGTTGCCGGACAGAAGGCGACCGAAGGTGCGGTGACAGGCGTTTTCACCGGCGTTATCACCGCCCCGTTTCGGGCGCTCACCGGTTTGGGAAACATCGCCGGGGGCAAGGCAGTCCTTCTTGAGGGCGAGGATTTGAAGATCGCCACGGAGACAGCAGTGGCCCTCACCACAACGCCCAAAGGTTCCGGCAAAACCTGGGCGAACCCCGAAAGCGGCAGGCGCGGCAAACTCGATCTGCTCGATAAATACAACGACAACGGGGCCGAATGCGTGTCGATGAAACATCAAGTCTGGAAACAGGACAAGAAGATCATCGACCGGGTCTTCGACGCCTGCAGGCAGGACGCCCAATCCCCCTGGGAACTCAAAGAGTAAACCATGGCTTGTCGCGGGGGTGTCTCTGCAGTCCGATCTCAATGGCCGTCGGCGTGGCCGCTGGCAACACTCCCTTAGCCGTCACCAGCGGCGCCCGGCGCACGCCAGCATCCTAAATCTAGATAATCGGCTGCTCCCCCATGGGATCCTCCGGCTCCTCGGCAGCCAGCGCCTCGGTGAAGACCTCCACGTTTTCCGCCGCTCCTTTCACCGCCTGGAAGCGGGCGATATGGAACAGGGCGTCCCCCTCGTTGACCAGCGGCAGTTTCGATTTGCCGATGACGATACCGGAGGTGGGCGACAGCAGATCCACGTTGTTGTCGCCGAACGGCGAGGCGATTGCGCCCAGCACCTCCCCCTTGGCGACGCGGGAACCGAGGGCGGCATAGGTTCGAAAGATCCCGCTCTCGGTGGCGCGCGCCCAGATCGAGGAGCGGGCAACCAATGGCTCCACGATCTTCCTCTTCGAGCGAGACCGGCTCTTCGGCAGCATCTCCAGCTCGCGCATCACATGGAGGATGCCCTTCACCCCGGCACGGATGGAGAGTTCGTCGAAACGCAGCGCCTCCCCCGCCTCGTAGAGCAACATGGGAATGCCCCGCTCCGCCGCGACCTCGCGCAGGGAGCCGTCCCGCAGATCGGAATTGATGATGACCGGCACGCCGAAGGCCCGTGCCAGACGCTCGGTCTCGGGATCCGCCAGGTTCACCCGCAGGTGGGGCAGATTCTCCCGATGCAGCGCCCCGGTGTGCACATCGATGCCGTGGGTGGAGTTGGCGACGATCTCGGTCATGAAGAGATCGGCCAGCCGGCCCGCCAGGGAACCCCGTTCCGAACCGGGAAAGCTGCGATTGAGATCACGCCGGTCAGGCAGATAACGGGAGTGGTGGATGACCCCGAAGACATTCACGATGGGTATGGTGATCAGGGTGCCGTGCAGCCGATTGAGCGCCTTCTCCTGGTTCAACCGGCGGATGATCTCGACCCCGTTGAGTTCGTCGCCGTGGATCGCCGCGCTGACGAAAAGCCGGGGGCCGTCCTTGCGTCCCCGGATGATCCGCACCGGCATGTTCATCGGGGTCTGGGTGTGCAGCAGCGCTACCGGCAGATCGATGGTCTGATGTGTACCCGGTTCGATACGCTGACCGGCGATGATGAAAGGTTCCATGCCAAACCTCTTCAACTCGCCTAACCCTTACCCTTGGTGCGGGTGCGATTGGGTCGGGCGTTCTTTTCGATGAATTCGACAATCATTCCGGCGACATCCTTGCTGGTCGCACCCTCGATCCCCTCCAGACCGGGCGAGGAGTTGACCTCCATCACTAGCGGACCCCGATTGGAGCGCAGGATATCGACACCCGCCACATTCAGCCCCATCACCTTGGCCGCCTTGACGGCGGTGGCCCGCTCGCGCGGCGTGATCTTGACCAACCGTGCGATGCCGCCCCGATGCAGATTCGAGCGAAACTCACCCTCCGGCGCCTGACGCATCATCGCCGCCACCACCTTGCCGCCGATGACGAAACAGCGGATGTCGGCACCGCCCGCCTCCTGGATGAACTCCTGCACCAGAATATTGGTCTTCATGCCCATGAAGGCCTCGATCACGCTCTCCGCCGCCTTGCGCGTCTCCGCCAACACCACGCCGATGCCCTGTGTCCCTTCCAGCAATTTGATCACCATCGGCGCGCCGCCCAGCATCTTGATCAGGTCCTGGATGTCGTCGGGGGAGTTGGCGAAACCGGTCTTGGGCATACCGATACCGGCCCGGGCCAGCAGCTGCAGGGAGCGCAGCTTGTCCCGCGAGCGGGTGATGGCTACCGATTCGTTGACGGGGAACACGCCCATCATCTCCAGCTGACGCAGCACTGCTGTGCCGTAGAAGGTGACCGAAGCACCGATACGGGGAATCACGGCATCGTACTGCGACAACACCTCGCCCTTGTAGTGAAGCTCGGGCGCGTCCTGCGAAATGTTCATGTAACAACGCACAACGTCGAGCACGTCGACTTCATGCCCGTGTAGTTTGCAGGCCTCCACCAGCCGGGTGGTGGAGTAGAGTTTACGGTTTCGCGACAGTATGGCGATTTTCACGATCTTATCCTTCAGGATCTTTGTTTGTCCGCCACCCAATGCGATGGCTTGCTGAGCAGGTAGGAGGCGTCAGGTCGCACCAGAAACCGTTTACCCATGCCGGTGCGACCCAGCAGCATGCGGAACAGCATGCTGTCCCGGTTGGTCAGGGTTAACTCCACCGGCCATTCGATGCCACCGATACGTACCGGCGTCACTATTACCCAGCGCCGCTCGCGATGCCCGCCGGAGTCCGAGACCCAGCGCCGGTCGACCACCGGGGCCGAACAGATGAGTTCCACATCTGTGCGTTTCTGTAGCGGGTGAATCCCGAAACGCACCATGCGCACACCGGACTCCTCGTAGGGTTCCACCTCGAAGGCATGCAGCGCCGAAGTCCGCGCGCCGGTATCCACCTTGGCTTTGATGGCATCGATTCCGAGTTCGGGTAAGGCGACCCACTCACGCCAACCGATGGCGTGGCGATTTCCCTTGCCCCCGGCTTGATTGTTCTCTTTCACGGCTCCGCTCATGACATGCCCAAGTAGACCTGTGGTGGAGAGATCCGCCTCGGCAGGCATTGCTTGATGACTACCGACATTCGGGTAAGCAGGCTGTAGCCGCTCGCCGTGTCGGCTGACGCGCCGACGCCTGGCCTGTCCACTAGGTCCTGTTAACACTAATCCAACAGGCCTTGAATAATCCAACAGGCCTGAGATAACTATACATGACAGACTC
This sequence comes from Sedimenticolaceae bacterium, assembly GCA_050305975.1. GTDB lineage: Bacteria > Pseudomonadota > Gammaproteobacteria > Chromatiales > Chromatiaceae > Thiodiazotropha. The sequence continues at coordinate 10,524 of JBNLGI010000133.1, read as the reverse complement.
AGCCATGGTTACACCCGATCGGCGCGTATCGCTGCGGGAAGATCGGCCGCCTTGAAAGCGCTGACAGCTGATGGCCGGCAAACGTCTTTGAGCCTGATGGAGATTGCGGCTATATAGAGTGTGTGTTCGATACTCCCCGCGCGTGAAGCGGTCGCGTATCAAGTCCGCTTCAGTCGGGCTGCGGCAAGCGGCCGCTGCATCGGCGCGCGGAAGGCGTCTGACAGCCGACGATGGCGGGCGCCTCATGCATCAGGGTATCGTCGACCAGGGCCTCGACCATGAAGAGGGCAAAATCGATCCGTCGCGTCAGATTGCTTTCCAGTACAGGATCCCCCACGTGTCTGCTCCAGACCGGAAGGCCCTGGCTTTCGCCCTCTTCCAGGTCGCTGCCACGCACGACCGTCCAGCGCCGGTCACTGGCAAAGATGCGACGACAGGCCTCGACCTGATCGTCGATGTCCACGAAACGCAACCGTCTCGCCACCCAGCCGAAGACGGCGAGCAGCAGCTTGAAGGTCGTGGAATAGACGTCCCGGCCGTCTTTCGTGATGTGCCAGCCACAGGAAAAGACCAGGCGGGCATCCGGCTCGGCGAAGTCGAGCACCGCCTGCGCCGTTCCTGTCGCATAGTGATGTACGCCCCAGGGAACGAGGACGGTCAGTACGCCATCGCAGCCGGCGACCGCCTGCCTGATGACATCCCGGTCGTTGGTGGCTCCGGGCACGATGGTGATCCTTTGCTTGAACTTCTCGAGTTTATTGACGCTCTGCGCCCGGCAGACGCCGACCACTTCATAACCGCGATCGAGGGCATGCTGAACCATGTACTGCCCGAGCTTACCGGAAGCGCCGATGATGCAGATCCGCTTAAGACTCATAGTTGCCACTCCTGAGCGTCGTGTTCGATGGATCGTGCCGCTCGCCGCGGCGGATGCTGCCGCAAGCCTCCATCCGCGGCAGGCCCCAGGATTCATTGGGTTTCATGATCCCTCTGGAGCGCAAAGGCGACGGGGCGAATGGGGGCGCCGTCGGAGCCGCGCAGCTTGAGTGAACCACCGATGAAGGCGAACTCGTAGAGTCTATCGCGAGCAAGCTCTTCCAGATAGACCAGTTCCATGATGGGAGTCCCCTGCTCGGCGAGCAGATAGGTGTGCACCGGCACATAGTTGCTCTCGACCTCCGAGGGGAAGGACTCGAAACTCAGATTGTCGGCGCCGACGATCATGGCCCCGCCCTCCTCGACCAGATAGCGTGCGGCTGAGAGCCCAAGTCCGGGAGGGTTCTCCATATAGGCCGCCGCATCTTCATAGTGCTGCATGCGGCCGGTGCGGATCAACACCACATCCCCCGGCTGCAACTTCACCTGTTGCCGATGCAAAGCCTCGACAAGGTCCTGCCGGGTCACCCGATAACTGTCGGGCAGCATCTCCAGACCTTTGGCCGAGGCCACATCGATCAGCACGCCGCGCGCCACGATGGGAGGTATCTTCTCGGCCCCGGCCACCCGCCAGCCCCGGTCCCCCAGATGCTCGTCGGCGCGAAAGCCGTTCCAGATCCTGCCGTCGAGTCCGAAGTGGGCCAGGGCGTCGATATGCGTTCCCATATGGGTGTACATGGAGACGGCGGCGCCGGTATAGCTGACGTGCCGGTTCATCTCCCTGCCGAGATTCAGCGGGTCGTCGATCACAGTGCCGTGTGGGGTATGGGTCATCCAGAGGCGATAGTGGGGGTCGCCCGCGGCCTGCCAACTCGGCATGCCGATGAAGTAGTCCACCGAGAGATCGTAGGCGCTGCCGCCGGCGATGCGCGACAGCACGGCCTTGCGCGACGCTTCCGTCATCAGGTTGAGGCGGCCGATCTCGTCGGCCGCTCCCCAGGGACTCTGGCCGACGCGCGGGGACTCGGCGCAGACAACCCCGCCCAGCGCCAGCTGGCCCGAGAGTGTCACAATTGCAATCATCTTTCTGTTTACCGATTTCATCTTGACCTCCTGCTCAGTGCGCGCTCGACTGAACGATCAGGGTGATGGCGATACCGGCCGCGATCACGGCGGCTCCCAGCCAGGTGGCCGGACTGTAGTGTTCGCCGAGAAACAGAGTGGCGGCGACCAGACTCACGGCCGCGGCCACATAACCGATCTGGCTGAGCAACACCGGCCCTCCCTGCCGTTGCAGACGGAAGAAGGCGGGAAAGGTCATGCCGGCCACCAGCAACTGAGCCACCGCTGCGCCGGCCGCCGGCACCAGCTCACCCAGAGGCAGCGTGCCCCGGGTCGAAAGCAGGAGCGCAATGAACACACCGCTGGAAAAGAGGTGTCCCCAGAAGGCCAGCAGATTGGGCGAGGCTGCTTCGGGCCAGTCCAGGGTGCGGTAGACATTGCCCGCCGCCAGAGCGATGGGAATGGCCAGTGCGGCAAGCAGCCATCCGGCGTCGGGGGCGGCGGGTTCGGCGCTCCGGGTCAGGCTCACCAGCACCGCCCCGAGCAAACCAATGGCGATGCCGACGCGTCCGCGGCGGTCGGGTGTTGCCAGTCCGAACAGGGAGGCCAGAAACAGCGTGAATACCGGCGACAGCGCGAACATCAGGCCGGTATAGCCGGCGCCGGCATGGGGAATGACCGTGAACAGCAGCAGGTTGGGGGTGACGAAGGAGACCAGTGAAGAGATCGCGGCATAGCGCAACACCCGCCGGGAAGGCCGTACCCGCTGCCCGCTTGCCAGCAACAGCGGCAGCGACACCAGGACGGCGCCTAGCGAGATCAGCAAGGCCCAGATCATCGGTGAGACACCGGCCTCCCCGGCAAGCTTGCCCAAGGGAAAATTGAGTCCGATCAGGCTGCCCGTCAGCAGCAGCAACACCGCAGGTTCCTGCAGTAGCCCCCTGGTGTTCATTTGCGACACCGGTGCGGAACCGGGGTGACGGCGGTTCATACCCGACCCTCCCCGGCCGAGCCCTCGTCCGCGGGCATCGCCAGCGGGGACCGGGCCGGGAAACGACCGGCAAAGGCGATCCTGTCGAGCGGCAACCGCGAGCTGGGCGTCTCACGCTGTCTCAGTGACGGCGGCAGGCGGGAAGGCTCTGCCTGCCGGCCGATGGCCACGGCGATCTCGATGTGGAAGTTGTGCGGGATCGAAAGCCGCTGCCGGATCTCATCGAAGCGGATGCCGGCCATGGCGTGGGCCTGATATCCCAGCGCCGTCGCCTGCAGCGCCAGCTGGGCCCAGGCGGCGCCGGCGTCGAAGCTGTGGGTTTGCGACAGTGTTGGAGGATCGGCTTCCCGGCCATTCGGCATCTGCCGGTCGGAGACCAGAAACAGCAGGGCGGAAGCGGCTCCGGCCCAGCTCGCATTGAAGGGATCGAGCAGCTCCAGATAGCGCTCCCAGTCAGCGTCCTGCCGCAGGGCGTAGACGAAGCGCCAGGGCTGGATGTTGTAGGCGGAGGGCGCCCAGCGGGCCGCCTCCAGCAGGGTCAACAGATCCGCCTCGGGCATGCAGGAAGCGTCGAAGGCGCGTGGTGACCAGCGCTGCAGAAACAGGCTGCTGATCGGATGCTCGGCTCTCCGCTCCCCTGAGTGAAGGGCCTTTTTCGAGTGATCGGGCGTGTGGCTCATGGTCGTCCTCCAGTCGCAGATGGATGGTCGTTCGTCGCCAGGGCAATCCGCTGTGGTGGCGCGTCAGACTGTGAGAACAACGATAGTGATAATCCTGAGTTTTATAATCAGCCTTATTGGAATAATATTGTTCACATATATTGAATAAACGAGGCGAACAGTGGATTCATTGAGCGATATCGCAGTCTTCGTGCAGGTCGTCGATTGCGGTAGCTTCACCGCCGCGGCCGAACGGCTGCGGCTGTCGAAATCGGTAATCAGCAAATATGTCACCCGGCTCGAGGAGCGGCTCGGCGCGCGTCTGCTCAATCGCACCACGCGCCGACTCAGTCTCACCGAAGTGGGACGCGTCTTCTATGAGCGCAGCCGCCTGGGACTGCAGGAACTCGAGGAGGCGGAAGCCGAAGTCTCCCGGCTGCAGAGCGCCCCGCGCGGCACCCTGAGAATCAACTGTCCGATGTCGTTCGGCATCCTGCACATCGCGCCGGCGCTGCCCGACTTCCTGGCGCGCCACCCCGACCTGTCGGTGGACATGAGTCTGGACGACCGCCGGGTGGATCTGGTCCAGGAGGGTTTCGACCTGGCCATTCGCATCGGCGAACTGCCCGACTCGTCGCTGATCGCCCGCCGCCTGGCGCCCTGTCGTCATGTTGTTTGCGCCGCGCCGGGCTATTTCCGACGCCAAGGTATCCCCCGCACACCGGAGGCTCTGCGCGACCACAACGCCATCACCTTCAAATACCAGGAATCGCCCAACGAATGGCACTTCCGCTCACCCCAAGGCAGCGTTATCCGGGTTCCTGTATCCGGAACCATTCAGATGAACAACAGCCTGGGTCTGCGGGAGGCGCTGCTGCGGGAGGCCGGCGTCACCCTGACGCCCACTTTCGTGGTCGGTGACGACATCAAGTCCGGCAGGCTGCAGGCCGTGCTGCGGGAGTACGCGGCGCTTGAAGTCAGCATCTACGCCGTCTATCCGCAACGGCGCCACCTGTCGCCTAAGGTTCGCGCCTTTCTCGACTTCATGCTCGAGCGGATCTCCGAACGGCCCTATTGGGAAGTCTAAGCCCCTGCAGCTGCTGCAGCGGCGATCACAACCGGCTATGCTGACGGAGACGAGCCGCGATGGCTGAGCGCAAAGATAACGAATCCCGGAAGCGATGAGCGAAACACCCGCACCACCACTCCCAGCGGACAATGACAACGGCCTGGTGACCGCCTGGCTGCTCGACGGCCAAGGCGGGGGCAGACGCCTCGGCTGGGAGGATATTGCCGGCTGGCGGCCGGATCACGGCCTGATCTGGATCCATCTCGACTACAGCCACCCCAACTCCATGCGTTGGCTGGATGAGCGCAGCGGTATCGATCGTATCGTGCGCAAGGTGCTGACCTCGGACGAGAGCCGGCCCCGCTGCGAACAGTTCGAGAGCGGTCTGCTGACCATCCTGCGCGGGGTCAATCTCAATCCCGGCGCCGACCCGGAGGACATGGTCTCGGTGCGTATTTGGCTCGAGGAGCGACGTATCGTCAGCTGCCGCCACCGGCGCCTGGCCTCGATCGCCGATCTGCAGGAGCGTCTGAGCAAGGGCATAGGGCCACGCAGCCAGGGCAGTTTTCTGGCCCAGCTGAGCGAGAACCTGGTCAAGCGCATGGACGGTGTCATCGAGTCCCTGGAAGACGCCACCCTGGCGCTCGAGGAGCGCCTGTCCGATCACGAGAGCGGCAACCTGCGAAGCGAGATCTCCGATATGCGCCGCATCGTGATCCACCTGCGCCGCTATCTGACGCCCCAGCGGGACGCCCTCAAACGGCTGAAGTCGATAGAACTCGATTGGCTCAGCAGCGAAGCCAGATCGCGGCTGAACGAGTCTGCCGACCAGACCCAGCGCTATCTGGAAGGCCTGGACGCCATTCGCGACCAGACCCAGGTGGCCCAGGAGGAGCTGACCCAGAAGTTGACCGAACATACCGAACGGCGCATGTACGTGCTCGCCATCATCACCAGCGTGTTTCTGCCGCTCGGCTTTCTCACCGGGCTGTTGGGCATCAATGTGGGCGGTATGCCGGGGGTCGACAATCCCCTCGCCTTCTGGGTCGTCTGCCTGCTGGCGTTGGTCGTCGGCGGCATATCGCTTTGGGTCCTGCGTCTGATGCGCTGGTTCTGATGATCCTGTTTGCTGCCTGATACTGGCAACCGTGTCCCGTCTGCTCCAGAATAGCAATCCACAACCTCAATAAAACCGATAAAGAAACACTCATCGATACGGAGTAAAGCCTCGCCCATGACCCGCACCATCCACCTGATCGCCGCCGCACGCCCCAATTTCATGAAAATCGCCCCCCTCTACCACGCCCTCTGCAAAGAGGAGGCGCTGGAGCCGGTGATCGTGCACACGGGCCAACACTACGATCTCAACATGTCGGACGCCTTTTTCCAGGACCTGCGCCTGCCGGAACCCCATATCCATCTGGGCGCCGGTAGCGGCAGCCACGCGGAGCAGACCGGCCGGGTCATGATGGCCTACGAGAAGGTGGTGATGGAGAAGCGTCCCGACATGGTGGTGGTGGTGGGCGACGTCAACTCCACCATAGCCTGCACCCTGGCCGCCACCAAGGTGGTCTACAGCCTCTCGGAGAACGATCCCGCCACCGGCCTCAACCGTCCGCTGGTGGCCCACCTGGAGGCCGGGCTGCGCTCCTTCGACCGCACCATGCCCGAGGAGGTCAACCGCCTGGCCACCGACGTCTTGGCGGACCTGCTCTGGACACCCTCCCCCGACGGTGACGAACACCTGCTGCACGAGGGGGTGGCGAAGGAGAAGATCGTGCGGGTCGGCAACATCATGATCGACTCACTGGAGATGATGCGCGAGACCATCGAGGCCACCCCTGTTTATGAGCAGTACGGTGTCGACAAAGGCAACTATGCGGTGCTCACCCTGCACCGCCCCGCCAACGTAGACAGCCCCGAGTCGCTGAAGGCGCTGTGCGACATGATCAACCACCTGTCGAAGCGCATGCCGATCATCTTCCCGGTGCATCCGCGCACGCGCAAAAACCTGGAGAACACCGGCCTGATCGCGGAACTGGCCGACAAGCCGGCGATCAAGCTGCTGGAGCCGCAGAACTACATCAGCTTCATGAACCTGGTCTTCAACTGCCGCCTGGCGGTCACCGACTCCGGCGGCCTGCAGGAGGAGACCACCTACCTGGGCATCCCCTGCCTGACCCTGCGGCCCAACACCGAGAGACCGATCACCATCACCCAGGGCACCAACCAACTCTGCACCCTGGAGGACGTGGAGGACAAGATAGACGCCGTGCTCGCCGGCGAGTCCGGCCAGGGCAGTGCTCCCGAACTCTGGGACGGCCATACCGCCGATCGTGTGGTGGCGTCGATCAAGCAGGTGTTCGGGCTCTGATCAGGTACCCGATTGAACCACGACTATCGACCGCTCATCGCCTGAATCGAATCTCGTTTGGGCTGGGCCCCACCCTACAGTATGTTTCGACGCGTAGGGTGCGGCTTGCCGCACCATGAAGGCTGAATCCCGTAAATACAGGTCAATCCTGGCAGAGAAGCGGAGAAGGTTCGCCCATTTGGTGCGGTAAGCCGCACCCGACGAGCCTGGCGCGGGTATGGCATTCGCCGATACCCCTCGCGTCAACGGACCAATTCGATCTCCGCCCGCCGATTGGCGGCCCTGGCGGCCTCCGTGCGTCCCCGCACCTTGGGTCGGGATTCGCCATAGTGGCGCTGCGCAAGCAGTTTCCGCTCCACACCCATCTGCACCAGATAGTCGCGGACCCGTTTGGCACGGCGGGCGGAGAGACGCAGGTTGTAGCGGATGGCTCCCTGATCGTCCGCATGGCCGCTGATGCGTATCGTCTTGATGCGTGAATCCGCCTTGATATAGTCCGCCAAGCGTGTGAGCGCGTCTTTGGCCTCCTTGCCGAGCCGATCCACGTCGAGAGCGAAATGGACGGTGGTGGATCGCAACGCCCGGTAACCGTCCTGGCTGAGCTCCTGCACACACTGCTTGAACGCCCGGCTGGCCTGCTGGAAATTGATCGGGGAGAGTTGGATCCGAAGCTGTTTGCGACTGTCGTTCCAATCCAGCATGTCGAAGCTGCCGATCGATCCCTTGGCCAGGGTGGAGAACAGCCAGCCGGACGGACGGCGGTCCAGACGGATGGGATGGAGGCCAGATTCAACCGTGATGATCTGTTCCAGCGAATCGGCCGTGGCGTGGCTCCACGGCGGCGACACCTCCCGCAAGACCCCTTCGATCCGCTCCGGTACCGGCTGATAGGTGTCGATGCGGAAGCTCAGCTGTTCACCGGCTAGACGACGAAAGCGTGCCTGTCCGAACTGCGGGATCTCGTGAGTCAGCTCGCACAAGGCGCTTGAGCCGCTGAAATGCCAAGCCGATTCATGCAAACCGGCCCCGTAGATCTCCGCCGCGACGCGCTGCTCTCCGGCTTCAACGGCCTGGAGGAAAAGCCCACCGAAGAACAGACAGGCCAGACAGAGGAATCGACAGCGGAAAGGTTCTGATTGCGCGGCAGACATGCGCGAGTGGCCTCATGAACAACAACACCGGACACTCAACTTAGCGTCATATGGGAGGGAAATCTTTATCCTTAAACTGGTCAGCCTGGCACAGAAACCATTGAAAAGTTGTAAATTGCCTGCCAGAGGGTTACTCAGTGCCGCTTGCCTGCCGTCGCAGCCTGCCGTGTCAGGCGAGCGGCGGCTTTCACGGCCGCTCGTGCAGCTCCAGGTAGTCGATCAGGCTGCGGAAGCGGTTGTAGTCCTGCCGATGGAAGACCGGATCGTCCATATGCGGGATTTTCTGCTCGATTTTCTCCATCTCCTTCGCGCTCAGCACCTTGTCGACCAGGGGGAAAATCTCCTGCTCTTCCAGATCGATGTGCTGCCGCTGCAGGGCGATGAACTCCCGTCCGCGGGTCTCCACCTCGTCGCGTCTCAGCACTTCACCCTGCATCACGCCCTCGAGCGTCTCACGGAAATGCCGGGCCATACCGAGCAGCGCCTCGTGCTCACGGCTCACACGCTCGAGCAAAGCCTGGTGTTCTTCCAATTCGGGTTTGCCGAAGGCAACCTCGTTGATCCTGTCTTCGGCCGGATGGTGGTACTGCTCGGCATAGTGCTCGATGTAGTCGAGCATTTCGATCTTGAGGTCGAAATCGGATTCATCCCCCGCAAACAGGGCATCCAACTGAGCGCTCAACAGGTCGAGCAGATGAGCCAGGTTGACATGGTCGTGGTGGAGTTTCTCCAGAAGTTGATTCATCTCGTCCCCTTTTTGCTGAATTGACGCCAGATCCAGCCCTCAGGCCTGGTCTCTCCGGTTAATATATAGCTCAACGCGTTTTCGTTCTGCAGCGTCCATTCCATACGATTCCGTCCCTGGTGTGAACCGCAGAAGAGCAGGTGATCGTCCTTCTGCACGCTGATGCCCGGATCAGGCAGCAGGGTGCGCTCATTATGCCTCAGAAGCATCAGGGGTATACAGGGCAGTTCGCGCTCCCGATCCCGTGGATCGCTCATCAGCTGGGCCAGCGTCAGCGACTTGCCGCGTTTCACATGGGCACAGACGGCATGGGAGTCCTGTTCGGTAAACGCCACCTCCCAGACCTCGGGTGCGTGATGGTTGACCAGGGCTGAAATCCGGCTGATCAACTCGCAGGCCCACTCATCCTCCTGATGCAGCACCAGCTTCACGAACTGATGCTGCAAGGGCGCCCCCAACAGTACCCGGATCTGATTGGCGATGATCTGGCTGGGCAGCATCACCATATCGGCCCCCACCGCTTCGATCACCGGATCGTTGTCCTTGCGGTTCTGGCGCAGGATCACGAACAGATCCGGGTTGAGTTCCCGGGCCGTCATGATGATCGACAGGTTGTTGGCGTCGTTGTCGGTGCCGGCCACCAGGCCGACGGCGCGTTCGATATTGGCCTGGGAGAGGGTCTCCGCCTCGGTGCCCCGCCCCAGGACGAAGGCAGTGGAGGGTATGCCGGTAGTATCGGGATTGGCCTCGACCACCACCACTTCGAGGCCTTCGCGGCGCAGTTTTTCGTAAACCGCCTTGCCGAATCGGCCAAAACCGCATATCACCCAAAGCCCCTTGCTCGGCGGATAGACCGGGTCTTTCAGCAGATTGCTGTGGCCCAGCGAGAGCCAGTCCTGTAGCAGACTGAGACAGGGGGCCTGGATGGCGGTGGCCAGATGCAGGGCGAAGGTGTCGAAGGGATCGATGATGTGATCGGTGCCGAAGGATGCCATGTTGGCTTCGATGTCGTGGGAGTCCGCGCGACAGATCACCTCGATTTCCGGATGCAGCAATTTCGCGGTGATGGCGATTTTCAGATTGGCCTCGTTGGAGTTGGTCAGCGCCACCACACCCTCGCAGAGCGGGTGGTTGAGGCCCGCCTCCACCAGGTGCGCCGGCAGCCGGGCATCGCCACAGAGACCGGGCACGTACTCGCGCAGGTTCTCCAGCTGCAGGATATTGACCCGCTCATCGAGTATATCGATGACCACCGCATGCTGATTGCGCTCGGTGAGCGATCTCACCAGTGCCTCGCCGGTCTGGCCGTAACCGCAGACCAGATAGAAGGCTTCGCGCAGATGACGGATCTTGCGCGCGAAACGTCGCTCGGTGAGGGCGCGCTGGAAGGTCTCGTCCTTGAGCAGGGTCAGTACGGTGCCGATCGAGTAGAGCCAGGCCACCACCGTGAAGAAGATGCAGAAGCTGACCCACAGGCGCTGGCCGGCGGTGAATTCGTAGGGGATCTCGCCGAATCCGATGGTGCTCGCCATGAAGCTGACGAAGTAGAAGGCGTGGAAGAAATCCATGTGCCAGACGTTGCCGTCGGCATCGCGCC
>JBNLGI010000132.1:0-10805 GCA_050305975.1 Sedimenticolaceae bacterium | reverse complement strand
CAACGTGGTAGCGGCCGCGCTGCTGGCGCGCAAGGCCAACGAACTCGGCCTGATCCGCAAGCCCTGGGTTAAATCCTCCTTCGCCCCCGGCTCAAAGGTCGCAAAGCTCTATCTCGAATCAGCGGGTCTTCTTCCGGAACTGGAAAAACTCGGTTTCGGCATCGTCGCCTACGCCTGCACGACCTGCCACGGCATGAGCGGCGCGCTCGACCCCAAGATTCAGCAGGAGATCATCGAGCGGGATCTCTACGCCACTGCGGTACTCTCCGGCAACCGCAACTTCGACGGCCGCATCCACCCCTACGCCACACAAGCCTTCCTCGCCTCGCCACCACTGGTGGTGGCCTATGCCATCGCCGGCACGGTGCGCTTCGACATCGAAAGGGATGCGCTGGGGACCGATAAGAACGGCAACCCGGTCACCCTCAAAGATATCTGGCCCAGCGACGAAGAGATCGATGCCATCGTCAGGGAACACGTGAAGCCGGAGCAGTTCCAGCAGATCTACACGCCCATGTTCGCGGTGAAGGCGGCGGAAGCGGCCAAGAGCCCGCTCTACGACTGGCGTCCCCAGAGCACCTACATCCGCCGTCCGCCCTACTGGGAGGGCGCGCTGGCCGGCGAGCGGAGCCTCAAGGGCATGCGTCCGCTGGCGGTGCTGGGCGACAACATCACCACCGACCACCTGTCCCCCTCAAACGCTATCCTGGCCAGCAGTGCGGCGGGGGAGTACCTGACGAAAATGGGCCTGCCGGAGGAAGACTTCAACTCCTACGCCACCCATCGCGGCGACCACCTCACCGCCCAACGCGCCACCTTCGCCAACCCGAAGCTGCTCAACGAGATGTGCCGGGACGAAAACGGCGAAATCATCCAGGGTTCGCTGGCGCGACTGGAGCCTGAGGGTCGGCAGATGCGCATGTGGGAGGTGATCGAGACCTATATGGAGCGCAAACAGCCGCTGATCGTCGTCGCCGGAGCCGACTACGGCCAGGGCTCCTCCCGCGACTGGGCGGCCAAGGGCGTGCGCCTGGCCGGCGTGGAGGCGATCCTGGCCGAGGGCTTCGAGCGCATCCACCGCACCAACCTGGTGGGCATGGGCGTGCTGCCGCTGGAGTTCAAGCCGGGCGAGAACCGTATGACCTACGCCATCGACGGCAGCGAGACCTTCGACGTCGTCGGCGAACGCGCCCCGCGCGCCGAGCTGACGGTGGTCATGCATCGACGCAACGGGGAGAGGGTAGAGATTCCGGTCACTTGCCGTCTCGACACCGCCGAGGAGGTTTCGGTCTACGCGGCGGGCGGGGTACTGCAGCGGTTTGCACAGGACTTTCTGGAGGCGGGGGCGGCCTGATGGCAGTTTACCCTCTCTCCCCCGGCCCCTCTCCCGCAAGGGGAGAGGGGGACGGAGGCGTTCCCACCCATCAGGGAAATACCAACCACATCTCCCCCTCTCCCCCCTCGCAAGGGGGCGACTGCCAACACAACTCCCCTCTCCCCTCGCAAGAGAGCAACTGCCAACGCAACTCCCCTCTCCCCTCGCGGGAGAGGGGCTGGGTGAGAGGGGGTAATAAACAAGCGAAGAATAGAAATCACGAGTAAACAACCCATGACCCATCCACCCCAAATCAAAATCCCCGCCACCTACATCCGCGGCGGCACCAGCAAAGGCGTCTTCTTCAATCTGGAAGATCTGCCTGCCCCCGCCCAAGTCCCCGGTGAGACCCGCGACAAACTCCTCCTGCGCGTGATCGGCAGCCCCGACCCCTACGGCAAACACACCGACGGCATGGGCGGCGCCACCTCCAGCACCAGCAAGACGGTTATCCTGGCGAAAAGCGACAGGCCCGACCACGACGTCGACTACCTCTTCGGTCAGGTCTCCATCGACAAGCCGTTCGTCGACTGGAGCGGCAACTGCGGCAACCTCACCGCCGCGGTGGGCTCCTTTGCCATCGCCTGCGGATTGGTGGACAAGGCGCGCATCCCCGACAACGGCGTCGCCGTGGTGCGCATCTGGCAGCAGAACATCGAAAAGACCATCGTCGCCCATGTGCCGATCAGCGGCAGCCAGGTGCAGGAGACCGGCGACTTCGAACTCGACGGCGTCACTTTCCCCGCCGCCGAGGTGAAGATCGAATTCATCCGCCCGGTGGACCCCAGCGAGGCCATGTTCCCCACCGGCAATCTGGTGGACGAGTTGGAGGTGCCCGGTATCGGTAGCTTCCAGGCCACCATGATCAACGCCGGCATCCCCACCGTATTTCTCAACGCCGCCGACATCGGCTATACCGGAACCGAGTTGCAAGGGGCCATCAACGAGGATCCGGCGGCCCTGCAGCGCTTCGAGACCATCCGCGCCTACGGCGCCATCAGAATGGGGCTGATCGAAAGGGTCGAGGAGGCGGCCGCGCGCCAGCACACTCCCAAGGTCGCTTTTGTATCGCCTCCGGCCGACTACATCGCCTCCAGCGGCAAGGCAATCAGTGCCGGCGACATCGACCTCAACGTGCGGGCGCTCTCCATGGGCAAGCTGCACCACGCCATGATGGGCACCGCGGCGGTGGCCATCGGCACTGCTGCTGCCATCCCCGGCACCCTGGTCAACCTGGCCGCCGGCGGCGGCGTGCGCGAATCGGTCACCTTCGGCCACCCCTCCGGCACCCTCAATGTGGGCGCGGCGGCCAGCGAGCAAGACGGCAACTGGATCGTCGAGAAGGTGGTGATGAGCCGCAGCGCACGCATCCTGATGGAAGGCTGGGTGCGCATTCCCGGTGATGCGTTCTGAGACATCTCAGCCATATTGAATCACCGGGATGCCGGGCAAAGAACTGCGCCATTCACTCAGGAATGGCGCAGCCCTGCAGCAGCGAAGTCCGAAATGAACGGTTATGCCTGCATGTTCAGTCGTCTTGCAACAAAGACCCCGATGAGACCAAGCAACATCAAGGCGTAGATCGGGGGCTCGGGTACTACATTCCACTGGCCGATTGCGCTGCGAAGCACATAGTCACCGTCATTGTAAAACTCAAACCTGAGGAAGGAGGCGTAGGGTGACGGATTGAAAGGATCCAGTGGATCCGAATACCAACTGATGATGTGGTTGTCTGTGGTCTCGAAGCCCACATCGCTTGGCGTATGCAATTGCATATCCGGGTCGATCTGGAATGGTGTCGCACTGCCTCCGATCTGGCTCATGTTCTCATCGGTGAAGAGGTAGGCCCCATCGACCGTATCGATTTTGAGATAGAAATCGATCACATCCATCGGGTTGAAGCCGAACGAGCCGGCTGCCGCGGCATCGCTGATCTCCCACATGCTCTCCACACTGTTGACGCCGGCTCCCAATTCAACCGTCTGCCACTTCACCAACACATTTGCAGAGGCACCAAGGGGAAAGATCAGAAGGAGACCCATAATCCAATTAATGATTCTGTTGCGTGGTTTCATTTCACCGCTCCTTTGTGAATGAGAGTGCCATTGACTCCCTTCCAAGAACTAAGCAAGTAAAATACCGAAATAAATTCCTATCTTGTTTTCAGACGGTTAGATTCGGGAAGCCCCAGCTTGAACCGGGCTGGTGTAAAAAGTAGCGACACTCTTCAGCATCACACCTTTTCGCTTTCAACATTCAAAAGGCATTTCGCCTGTGCGTTTGTCGGTATCCTTTACTCTTGGTGGCGACAGCTCAACCCATGGACCGCAGGCTGTCTCATAAATTATGGTTATGAGCAGCGGGCGACAGCAGCTTGTCCACCAAGTGCATCAGACGCTCCAGTGCGCCACGATTCTTGTCCACCAAGGCCAGCCCCATCTCGCCGATCCGACTGCGCTCACTGGCATCGCCGAGCCAGGCGGTCACCTGTTTCGCCAGGGTATCGACCGAGTCGACCTGCACCGCTGCCCCCTGCGAGAGGAAGAGTTCGCTGATCTCGCTGAAGTTGAACATATGAGGCCCGAACACCACCGCCACCCCCTGGGCTGCCGCCTCGAGGATATTGTGACCGCCGTGGGGCACCAGACTGCCGCCGATGAAGGCCAGATCGGACGCTCCCATGAACAGGGTCAGCTCGCCCATGGAGTCGCCCAGAAAGACCGCCGTCTCTGCGTCGCAGGGACGCTGTTCGCTGCGACGCACCAGCGGGAAGCCGGCCTCTTCCACCAGCTGTGCGACCCGGTCGAAGCGCTCCGGGTGCCTGGGCACCAGCACCAGCAGGGCGTTCTCGTCCCGTGACCGCACCTCGGCGTGGGCTCGCAGAATCAGCTCGTCCTCTCCCTCGTGGGTGCTGGCGGCCAGCCAGACCGGCCGTTGTCCACCCCAGTCGCGACGCATCACGTCGGCCCGCTCCCGCAGACTGCCGGGCAGATGGACATCGAACTTGATGCTGCCGGTCACCTTCACCTGTTCGGGGCGGGCCCCCAGGGTCAGGAAGCGTTCGCCGTCGGCCTCCCCATGGGGGGCGATGAGCGTAATCTCGCGCAGGGCCTCGCGGGTCAAAGCGGCCACCCGATGATAACGTCTGGCGGAACGCAGGGAGAGCCGAGCGTTGGCCAGTAAGATCGGCACTCCGGCCTGCTTGGCGTGGTGGATCAGGTTGGGCCAGATCTCGGTCTCCACCAGGATCAGCAGGCGGGGTTTGTAGCTGCGCAGAAAGCGACGAACCACCCAGGGCAGATCGACGGGGGCGTAGCGGTGCTCCACCTCGTCTCCGAACAGGGCTTTGACCCGCTCCGCTCCGGTGGGGGTCGCTGTGGTGATCAGCACCCGCAGGTCGGGATAGCGCTCCAGCAACTGCTGCACCAAACGGGAGATGGCCAGCACCTCGCCCACCGAGACCGCATGCACCCAGATACCGTCCTGTCGTGTCGGGTCATCGAACAGGCCGAAGCGCTCGTGCCAGCGCTCTCTGTAGGCGGGCGATTTGAACCCCCGCCAATAGAGCCGCAGCAGATAGAGCGGGATCAGCAGTGTAAAGAGGACGGTGTAGAGGTAACGCATGGGCTCCGGCCAGCATGAAAGGTAAGATCCTCAACCCCTATCCGCGGCTTGAGTTGAAGCGCCTTCAGGCACCCACCGCATCTGCCCGGCCCGCTCCGTTTCGATCCGCTCGCCCTATCGGATCCGGGTAGCGAATGAAATCAGAGCGCTTGAAGGGTGAAGATCTCGTAAAAAAAAACAGCGTATCAGTTTACGCGATTCCGTTGTTGGATAAGAGACCTGCAGGGATTCCCGTCAGCTTGGTTCGCTATGGCGGGCAGATCGTCCTATACTGCATTGCCGTTGCAAACAGCCGAGTCAGCCTCTCCCCCGCTCACGCCGTGTCGTCGAAATCCAAGAGTCAGCGCCATGCCATCCGCCATTGGCCCAGCCTTGCCGGGCTGGGACTGCTGTGGCTGATCTGCCGCGGCCTGCCCTATGCCACCGTCGTCAAGCTGGGCAACTGGCTGGGGCGCCGGCTGATGCGCCTCTCCGGGCGCCGCCGACACATCGCCGAGACCAACCTGGCGCTCTGCTTCCCCGAACAGAGCACCACCCAGCGGAACGATCTGCTGCGGCGCCATTTCGAAGCCCTGGGGGTCGGCCTGCTCACGACCGGCATGGCCTGGTGGTCGAGCGACCGGCGCCTGCGTAAGCTGGTGGGCATTGAAGGCCTGCACCACCTGGAGCAGGCCATGGCTCAGGGCAGAGGGGCGATCCTGCTCAGCGCCCACTTCTCCGACCTGGAGATGAGCGGCCGGCTGCTGAGTCTGTTCCACCCCTTTGCCGTGATGTACCGCCCACACGAGAACCCGGTGATCGAGCGGGCCTTCCGGCGCAACCGGGAGTTACGCTTCAGCGCCGCCATCCCCCGGGGCGAAGCGCGCCAGGTGATCAGGGCCCTGAGACAGAACCAGGCGGTCTGGTATGCACCGGACCAAAGCTACAGCGACCCCAACAGCAGCCTGGTGCCTTTTTTCGGCGTGCCCGCCTCCACCAACCTGGGCACCTCGAGAATGGCCAAGGTCAGCGGCGCGCCCGTACTGCCCTTTTTCGGATACCGCCTGCCGGGAGGCCGAGGCTATCGCCTGGTGATCCAGCCACCGCTCGCCGATTTTCCGAGCGACGATCTGGCTGCCGACGCCGCCCGCATCAACCGGGTCATCGAAACAGCGGTGCGCGAGGCGCCCGAGCAGTACTTCTGGGTCCATCGGCGGTTCAAGAACCGTCCCGGGCTGCCGGATCCCTATACATCGGAATAGAGCCCGGAGATCCGGTGCGGCAAGCCGCACCCTACGCACTGCTCAGCTGTTGGCGGACAACACCGATTCCAGCAACCGCACGTTGGAGATCAGGTGGTCCGGATTGATGGTGCCCACGATCATGCTGCTGACCCCGGGCTGCGAGAAGACGAATTGCATGGAGCGGCGCACCCCCTCCTCGCCGGCCACATGGCCGCTCATCAGACCCTTCTTGATGAGTACGCCCTTGCCCTGCTCCGCCGCCGCCTGCAGCACCGGCAACTCCGCGTTGTAGTCGAGATTGCAGGTCGCCATCACCAAGTCGCAGCGCTCCACCACCAGCAGACCGCCTTCGACCGTCTTGCTCGACATGCCGATGGCCCTGACCTTGCCTTCCCGTTTCAGGTCCTGCAGGGTCTCCAGCACCGGTTCCCGCTCAAGAATCGCCAGGTCGTCCCCATGGGAGTGGATCAGCACCACATCGAGATAGTCGGTGCGCAGGCGCCGCAGGCTGCGCTCCACCGAGGCCCGGGTGTGGTCGGCCGAGAAGTCGAAGCGGGAGACGCCATCCTCGAAGATCTCCCCCACCTTGGTGACGATGACCCACTGCTGACGGCTGCCGGGCAGGAGCTGGCCGAGGCGCTCCTCGCTGGTGCCGTAGGCGGGCGCGGTATCGATCAGATTGATACCGAGTTCGGCGGCCAGGGCGAGCAGGCGGCTGACCTCCGCGTCATCGGGAATCTGGAATCCGGCCGGGTACTTCACCTGCTGGTTGCGGCCGAACTTGACCGAGCCCAGGCCCAGGGGGCTGACCTCGATACCCGTCGAGCCGAGCGGTCTCAGATCCATTTCCCATCTCCCTCCCAGGGCAGCGGCGCCGGGGCCGGCGCCGAGAGCTCCAACGCGATCGCCCCATTGGCGCTCGGCCGGATGGCTTGTTCGTCGAGTGCCTCGAACACCTGGGACGCCAACCTCGGGGCGAAGGCGAGCTTGGTCGGCCAGGCCACCAGCAGGCCATCGTCCACGTGCAGAAAGCTGCTGTCGGGACGCCTTCCGCCGGGTTGCTGCGGCTCCGCCCGGTCGATCGCCAGGGTACGCCAGGCCAGGCCGCTCAGGTCCACCCAGGGCAACAGTTCCGCCAGCTCCCGCTTGGCCGCCGCCACCTGGGCCTCGGAGCTCAAACCGACGCCCTTTTCGGCCACCTCGCCCCCCAGATACCAGACCGTCTCGCCCCCCGCGGCGGGATAGCTGGTGACGGTCAGCCGGGGATTGGCGCTGGCGCCCAGGCAGTGGGCGTAGAGTGGCGGCAGCTTGCCCCGCACCATCACCATCTGCAGCGGCCGCCGCTGCATGGCCGGTTGCGGGCGATCGAGCTGCTGCAGCAGTGCCTGGTTGCCGGCGCCGGCGGCAAACACCGTACAGCGGGTCTCCAGCGTCAGCCAGTCGCCCGAGATCCCGCGCAGACGGAAACGGCGCGGAGTTTCGAATGAGAGCCCGTCCGGCCAGGAATAGGCAAAGGCATGATCGCCGTACTGGCGGGTCAGCGTCGCGACCAGGGAAGCGGTATCGAGCACCGGCTCGTCGAGACGGTAGACGACCCCCTTGAAGCCGGGATCGCGAAACAGCTCAGGGCGCTCGTCGCCCGTGACCTCCCGCACCCGGCTCTCCATCACTTTGCCGGCGAAGAAACCGGCCACGCGGGAGACCAGTCCCGCCGTCGACCAGAGAAACTGGTGGTCGGAGAGCACCCGCACAGCGCTCAGGTCGAGTTCGCCGTCGCCCTCCAGACAGGCGCGCCAGATGCCGGGCATCGCCTTGATCGCCTGGGATGAGCCGGTGAGCTTGCCGGTCAGGGCGTACTTGGTGCCGCCGTGGATGATGCCCTGGGAGGCCAGGGTCTGCACCCCGCCGATGCCGTCGGATTCGAGCAGGACGGCCGAGTAGCCGGCCCGGCGCAGGCGGCCCAGCAGCCAGAGTCCGGCGATGCCGCCACCGAAGACGGCCACATCGACCTGCACGGAATCGGCTGTGTTCGCGGTGCCCAACAGCGTCACTGATCGCGGGCGCGGATCTCGCGGATCAGTCCGGTGGTGGAGACGTTGTCCACATAGGACATCACCATCACCTTGCCGCCGTTCTCGCGCACGCAGCGGGCGCCCGGGATATCGTCAGGCACGTTGTCGCCCCCTTTGACCAGGAAATCGGGCTTGAGACGGCAGATCAGCCGCTCCGGCGTCTCCTCGCTGAAGGGCACCACCCAGTCGACGCAGGCCAGCGCCGCGAGCACGGTCATGCGCCGTTCCAATGTGTTCACCGGACGATCGGCCCCCTTCAGCTGACGCACCGTCTCGTCCACATTGACCGCCACCACCAGGCGGTCGCCGATACGGCTCGCCTGCTCCAGGTAGGTCACGTGACCGGCGTGCAGGATGTCGAAGCAGCCGTTGGTGAAGACCAGGCTCTCGCCCTGCAGGCGGGCCATCTGCGCCAGGCGCATCAGCTCCTCCTCGCTCACCACGCCGCGATGGGTGACGTGCTGCTCCAGCAGGGCCGCTTTGAGTTCGTCCACGCTGACCGAGGCGGTGCCCAGCTTGCCCACCACCACGCCGGCGCCCACATTGGCCAGATGGGTGGCCGCGTCCATGGGCAGACCTACCGCCAGACCGGCCGCCAGCACCGAGATCACGGTGTCGCCGGCGCCAGTGACGTCGAACACCTCGCGCGCATGGGTCGGCATGTGGCGCGGGGGCTGGCCGCGCTGCAGCAGGGTCATGCCGTGTTCGCCGCGGGTGATCAGCAGGGCCTCCAGTTCGTACTGGATCATCACCTCTTCACCGCGACGCACCAGCTCATCCTGGTCCTTGCACTCGCCGGCCATCGACTCGAACTCGCTCAGATTGGGAGTGACCAGGGTCGCCCCCCGGTAGCGCTCGAAATCCCGCACCTTGGGATCGACCAATACCCGCTTGCCCTTCTCCCGGGCCGCCTGGATGTAGCCCTGGGTGTTCTGCAGCGTGCCTTTGTTGTAATCGGAGAGCACCACCAGGTCGCACTCCGGCAGCAGCGATTTGTAGCGCGACATCAAGGCCTCACTGCTCTCGAAGGGAAAGCCGTCCTCGAAATCGAGCCGGATCAACTGCTGGTTGCGGCTGATGATGCGCAGTTTGGTGATGGTGGGAAAACCGTCCAGACGATCGAAGCTGCAGCGCACGCCGGCGGCGTCGAGCATCCGCTCCAGCGCCTCGCCCGGTTCGTCCCGGCCCACCAGCCCGGTCAGCGTCACCCCTCCCCCCAGCGCGGCGATGTTCAGCGCCACATTGCCGGCACCGCCGGGACGGTTTTCGTCATCGCTGACGCGCACCACCGGCACCGGCGCCTCGGGCGAGATGCGGCCGGTGTCGCCGTGCCAGTAGCGGTCGAGCATGATGTCGCCGACCACCAGAATGCGGGCCTGATCGAAGGAGGGGATATCGATGGACATGTCGGGTCTGTTCGCGAAAAAAACGGCCTGTATGGTAACACGATCCCCCTGCTTTCTGGCGATAAGCACGGGTGATGCGTAAAATCACCGCTGGCAGCACACCACCCAAGGGACAGTCGCAGGCATCCACGCAACCCATGACCAGTAAACAACTCTACCTTCGCCTGCTCGGCTATGTGCGTCCCTACCGCAAGGTCTTTGCCCTCTCGATCCTGTTCACCGTCATCCTGGCGCTGACCCAACCCCTGCTGGCGGCCCTGTTCAAACCCCTGCTGGACGGCAGTTTCGTAGAGAAGGACCTGGAGACGATCCGGCTCATGCCGCTGGCGCTGATCGCTCTCTTCATCGTGCGCGGCATCATGACCTACAGCGGCACCATCGCCATCCAGTGGGTGGCCAACAAGGTGATCATGGATCTGCGCAACGCCATGTTCGAGCAGTTGATGACGCTGCCCAACCGCTACTACGACGACCACCCCACGGGCACCATCCTCTCCAAGATCACCTTCAACGTGCAGCAGGTGGCCTCCGCCTCAACCGACGTCCTGATCGTGCTGGTGCGGGACTCCCTGTCGGTGCTCGGCCTGCTCGCCTGGATGCTCTACCTGGACTGGCGGCTGACCCTATCCATCCTCGTCATCGGCCCCCTCATCGGCCTGCTGGTCAACGCCATCAGCAAGCGGCTGCGTCGCCTCAGCGGATCGATCCAGGAGACCATGGGCGAGATGACCCATGTGCTGGAGGAGAGCATTCAGGGCAACAAGGTGGTCAAGCTGTACGGCGGCCAGGAGTACGAGCGCAAACGCTTTGCCGAGATCACCAACTGGCTGCGCCGCTTTCACATGAAGCGCAGCATGGCGGCGGCCCTCGCCTCGCCCGCCGGCCAGCTGATCATGGTGTTCGGTCTCGCCGGAGTGGTCTACTACGCCTCCATGCAGTCGCTGGCGGATCAGTTCACGGTCGGCAGCTTCGTCTCCTTCATCGGCGCCCTGGCCATGACCATGTCGCCGGTGAAGAATCTGATCCGCATCAACGAGCAGCTGCAACCGGGGCTGGCCGCCGCCGAGAGCGTGTTCGAACTGGTCGACCAGGAGCCCGAGGAGGA
>JBNLGI010000131.1:0-10387 GCA_050305975.1 Sedimenticolaceae bacterium | reverse complement strand
CTGGCGCCACGCCGACGAAGAGCGTTACCTCCAAACCTTCCTGGAACAGTTCGAAGAGGCAGAGTTCCAGGAGCTGATCGATGTCCTCGGCATCGATCCGCGCAGCATCACCCGGGAACAGTGGGCCGAGGCCCAGAGCCTGCTCAACTTTCTTTGGCACGATGAAGAAACTCAGGCCCTGCTGCTCGATTTCACCAAAGACTACGTCGACGCACAACACGGCCTGGAGATCACCGAAACTGGTGCCGGGATGCTCACGGAAATCGCGGTGGACATCCTGATCACCGCCCTCACCCTGGGCATGGGCGCCACACTGGCAGTGACTGCCAAGGTGCGCCATGCAAACAAACTTGGAAGTCTGGGCAAAACCCTCAAACAACTTGCGCAGAAACTCAAACAAAATGCAGGCAGCAAACAGGTACAGAGCCAGACAGGAACGTGGCTCTATGAGAATTTAGAGAAACCGGATCACAAGACCATCGAGCCACGAGACGGCCCGGATGGAGGCGAGTATGATGGGGTTGTTGGTGAGTTAGAACTTAATAGCAGCTCCAGGATGCGGGCAGGTGCAGGTGCTCCAAACAAGATTAATCCAGAGCATTTGGAACTTGTAACAAGCCACCCTGATGCACATTCCATAGCTCGCCATGGTGGAGCTGTGACTGATCATCAATTGCAGCGCCGTGCGTTGACCGGAGTTGCACCTGATGGACTTGTCAAGGTTAAGGAAAATGGCCAGGTAATTCTTCCTCCATTGTCATCTGCCTTTCACTCAGATGAGCTACTTGTGGCTGCGGATCAGACAGTGCGTAATAGTTCGGCATTTCAACGGAAAGTCTCCGAACTGTTACCTGGAGAGACATTTATCACGGTCAAGGCTGGTGATATTGGGGATCTCGGGCAAGACCTAGGTCGGGGATATAAACGCATGTCGAGCAGTCGATACAGACAAGAATTGCAGGGCCCACCCGCTAAAGTTGAGAATCTACGAAGTGTTCAGGCGACATATGAACTAAACCCTCAAACAAAAGTTTGGGAGACGGTTACAATTTTCCCAGTAGAATTATGATGATGAAACAATATCCAAGACTAAGAAATATACTAACTTCAGTGTTTTCTATTGATGTAGGCCTGTCTGAGTCTCAAGAACAAGCAGCGCTTATTAGAGCTGCTTCTAATGAAGAATGGAAGGCGGCTATAAAGGAGGAGCTACTCGGCGTTTTATCTGACAGCGAGATTTCATTGATTGAGTTCTTGGAAAATGATGAATATGAAGCTTATCCGGCTGATAACGAAGAAGAGGCAAGAGATTTTATAATTACTCGTGTCTGGGATGTCTTGTTTCCTGGTGAGCAAGCTAAGTAGGTTGTTCCAAACAATAAGGGAAGTAGAGAGAAATAGGAGTCGGTGACAACTGATAATCCATCGTATTCTTATTTGTCACCGCCCACCCTTTTAGACCCCCTTTAATCCAGGTGATGCCTACGGGGCAACTGATTATGGCGTTAGACACATAAAATCCTTCGACGATGAACGAACGTAAGCCATGGATATATGGAACAGATATTGTCAACCGTAACTATCTGAGCGGTGCGCAGACGTTTGATGACTTAGCTCATGAGATTGAAGCGGCGGTACGTACCGTTGATAAGGCGAACCAACGGTTTAGGATGGAACCTGAAGTCGGGAAGTATAGTGGCGATGATCCACTTCTTGAGAAATTACAGTGCATACGACCGGCTTGGTATATCCCGCTTGACACTGTGCTATTAGACAAGTTTTTTAACGGCTTGATGGGAATCCGAGCCCAATATTATGTAAGCCCTTACCACGGACAATTGATGAATCAACGATTGCTGTCCTTACTTGCCGCTCCACTCATAGAATCTGCTAAGGCGATTGATTCGTCGGTCGATTTAGAAATTCTCCATCTATCTCTGTCTCAGTCTTCGGCGAAGGCATGGATTTCTGAAAAGGATCTGAATGGAAATAAGATTATCCGCGCATCCGATCTCGAGTTGTCTGAGAAAGAGATTCAGAACGATTGGCTTGATATTGCCAGAGCGGTAAAGCATGGTAAATACAACGACCAATATCAGCTGTATTGTGCATCCATAAATGGTGTGCGCGCTCCAATGGCCGATCAGCTTGAGATTAAGGGCGCTTGGTTGACTCACTTTGAGAGATGCGAATATGTCACACCAGACAAGCGAGGGCGAAATTGCCAGTTATTTATGTTCGGATTTACTTAAGAGCTAATACTGTATAAAAATGAATTACGAGACAAGGCAACTTGTGTCTGACGAATCAATACGCATCGAGGGAAAACTCGTGATGCGAAGTACTTCCCGGCATGAAAGAAAGGGGGCAGGTCACTACCACAGTTTCGGTGGCTGGAAGCGTTCCATGTTCGGCGACCTGCATGTGCATGGACCCGACGGTGTGCGCTTCTATACCCGCCTCAAGACGGTGAACGCGACCTGGCCCGACGAGCTGCCCGATCAGACCGAGTTCGTGGTGCCGACCATGTGACTGTGTAACGAAGAGGGTTTTCGGTGCGGCAAGCCGCACCCTACAGGGATAGTGTGTAGGGTGCGACTTGCCGCACCGTCGCTGGTATCCATCAAGGCGCTTGCCTGGCCATTATCTCCCCCAGATCACGCACCATATAATCGGCCGCGCGCAACCAGGCCTTCTCGTTGTCGCCCCGGAAATCGTAGGCCTTGCTGAGCAGTGTCTGTCCGCTCGTCACGTCCTTGATTTCGATATGCATGGTCAGGATGAGCAGGCTCATCTTGTAGATCCAGCCGACCATCACCCGGTCGCCTCCCGCCTGCCTGGCCAGATCGATTTCGCAACGGTTGCAGGTGTGGATGTAGGTACCTAGCTGGGCGGTGTCGACGATATCGTCCACCTGCGCTTGCGGAACCACCTCGAAGATGCCCTCGTCCCCGATCCGTTGGGCGATGTATCGGGTGAGCTTTTCGAGCCTCTGCGCGTTGCGCTCCTCGCTGCCGGGCGTCGGTATGTTGTCGACGAGTTCGAAGGGAAGCACGGCCAGTCTCGAGCCCGTCGCCGCACTTGCTCCGCCGGGTGTCAGCAAAGCGGCGGCGAACAGAAACAGAGCCAGTGCAAAGGCGCTCTGAAGGGTGTTGCGTGACTCAATGATCACGCTGCGGCAAGACTTTGATGTACTCATTGGGTGACTCCCTATCGGTGCCGATGACGAGCCGGAGATGGCCCACTGACGAGACTTCCAGCTGGCCTTGAATCTCCACCTGCTCACCTCGCAGAGCCTGGCCCGCATAGGTCGCGGTGTAGCTCACCGCTTCGTGTATGGTTGGATGCTCCAGCAGGTAGCGAGCGGGGTAGTCGAAGCGGTGTTCGTCATTGGCGATGGTTGTCCGCAGACTGAATCTGCCGTGTTTTCTATAACGCAGCAGGTCCTGCCAACGGTCGGATGTAAGCAGGCTGATATCGAACTTGGTCTGGGCGATAGCCGCCTTGTTGAACTTGCGCTGTTCGTGCCAGCGGTACTCCTCGTAGGAGAGCGTGCAGCCGCGCCGCGCGTAGGCATCCCGCCAGAGGGATTCATCCAGCGGCTCGAGCGCTTTCCCGGCGAGCAGTCTCTGGATGATCTCCCTGGCCTGGAAGAAGGTGTCGCGCCGGTAGAGCACCAGATCGATGTCGGAGTCTTGCTTGTGCGCCCCGATCAGCATGGAGCCGGTGATTCCCATCTGTCCTAGGTCCAGTCCCTGCGCCTCGAACAGCGAAGCCAGACGCTGCAGCTTCTCCTCCATCTCGTCGTTCGGCGCTCTGTGGCGGATCTCCTGCAATCGCTGGCGCGGCCGATGGTGGCGCACGATCCTGTCGCGCTGGACGCCATGTAGCGTCACGTCCCTGGATTTCGAGTAGAAGAGGTAGTCCCGGTGATGGCTATTCAGCAACTCGTTGGCTTCGCGGGTGGAGAGCTTGCGATAACCGCTGTCGGTTAGGCGATAGCGCAGGGTTGAGAGGACCCGCTGTTCCTCCGGGTCTTCCGTCACCACGGCGAAGATCAATCCCTCACCGGTCTCGATGAAGTCCTTGGGCTTGCAGCTGTTCATCGAACTATCCCGAAACCGTCTTCGATCTGCATTGAACCGGCTCGGTATCGCTCCATTGACGACGGTAGTCCTCGTAGTCGTAGCTTTTCACTAGCCTCGGGACCCCGTCTTCGCCGAGCAGATGGATCGAGGGGAGATTCTGTCCATTGAAGCGGGAGGCCTTGATCAGGCTGTAGGCTCCGACATTCCGGAACGCCACACGGTCATTGATCTGCAGCGGCCGTGGAAAGCCGAATTCGCCGAACAGGTCGCCACTGAGACAGGTGGAACCCGCCAGGGTTATCCGGCAGGGACCGTCTGTGTGTTCATTCAGCAGCGCGGGCGATCGTTGATACTCGAAAACCTCGGGCAGATGGTTGACGGAGGTATCGAGCACGGCGATCGAACGGCCGTCGCTTTCGAAGGTATCGATCACCGTGGCGACCAGATATCCCGCCTGCTCCACCACTGACTTTCCAGGTTCGAGATAGACCTGCGCCCCCCACACCGACTGTATCCGATCGATGGTTGCCAGCAGGGTATCCAGATCCTCGGTGTTCTGAAACAGATAGCCGCCTCCCAGATTCACCCACTCGAGATCCCGGACCCAGGGCGAGAGATGGCTTTCGAGATGTCTGACGGTCCGCTCCAGCGGTGCGAATGAACAGGCCGAGAAGTTGGTATGCAGATGCAGTCCTTTCAGGATGTTGGTGGAGAGTCTTCCCGCCTGCCACTGGGCCGCCACCTGGGGCAAGGGAGCGCCCAGCTTGGAGTGGTGACGGCAGGGGTCATACCGCGGGTCGTCCAGGAAGGAGAGCTGGGGATTGATGCGCAAGCCGACTTCGGCCCGACCGCCCAGCAGGAAGGCGAGCCGTTCCAGCTGACTCAGGGAGTTGAAGCTGACGAAGTCGCACAGCTCGCCGAGTTCGCTCATCTCGTCCCGGCGCAGACCGGGTGTAGTGATGTGCAGGGTGCCCTCACCCGCCAGCGCCTCACGCGCCAGTTTCGCCTCGAACAGAGAACTCACCGAGAAGCCGTCCACCCGGCCGCGCATCCGGGTCAGCAGCCCCATGAAGGGGCAGGCCTTGATCGAATAGAGCACCCGGCATCCGCTGGCCGCTCTGATCCGGTTCAGCAGTTCGAGGTTCGCTCTCAGACGCGCCTCGTCAAAGACGAAAGCAGGGCTGGCGGAGACAGCCTCGATCCAGTCGTCGCGCAGCTCCGGCCATGAACCGTTTGCGCCTAATCGACCCGCTGTCGGATTCAGTGTCATGACTCGCCTCCGGCAACCTTCGCCAGGGTGAACCCGGCTGACGCCGAGACCGCATCACGTATCTCCCGCAGCCGTCGAGGCGAAATCACCGCAGTCCGCTGACTGCCCTCGCAGAGGGCGCCCCGGAAGCCGAGATAATCGGTCTGCAGCGGCAGCAGCACCGGCACATCCTCCAGCCTCAGGGAACCCGCGAGTCCGCAGAACATGCCCAGTTGCCGGCTCTCGGCCACGAAGCGTTCGAGTTGTGGCAGATCGATATGCTCGAGCAGCCCGCCTCCGCGCTTGCCGGCGGTATCCAGCATGACGCCGCGGAAGCCTGTCGCGGCAAATATCTCCAGCCGCTCCATTGGCGGCTGACGATCGGCAAACAGGACCGCCACCACGGAGATACGCTCAGTGAGCGTGGCGATGGCCTGCAGGCATTCGGCGAGGTTCTGGTTGCCGAAAAAGCCCACTTTGACATAGTCGACGCCACACTCCGCGGTCTCTCGTATGGCCGCTGTCAGGCGCGTCGGTTCGGGGGGCAGGTCACCGACCGTGGCGCTGACCGGACAACGCCCCGCGGTCTCTCTCACCAGTTGCCGAATCACTTCAGCGGGCAGCGCACCCAGCGCCCCGGCGTGGGGATTCTTCAGATCGATGATGTCGACACCGCCGGCGATGGCCTGCTGCAACTCCTGGACGTCGACCACACTGGCCAGCATACGGGTCATAGCGCGCCCTCCCTGGGCTGTTGCCGGCGGAACGCCTCCACCCGCGCCATCAGCCAGCCCCAGGCCTCCCGTTCCCGCTCGCCGGCGGTCTTGTCGACGGCGATGGTGAGATAGGCGATCTCGTGTTCGATCTTGTCCGCCGGCAACATATGCAGGCGACTGACCAGTATCGCCAGCTCCAGCACCGCCGCCTGGGCCCGGTTGAAACCGCGGAAGGGACGGTGACAGGCCTCGTAGACGGGATGGCAGATGAGGCGAGGACGGGTCTCGTCCTCCTCCACCCGCAGCAGACGGACTTCGGTATGGGCCAGCGAATCGACCAGGCGCGGCGCGGCCACCCGTTCGGCTTCGACCAGGGGCCAGTCGTAGCGCCCGGTAAGGCAGCCGGCGAAGATGCGGACATCGTCGCAATAGTTGATGACCGCGCACTCGCCGGCGAGGATGTTGTCCAGGGTCCGCGAGGGGCGGAACGGCGCGATCACCACCTCCCCAGCCTGCCAGGTGACCCCCATGGGGGCGATCTGTTGCTGCCCCTCCGGACTGCGGCAGGTGACGATGACTTCATGGATCATGAGCTTTTACCGGCCTCTCTTTTCATGGTGGTTCCCGCCTCGTCCTGGCGTTCGAGATCCTGCTCCACCTCCGGCAGGGCCGCACCCCATCGCAACGGTTGATCCTGCACGTAGCGCTTGCCGAGCTGTTGCGCGATCTGGGCCCGGGCCAGCTCCACACCGAGGTAGAAAGCGTGTCCGCCGTCGTGCTCCAGTCCCAGTTCCGGATAGAAGTCGAAGGGGTCGTGATAGGTGACCAGGCCATCCCTGTTATAGAGATGGACGCCCTCGTTGCTGATCTGGATGCGGAAATTGGGATCGCGAATTTCGGCGGCCAGTTCGCGGATCTGGTCGGCGCTGTAGGGGAAAGGCCTGAGCTCGTGCAGCCCGGTGAGCCGGCTGTCGACCTGTTTCGGCAGGCTCCTCTCCTGCCGCGCCCAGTACATGATGCGGCGTGCGGCGTCCGCCTCGCGCACGGCGCTGCTACAGTGCGGACTGACCTGGGTGGTGAGTATGTTGGTAATGTGCATCTCGGAGATGATGCCCATCATGATCGCATTGATGCCGGTAGTGTCCGCCTCCGTCAGTTCGGTGATATTGCCCACGCCCATCATGATCTCCACATAGGGATGTTGGTCCCGCAGTCGTTGATAGCGCACGATGGAGTCGGTGAAGCCGAAATGGATCGGATCGAGAATAGGATCGGCGATATAGGTTCTACCCTTTTCGTCGAGTCTTCGCATGGCCCGTTGCAGCGAGTCCAGGTCGCCCGGTTTGGCGGGGATCAGCACCGGCCTGGAGGGGACCTGCTCGGCGATCCAGAGGTTGTCTTCGTGCAGGCTGAGCAGGTAGTCGGCCCCCGCCTGGCCACCGGCCAGCAACTCCTCCGACTGCATCGAATCGACACTGACACGATAGCCGGCGGCCTTGAGCGCCCGCACACTGTCGGCGAGATGGGGAAAAGGTGTCTCCGGCAGGCATCCCAGATCGATCACATCGGCGCCGTCCGCGGCGTAGCGCGCTGCCCGCCGCAGTATGTCGTCGATGGAGAGCTGAGGCGCATCCACGATTTCGGCGAAGATGCGCACATCATATGCGCTCAGGTCGGGGCGCCTGCCCTCCTTGCCGAAGAAGCGCGGCAGATCCATCAGCTCCTCCGGGCCCCGCTCCACCGGGATGCCGAAGTGGTCGGTCAGGACATCCAGATCGCCCCGGCAGCGACCGGGCACCAGAATCCGTTCTGCATCGCCGATGTCGCTGAGACGGCGTCTGATCATATCGGCGGTCATCAACGCCGCCACTTTGAGACCGAGATTGTGCACCCGCCATTCGAACTCTTCCGCCGCCATCTCCTCGAGCACCCGGGTCAGCGGTTTCTCAGCCAGTGAACCGGTCAGAAAAAGGATCTTTTCAGCCACGTCGACAGTCCCTCGGCAGCCTCACTTCAGGCCTGCTCATCGCCCAGTTCCCGTCGGCAGATGCCCCACTGCCGGTCGGCCTCCTCGACGGCGATCTCGAGCGTAGCCACGTGGGTCAGGGCGTTATGCGCCTCCAGTATCGGCAGCAGGGACTCCATGATGTACCAGGCGAGCATTTCGGCGGTGGTGTTGGCGATGGGCAGAATGCGGCAATTACCCACTGGCAGTGAGAAACGTTTGTCGTAGCTCACCACCTCCACCTGACCGTCCCGTTGTTCGATGCTGACCTCCTTGCTGGTACCCGGCAACAGGATCTTGTCGTGGAGTTCCAGGCAGATATCCGCCGCCAGCCCGTTGAGCTGGACGAAATCGATCACAAAGGCATCTTCGTTGTTGTCGCCCCAGGCCTGGATACGGACATGAAAATTGTGTCCGTGAAGATTCTCGCAACTGTTGTTGAAAGTGATGAAGTGGGCGGCGTTGAAATGCAGCTCACCCGGGTGCACGCTGACGGCGAATGTTTGAGACGGATTCTGCAAAGGTTGGCTCCGAATATTATGAGGCAGGCCTTTTCCCTGGCCCATCAAGTATCCTGGGGCGCCGGGGAAGCGTCAACCTGGCACTCGATACATCATGCAAGTTTAGATCCAATCAGGCTGGGCAAAGCGCTACTGACTCGTGGATTTTGACTCTTTGGAGTGATCTCCGCGGTGACCGCGAACTACCGATGCGGTAAGCATCTGCGATCGGAATGAGGCTGTGGCAAATGGGGTATCGTCAACCAGAATGCCACGGGTCCCGACAGATTGTCGCTGAACGTAAACCCGGATCTGCAAGTGTGGAGATTATGGGGCGTGTGACACAGAGAGTGTTGCAAAGGTGGAATGAGACCGGCCGCAGCGCGCCTCCACAGACCGGCCCTGCCGGTCAGCGGTGAGCGCAACCGGACCTTGCTAGAGATCGGCGGCTACGGTCTTGGCAACAGGTTCCTCGCAACGCAGCATCGGAACCACAGAGCCGACCGGATAATAGGTTCCGTACTCGACCAGATACTGGCCCTGGATACTGTAGGCTACACGTTCAGCCGCGATGCTCTGTTCGCAGTTTTCGAGCCCTGCGCCCTCACGGCCCTGCAGCCAGTGGACCAGTTCGTGCAAAGCGATGGAGGTATGGAAGATATTGTTTTCCAGATCCATGCGGTCATCCAGGTAGACCACGTCGCCTTCGCCCGGATACCAGCCCAACACCTTGCAAGAACGTCCATTGCACGCCTGCTCTTCCAACCAGCTGTGCGTGACCATGCGCATTTCCGGACATTGATCGTCGACACGCTGGAAATCCGACAGTGTGAACACCCAAGACAGCAATACAGCACAAAGTTCCATAGGAGACTCCCATTGTTCAGGGTCGCAAGTAACGACGCTCCAACACTTGACGACCTTTCTCTGAGTGGTCTCCGTACCGCTGCCGACAGGCCATCGGAAATCTGCCATCCCTTCCGACTGCCTTTGAGTGCCGCACTTTTTTCATGAAGGGTGTGCATCCCGAGCGAGGCCGGCAGAAACAACAGATTTTAATAATATTCCGCATATTTCATGCCCACACGCATTGATATTGCTCAATCTCCAATAAATCATGAAGTTAAATCACAAATAGGAGGTTAGACCTAAAGTGTGATAGGCCCGATGTGACAGATATCGTCAAAATCGTGACGAAAATGCCGATAAAACAGTGCGTCAACGCCCCATTTTAGTGCGTAATTTCCGGCTATCTCGGGAATATCATTCCCACTTCGTTGAGAGTGAACGGCTATGCCGTTATTTTTTGCGGGCGAGTGCCGGTGTGTGGGATACCCGGGTGAGGGCTGAAATTGAGAGCGAAGGGCCCAGCGATCGCGAATGATGTTTTGTCCAATGCCCTATCCTGAAACGCAGTGAACCTCCAATCCAAACTTCAGGCGAGTATCCGCGTCGCGCCCTCCAGACCCCGATAGACCGCGCCGAAACGGGCATGGTCATGCTGAGCCATGGTCCAGACTTCCAGCTCGGCCCGGTGCATGAAGTGTGCGAATCGGGGATCGACAAAGCGACGCTCCATCAGGGTCTCCACCGACAGATTGTCGGCATCGAGCGCAGCGGATTTGACCAGCAGCAGCTTGTCCGCACCCAGCTGACCGGCGAGCCAGGCCGCCAGTGAATCCGAGGTGATCTCCCAGCTGTGCTGAATCCCTGTATCGGCCGCAACCATGGTTGTCGGCATCCAGACCGGTCTCCCGCCCATCGCCAGCACCCCATCGATCTCCGCAGGATCCGCCGCGGCGATCAGTCCAGGCTGCATACCGCAGAGC
>JBNLGI010000130.1:0-47802 GCA_050305975.1 Sedimenticolaceae bacterium | reverse complement strand
GGACGCGGTGCGCTACGCCTTCTCCACCGTCGGCACCGCGCTGTGGGTCACCTCGCTGGTGCTGATCGTCGGTTTCGGCATCCTCGCCTTCTCCCATTTCCAGCTCAATGCGGGCATGGGGCTGTTGACCGCCATCACCCTGGGTCTGGCGCTGGCAGCCGATTTCCTGTTCCTGCCCCCGCTGCTGATCGCTTTCGGAGGAAAAAGACCATGAGATACCTGCTCCTGTTGACCCTGCTTGCGCCTTGCGCGGTGCAGGCACTGACGCCCGAACAGCGCGGTCTGGAGATCGCCCGGGAGATCGAACACAGGGACACCGGCTTTCACGACTTCGAGGCCAGCATGACCATGCTGTTGCGCAACCGTCACGGTGAGGAGAGCCTGCGCAACATGCGCAACAAGACCCTGGAGATGGAGAGCGACGGTGACAAGACCCTGGTCATCTTCGACGAGCCCCTGGACGTCAAGGGCACCGCCCTGCTGAGTTTCTCCCACAAGGTGGGCGACGACGACCAGTGGCTCTACCTGCCGGCCCTGAAGCGGGTCAAGCGCATCGCCTCGCGCAACAAATCGGGTCCCTTCATGGGCAGCGAATTCGCCTACGAGGACATCGCCTCCCAGGAGGTGGAAAAGTACACCTACAAATTCATCGGCGAAGAGCAGTTCGAAGGCAAGCCGGCCTTCCTCATCGAACGCTACCCGGTCGATCCCAACTCCGGCTATACCCGCCAGCAGGTCTGGGTCGACCAGGAGCGCTACATCCCGCTCAAGATCGTCTACCACGACCGCAAGAACGCCCTGCTCAAAACTCTGGTGTTTCGCGGCTACCAGCAATACCTGGATAAATACTGGCGCGCCGACCAGATGTACATGGAGAACCACCAGACCGGCAAGAGCACCCTGCTGACCTGGGAGCAGTACCGATTCCGCACCGGGCTCGGCGAGGGCGACTTCAACAAAAACAGCCTCAAGCGGGCACGTTGAGACAGAAGAGTTTTGAGTTGTTAGTTTTGAGCTTCGAGTTGGTGAGGCGCACGATTGCGCCGTTTCGATACAGGGTGGGCCGCCGTGGTTGCTCGCCGTGGTTGCTGGCCGCTCTGTTGCTATCGATCCCCGGGCTAGTGTTCGGTGGCGAATGGAGCGGATACCTGGAAGCTCAGGGGCGATACTTCCCGCAGACGGCCCTCGACGACGACCAGTCGGACGCCACGCTTTCCCTGGCCGCCCAGCCCGAGTACTACCATCGCTGGGACAACGGCCGGCAGAGTCTGCTCCTGGTGCCCTTCGCCCGATTCGACAGCCAGGATTCGGAGCGCAGCCACGCCGATCTGCGGGAGCTGATCTGGACCTACGCCGGCGACGGCTTCGAGACCCGCCTCGGTGTCGGCAAGGTCTTTTGGGGCGTCACCGAGGCGCTGCACCTGGTCGACGTGATCAACCAGACCGATCTGGTGGAGAACCCGGACGGGGAGCAGAAACTGGGTCAACCGATGCTCAAGCTCTCCCTGGAGCGGGAGTGGGGCATTCTCGATATGTTCCTGCTGCCGGGATTCCGCGAGCGCAGCTTCCCCGGCGAGGAGGGCCGTCTGCGCACCCATCCCCGGGTCGATCCCGATCTGGCATTCTACGAATCGGAGCGGGAGCAGCGGCATCCGGACTTCGCCCTGCGCTGGAGCCACTACATCGGCGATTGGGACTTCGGTCTCTCCCATTTCAACGGCACCAGCCGCGACCCGCTGTTGCTGCCCGCCCTCAACGACCGGGGCGAACCGGTGCTGGCGCCCTACTACGAGCTGATGCAACAGACCGGGCTCGACCTGCAGGCGACCAAGGGCGAATGGCTGTGGAAACTGGAGGCGATCCACCGCCGTATCGACAGCGGCAGCTACAACGCCGCCACCGGCGGCTTCGAATACACCCTGGTCGGCATCCGGGACAGCGTCGCGGACCTGGGCCTGCTGGCCGAATATCTCTACGACAACCGCCGCGAGCGGGCCACCACGCCGTTCGAGAACGATCTCTTTCTCGGCATCCGACTGACCGCCAACGACACCGCCGGCAGCGAACTGCTGGCCGGCGTGATCCGGGACCTGGACAGCAGCGCGGCGCTGTTCAACCTGGAGGCGAGCCGACGCTTCGGCAACGCCTGGAAAGCGAGCCTGCAGGCGCGACTCTGGTTCGGGACGCCAGCCGAAGATCCGCTCTACGCCTTCCGGCGCGACGACTATGTGGAATTCAGTCTGGCCCGCTATTTCTGATTGCGGCCGACGCGGCACAAGCGGGCTTCACTCAGCCTCCACACCGCAAACAGCGATGGGCAGTCGGCGGCTCAATTGGGAAACGGGAGCAAAAAACCCCCACATGAGTTGAGGCGGGGTCAAAATCCCCTAGATAAAGAGTGCTCGAATCAGAGAGCCTGATGGATCGCCGCCCGGAACGGAGCCAATGAGATCGATGGATCTGCCCACCAGCCACTTGGCCCGCATCGCCCCTAGCTGATTCCCCCTGTTGAGACCTACCGTCCCCGCCGCGCCGGACTGCAACGCCGGCTGCGAACCCTTCCACGCAAAGCCTCAGTCGCCCGGGACCCTGCCCCTTCCCGAATCAGGAGATTGAAATGAAACCACTCGTTAACGCAAGGATGATAATGGATACAGGAACAAGAGGTTAAGCTACAGAATTTCACGGTGCGGTAAGCCGCACCCTACGGTTTAATTACGTGTAGGGTGCGGCTTGCCGCACCGAATCAGGGGAAAAATAGCTTACAAAGCTAACCCCCATTGACTTAAGTAAGAGCCATTGCCCTCAGGCCCCGTCATACCCGCCAACAGCATGGCGAGGCACTGCCACACTGCCGTTCACAACCCATCGCATCCCGCCAGTCCGGTGATCCACTCCCGCACCACGGCCAGCGCCTGGGTGTCGATTTCGCTGCTGGCCAGCGGCGGCATGCGCACATTGCCCAGGCTCTCCATCCGCAATACCAGAATCGAACTATCGGGATCACCCGGTTTGAGCAGCACCGGGTTGATCAATCCCAAGTTGCCGGCCAGGGGCGCGCGGTTGCACAGACCGGTGGCATCCAGGCCGGCGCTCATGCGCAGATCGAGATTGCCGCCGCCGGGTCCCCCGGGCTGATGACACATGGCGCAGTTGGCGTGCAGATAGCTGCGCGCCCGACGTTCCGCCGAGTAGGCGGTGTCGTCGATGGCGTAGTAGACGGTCGACTTCTGCGGATCGCTGAGCGGATCGGCCAGTACGCCGATCGCCTCCAGGGTGATCAGTTGATTGGCGGTCTGGCCGGGATAGGCGAAATCCCGGTTGAGCTGCCCCAGTTCCGGCCCCAGTGAGAAGCCGGCCACGCCGGTGTGGCAGAGCAGGCACTCCGAAGGGCTGGGGTAGTGCCAGGTCTGGCCGCCGATGGCTTTGTCCTTGGCGGCGCCGAGCAGGTCGGCATCGGTCAGCGCGCTATTCCATTCGTAACTGTAGCCGCGCCAACCGCTGTTGGCGTGATACATCAGCAGTCGCGTCTCCACCAGCGTGCCGTTGAGTCTGAAATGCTTGCCCAGCACGCTGCCGGGAGGAAACAGCAGACGCCCCTCGGCATCGACGGAGACGCTGCTACCCGAGGGGATGGCCATGAAGCGCTCCTTGCCGGCGAAGTCGGACCAGAGCAGCGCATTGATGTCGTAGGGAATCACGCTGTCGGCGAAGCTCTCCACATCGGTGCTCTGGAAGCAGCCCCAGCCCGAAAGGGTGGCGGCTACCGCACCACCGCCGGGGGCCGTGTCCTCCGCCAGTTTGTGGATGGTGCCACCCAGGTGCAGGACGTAGAGTTCGCCGTTTTGATCCTCGGCAAAGGCCGCGATGTTGAGCGCGGTATCGAGCAGCTCAGCGACGCTGTAGCCCCCGCCCCCGTCATCGGCAAGGCTCCAGATCTTGCCGGAGCCGTAGTCCCCATAGACGTAGCGGCCAGCCAGCGAAGGCACCTCGGCGCCCCGATAGACGTAGCCGCCGGTCACCGCAATGCCTTGGGTATGGTCGTACTCTGCCACCGGCAGGATCAGACCGCCGGTATCGCAGCTGGCGTTGGACGGGTAGCAGTGGCTCCCCTCCATCCGATTCCAGCCATAGTTGCCGCCGGCCGTGACGATATCGACCTCTTCATAGGCGTTCTGCCCCACGTCGCCCAGCCAGAGCTCCCCGCTCAGCCGGTCGAAGCTCCAGCGCCAGGGATTGCGCAGGCCGTAGGCATAGACCTCCGGTGCACCGCCCCCCGAGGCGAACGGGTTGTCGGGCGGAATGGTATAGCCGCCCGCTCCGGTACCCAGGTCGATGCGCAACATCGAACCGAGTAGGGTCGAGGGGTTCTGACCGTTGCCCAGCGGATCGCCGCCTGAACCGCCATCACCGAAACCGATATAGAGCAGGTTGTCGGGACCGAATGCGATCTGTCCGCCATTGTGATTGCTGAAGGGTTGATCCAGCCTGAGGATGATCAGCTCGGAAGCGGGATCGAGGACCTGGCTTGCGGTATCGAGGGTGAAGCGGGAGATGCGCGACTCCAGACTGCCGCCCGGCGAGGCGGTATAGGAGAGATAGACGAAACCGTTGCTGGCGAAGTCGGGATGAAAGGCCATACCGAGCAGACCCTTCTCGCCGCCGTAATCGACCCGGTCGCTGATGTCGATGAAACGGCTCAGGCTGCTGGCCGCGGGATCGTTGTCGAATCGCTCCACCTGGCCGCTCTGACGCAGGGCGTACCAGGAGCCGTTGTCGCCCGGCGCCTGATACAACCCGACCAGAGGGCTGAGTGACGGCAACGAGGGAAAAGGCGTCAGCAGGCGGATCGAAGCGCCACCCGGCGCATCGGCGGGGGCGACACACTGGATATTGTTGGACGGCGGCGCGATGAGTCCGGGTGGACCCGCAGCCCGTGTGTTGACGGTGACCATGAGCAGGTCGTCAAGGCTCTGCCCACCGCCGCTCACCTGCAACCGCAGCTGGTAGCTGCCGTTGACGGGAAAGCTGATCTCGGGAGTGGCGATAGCGCTGTCGGAAAACTGTGCGGCCGCCGGACCGGCCAGCTGACTCCAGACATAGGTCACGCGATCCAGGGCCGGTTGTCCGCCGAGCAGGACCGTCGGAGCGGCTATCAGCGTATCGGGCAGGGAGAGGGTCCTGGCCGAACCCGCATCCACCTGCAGTCCGACGCCCGGGCCCGTCTCGTCGCCACCGCCGCCGCCTCCGCAACCCGCCAGGATCACGAACGCCACGCACAGGCCAACCCGAACGCCCCATCTCCATAGGGTCATCATGTTCTGCCCCCTCTCTCCGGCACAGCCCCATTGCGGGCGATTACCGCCCGCTGCCGACCTCGGCTCTTCTAATGATGGCCTATATCGCCAGCTTCAATTCCGCGTAATCACCCAGTGATTTGGCCACGTCGTTGAGCGACGGGGGGTCGGCCTTGCTGAGATCGTCAAAGTAGCCGCGGCAGGTCATGCGCATCACATCGGGCTGTTTGTCCGAACCGAGCCAGAGATGGTAACCGTGAACCACCATCGGTTTGCCGCCCTCGTCAAAGGCCACCTTCATCAAGCCTGGAGCGGTGGCTGTGCTCTGCACCACCTCCTGCACCAGCCGCTGAACCTTGGTCACGATGAAGCTGTCGGGTTCGATCTCCCGCGCCACGTCGGCCAGTTTTCTCAGCTCCAGACTGCAACTGGGTTGATAGCGGTCGAATTCCGACTTCTTGAACAGCTCACCCCGTTGCAGAAAGACACGCACTTCGCCGGCCGCTATGGTGATCGGCTTCTTCACCACCAGGGTACTGCCCACCGGCGGCAGGTTGTAAGCGTAGTTGAGATCGTCGTTGACCATGTACTGCTGACTGCAGCCGGCCAACAACAGCACCAGGAACATCGCAAGGAACCGTTTCATGCAAGGCCTCCTATAGAACCCGGAAATAACAGGTCAGATCCGGAAGGTCGATCTCCCGGGGTTTCAGCCTGACAGTGTCGTTGAGTCCCGCCTGCCCCTTGATGCGCACTTTCGCCTCCATGCCCAGTTCGGGTATGAGTACCGTGGCACGCTCTCCCTCCTTGGCCACGATGACCGCATCGCCCTGCCAGTCGGGATGATCCCGCAGGAAGATCAACCGCCAGTGGTTGTTTGACAGCCGTTCGGTTTTCCGGTTCGCCATCCCTCCCGTCTCCGAGATGACGATGCGTTCCGAGACGGCGTGGATGTCGAGGGGTTCGCCGCCGGCCAGGTGTGTGCGCAACTGCTGATGGGTCAACAGATCGGAGTAGCGCCGCAGCGGACTGGTGGCGCGGGTGTAGTCCGAGAGCCCGAGGCCCGCATGGGGTTCGGGCTGGGTCTTCACCTGGGTCGGCTTGAAAAAGCGGCGATAGGCGTACATCCCGGCCAGGTCCGCGGGCGCGGCAGGCTCATCGGGCGGTGCCTGGGTGGCGTAGGGTATGGCGATGCCGTGGGTCTGACAGTAGCGGGCCACCGCCTCCCCCGCCATCAGCATCAGATCCGTGACCAACTCCCGGCTCTCGAGCCGCGGCAGGGGATGAATCTCGACCTGCCCATCACTGACCTTGATTTTCACCTCCGGCAGGTCGATGGCGGCGGCGCCTGCGGCCATGCGGCGGGCACGATAGCGCTGGCTCCGCTCCCGCAGGTCGGCGAACAGGGGCTCCTGCAGTCGCTGCTCGGCCGCGGCATAGCTGATGCGCTCCACCGACAGCCAGCTGGGCTGGATCTCCACCTGCTCCGGCACCGCCTCCGCGTTCAGCAGGAAACCGATGGAGAGCGCCGGCGATCGCTGCTGCAGTCCCAATCCGAGCTGATCGGTGATGGCCGGCGGCAGCATCGGCACCACCCGATCGGGCAGATAGAGATTGGCGCCGCGTGCGCGCGCCTCCAGATCCATGGGCGAGTCGGGCGGCACCAGGGCCGCCACGTCGGCCACGTGGACCCAGATGCGCTCGCCGTCGAGGCTGATGGCGTCGTCCGGATCCTGGTTGTCCTCGTCGTCGATGGCGAAGGCGGTGAGGGCGGTAAAGTCGCGGCGCGCCTCTTCCGGCAGCGGCGGCAGCGGGTGATCGGGGGTCCGCATGTCGATATCGGCACGCCGCGGATAAGGGTTCTCATTCGCCTCCCAATAGCCGGTGCTGACCAGCAGCCGATGGGCGTTGACCGGGGTCTCCTGCACGCCCAGGGTCTGCAGGATGCGGCTGCCGCTGCGCTTTTCCAGCGCCAGCTGCTCCACCTCGCCAAGGATCTTGCGGTCCTCCTCGATGATGCGGCCCGCCTCGACTCGCTGCATGAACTCGTCCCAGGCCCTGGCCTCGGCCAGCTTACGCTCCCGCTCGGCGATCTCCGCCTCCACCTGAGCCGCTGGCCGCGCCCGGATGGCGTCGGGCTCGCCTTCGAAGTAGACCCCCTCCGCCACCAGTTGCCAGGCCGCCCAGGCGCTGGCCGGGGTGTAGTCACCGTAGATCAGCTCGCTGAACTCGGCGATCTGCGTCTCCCCGCCCTCCAGCAGTTCCCAGGTCTCGCTCACATCCCCCTCCAGCGAGGTCAATTGATTGAGACTGGAGAGCGGGCCCGGATGCAGCAACACCACATCCTTGTCGCGCACGCGCTTGGTCTTGCCGCCCTCCAGCTCCAGGCCGATCTTGTCGCTCACCTCGGTCACACGGGCGGGGCGGATTTTGTAGAGCACCAGGGCGCCTGGGGTCAATTTACTCATCGGTCGTTTCCAGGGGTTTGTATATCCGGAACACAGGCGGGAGTTTCACCCCCTGTGGGATCGGGTATGATACGCACTGTCTTCGCTCAAACCCAGGAGCCGTTTGCAGCCATGAATACAGCCTGGTCCGATTTCCTGCAGTCCCGGCCCATTGCGGAGCCCGCCGCTGAACCCGGGTGCGCCCTCAACGACCTCTCCCACTTCGGGCTGATCCGGGTCGAGGGGGAGGACGCGGAAAAGTTTCTACAGGGTCAACTCACCAATGACATGCGTCAGGTGACCGAGGCGCACAGCAACCTGGCCGGCTGGTGTTCGCCCAAGGGCCGCATGCTGGCCAACTTCCGCTGCTTTCGCCGCGGCGAGGCCTACTATCTGCAGACGCCCGCGGAGAATCTGGCGCCGATGCTCAAGCGGCTCGGCATGTATGTGCTGATGTCGAAGGTGACCCTTGCCGACGCTTCGGACGAGCTGATGCGCCTGGGCCTCACCGGCGACTGCGCGGAGCAGCTGCTGGCCCAGCACTTCACTGCCATTCCCGACCAGGCCAATGGCGTGACCCACCAGAATGACCTGACCCTGATCCGGCTGCCGGGCGCTCAGCCCCGCTACGAGCTGCTGGGGCCGGTCGCGGCGCTGAGCGGATTCTGGCAGGCGGCGGAGTCGGACGCGGTGCGCATGGGCGAGGATTACTGGGCACTGCAGGATATCCGCGCCGGCGTACCCGTCATCTACCCGGCCACCAGCGAGGCTTTCGTGCCGCAGATGACCAACATGCAGCTGGTGGATGGCGTCAGTTTCACCAAGGGCTGCTATATCGGGCAGGAGGTAGTGGCCCGCATGCAGTACCTGGGCAAGCTCAAGCGCCGCATGTATCTGGCCCACGTGATCTGCGACACACCGCCCAAGGCGGGTGACGAACTCTTCTCCCCGGGCAGCACCTCGGGTCAGGGCACGGGCAAGGTGGTGGATGCGCGACCGGCCGATGGCGGCTATGACCTGCTGGCGGTGATCGAGACCGCCAGTGCGGAGTCTGACCAGGTCTGCCTCGGGGAAGCGGGGCCTCGCCTGCAGCTGCAGGAACTCCCCTACCCTTTCGCCGAATAGGGCAAGCGGCAGGGAAGCCGACTTAAGAATCCGCTCGACCGAGCGATACAGAAGCAAAATACCGAAATCGCGAAACGACCCCCCGCTGATAACCGGTAGCCCGTTCATCTGTTTGAAGGACTTGATACCCGCATGATCGACGAACACGCCTTTCTCGAGACCCTGAACCAGGCCATCGACAGCAACCGGCTGACCCTACCCACCCTGCCCGAAGTGGCGATCCAGGTGCGCAACGCCGTGGAGAAAGAGAACAGCACCGCCAAGGAGGTGGCCGACATCGTCGTCACCGACGCGGCCCTCTCCGCCCGCCTGCTGCAGGTGGCGAACAGCCCGCTCTACCGGGGACGGGTACAGATCGACAGCGTGCAGATGGCGGTGACCCGGCTTGGCGTGCGGCTGGTGCGCAGTCTGGTGGTCAGCCTCATCATGCAGCAGATCTTCCAGGCCACCCACGATCTGCTGGACCAGAAGTTCCGCCAGGTGTGGGAGGAGAGCGTGCAGATCGCCGCCCTCAGCCGGGTGCTGGCCGGCAGTCTCGATCACCTGGACAGGGATCAGGCGATGCTCGCCGGCCTGATTCACAACATCGGCGCCCTGCCGGTGCTGGCGCTGGCCGAAAACTACGAAGAGCTGTTGGAGGACCCGGTGGAGCTCGACCGCGTGATCCTGGCCCTGAGCCCCACGGTCGGCACGCGTATCCTGAAGATGTGGGACTTCCCGGCCTCCCTGGTCAAGGTCACCGAGCATTTTCTCGATCTCGGTTACCAGAGCGAGGGTGAGGCCGACTACGCCGACGTAGTGATGGTAGCGCGGTTGGAGACCCTGGTCGGCAAGCCCAACAGTGTGCCGATGACCGACTGGGCCGGCATCCCTGCCTTCCAGAAGGTCGGCGTCGAGACCGAGATCAACATCATCGATATCGAAGGGGTGGCCGACGACGTGCAGAACATCGAGGTCATGTTCCTCTCATGAAGCGGCCGGCGACCGCCCCAAGCGCATGATCGAGGTCGAACATCTGAGCAAGCGCTACGGCGGTAGCGTACTGGCGGTCAACGACATCAGCTTCCAGATCCCGCGCGGCGTCTGCTTCGGTCTGCTGGGCCCCAACGGCGCCGGCAAGACCACCACGGTGGAGATGCTCGAGGGGATCAAGACCCCGAGCTCCGGCACCATCCGCTACAAGGGCGAGCCCCTGGGCCGGCGCTTTCGCGACGAAGCCGGCATCATGTTCCAGCACACCGCCCTGCAGGAGTACATCCGGGTCGACGAGGTGTTGCGGATGTTCCAGCAGTTCTACAGCAATCCGCGGCCGATCGAGGAGCTGGTGGAGGTCTGTGTGCTGGAGGAGTTCCTCGACCGCGACACGCGCAAGCTCTCCGGCGGCCAGAAACAGCGGCTGCTGTTGGCCATCGCCCTGATCAACAACCCGGAAGTGGTGTTTCTCGACGAACCGACCACCGGCCTCGACCCCCAGTCGCGGCGCAATCTCTGGGGCCAGGTAAAAAAGATCAAGGCGGAGAACAAGACTCTGGTGCTGACCACCCACTACATGGAAGAGGCCTACGAGCTCTGCGACGAGATCATCATCATCGACCGCGGCGAGATCATCGCCCAGGGCAATCCCAAGAACCTGCTCGCCGACCACTTCGACAACGCCGTGATCAGCCTCCCCCAGAGCTCACTGCCCGAGGGCTTCCGGCCCGATCCGGCCGCGACCCTGCATCCGCAGGACGGACAGGTCGAGATCCTCACCCACGACATCGACGCCACCATCCGCCATCTGCTGGAGCGACAGATCTCCCTGCATCAGCTGCAGGTCCGCTCGCCGA
Organism: Sedimenticolaceae bacterium; assembly: GCA_050305975.1. Taxonomy (GTDB): domain Bacteria; phylum Pseudomonadota; class Gammaproteobacteria; order Chromatiales; family Chromatiaceae; genus Thiodiazotropha. The sequence continues at coordinate 37,104 of JBNLGI010000130.1, read as the reverse complement.
CCCTGGAGGACCTGTTCCTGGAGCTGACCGGACACCACCTGCGGGGTTAGCCGGTCAGCCATCGATTCCGATACCGTGAAGTGACTGGTGGGGCAGGGCCCCACCACATAGCCCGGCAGTCACGCCATTAAGCACCCAGAGCGCCGCCGCGCGCACCTTCAAACCCAGCCGGCAATTCCTCGCCGATTGCGTTATATTGCCCATTTCAGGACCACCCGAATCTCGCCATGTCCTTTCGTCGATTTCTCGCCGCCCTGCAGGCCCGCAATCTGGAATTCCTGCGTGACCGTACCGCACTGGGCTGGAACTTCATCATGCCGGTGCTCATCGTCATGGGCTTCGCCTTCATGTTCTCCACCGGCCAGGAGGAGCTCTATAAAGTGGCCCTCTACGGACAGGTCCCGGCCGACTCCAAGCTGCAGCAGTTCCTCGCGACCCGCTACCTGGAGTTCATCCCGGTCGACGATCTGCCGCGCGCCATCGACAAGGTCGACCGCCATCAACTGGATCTGCTGCTCGATGCGCAGGGGGCGCGCTACTGGGTCAACAGCACCTCGCCCAAGGGCTATCTCCTGGAGCAGATCCTGATCCCCTACCCGCTCCAGCGCGAAGCCGTGAGCGGCCGCGAAATCCGCTACGTCGACTGGCTGATACCCGGCGTGCTCGGCATGAACATCATGTTCAGCGCCCTCTTCGGCGTCGGTTACGTGATCGTGCGCTACCGCAAGAACGGCGTACTCAAGCGTCTGCGGGCGACCCCACTGAGCGCCTTCGAATTTCTCTCGGCACAGATCGTCTCCCGTATGCTGATGATCGTGACGGTGACTACCCTGGTCTATGTCGGCACCAATCTGGTGGTCGATTTCCGCATGGCCGGCTCCTACTGGCTGCTGCTGCTGATTCTGATCCTCGGCGCCCTCAGCATGATCAGTGTCGGCCTGCTGATCGCCGCGCGCATCACCAGCGAGGAGGCGGCCAACGGCCTGCTGAATCTACTCAGCTGGCCGATGATGCTGCTCTCCGGGGTCTGGTTCTCGCTTGAAGGCTCACACCCCCTGGTGCAGAATCTCTCATACGTGCTGCCGTTGACACACATGATCGATGCGGCAAGAGCAGTGATGATCGAAGGGGCCGGAATCGCGGAGGTGGCGGATCAGCTGGTGATTCTCGCCCTCTTCTCCGTCGTCTTCGTCGCCATCGGATCGAAAACCTTTCGCTGGGAATAGCCAGGGACGATGCCGAATCGACACGACCATTTCATGCAACAGGCGCTGGATCTGGCCCTCCAGGGCGTCGAGCTTGGCCATGGCGGACCTTTCGGCGCCGTGGTGGTGGTGGCGGACCGGGTGGTCGGACGGGGCTGGAACCAGGTCGTACACCGTCAGGATCCCACCGCCCACGCAGAGATGCTCGCCATCCGCGAGGCCTGCGACACGCTCGGCCGGTTCCACCTGCCGGAAGCCACGCTCTACACGACCTGTGAACCCTGCCCCATGTGCATGGGAGCCCTCTACTGGGCGCGCATCGAACACCTGGTCTATGGGGCGACGGCCGAGGATGCCGCCGACGTCGGTTTCGATGACCACCGCATACGCGCGGCCATGCGCCAGCCCCTGCAGCAGCAGGATCTACAGACCGAGCAGCGCTGCCGACAGCAGAGCAAGGCGTTGTTCCTCACCTGGCAGGCCAGTGACCATCGTGTCGACTATTGAGCCCCTGTAAATCAAACAAGGTCAGCCGCGGTCAACATTATCATGAAGCTAACCATCAACCAGACAGCGCATCAAATCGAGGCCGCCCCGGACACTCCCCTGCTGTGGGTACTGCGCGACGAACTGGCCCTGACCGGGACCAAATACAGCTGTGGCATCGGAGTCTGCGGCAGCTGCACCGTACTGGTGGACGGCAAACCGGTACGCAGTTGCGTGACACCGATCTCCGCTCTGGAGGGACGTCGGATCACCACTATCGAGGGTGTCTCCACGGACAACAGCCATCCCGTGCAACGGGCCTGGGAGTCGCTGCAGGTACCCCAGTGCGGCTACTGTCAATCGGGACAGATCCTGACTGCCATCGCCCTGCTGGAGGCCGATGCCGATCCCAGTGACGCCGCGATCGATCAGGCCATGTCCGGCGTGATCTGCCGTTGCGGCACCTATCCCCGGATCCGTCAGGCGATCAATCTGGCGGCGGCCGCTGTGCGGGGAGAGGGGGAAAAATCATGAACGCCTTCAATCCGGACCGGCGAAGATTTCTCAAGCTGGGCGCCGGTATCACCGGAACCAGTCTGGTGCTCGGCGTCAACTGGAGTTGCACTGCCGATCCGTCCGACAGCGCTTCCGACACTCCCGGCGACTTCATGCCCAATGCCTGGCTCCGCATCAACGCGGATGGCTTCGTCACCGTCATCGTCGCCGAGTCCGAAATGGGTCAGGGCCCTTACACCGCGCTGCCCATGATGGTGGCCGAGGAACTGGAGGTGGAGTGGCGGCAGGTCGGGGTCGAACATGCCTCCCTGGCAGCGGTCTACGGCCGTCAGGTGACCGGCGGCAGCACCAGTGTGAGCGATGCCTGGGGCACCCTGCGGCAAGCGGGCGCCATCGCCCGGACACTGCTGCTCCAGGCCGCCGCGGAGAGCTGGCGGGTTCCTGTCGAGGCGTGCCGGGCCGAGCGGGGCAAGGTGCGGCATGCCGACTCCGGGCGCGAGCAGGCTTACGGCGAATTGACCGCAGTCGCCGCCAGACTCCCGCTGCCCGAGAAGGTCCAGCTCAAAGCCCCATCCGACTACCGCATCATCGGCACCCGGGTGCCACGGCTGGACACCCCGCAAAAGATCAACGGCAAGGCCAGATTCGGCATCGACACTCGTTTGCCCGGCATGCGCTACGCCACCATCACCCATTGTCCTGTCTTCGGCGGCACAGCGAAAAAGGTCGACGCCTCCCGGGCACTGGCGATCAAGGGTGTCCTCGAGGTCTTCAGCATCGACCAGGGCGTGGTCGTTGTGGCAAGGGACACCTGGACCGCCTTCAAAGGCAAGGCGGCCCTCGACATCGAATGGAATGCTGACGGGAATCAGACCCTGTCCAGCTCATCCATCCTGGACGATCTGCTGAAGCTTCAGGTGCGGGAGGACAGCGCCGCCGCGGTGCTGGAGGGAGATCCCGAATCAGCGCTGGGCGGAACCACCCTGGAGAGCCGCTACAGCCTGCCGTTTCAGGCTCACGTTCCACTGGAGCCGATCAACTGCACCGCCAGCTTCGAAGCGGGCAAACTGCGCATCTGGGCACCCACCCAGGCGCCCAGCCGGGCGTATGACGCCGCCAGGGAGGTGGCCCAGTCGAAGATCGCCCGGCTCGCGAACAAGCTGAAACGGAAGCTCTTCGATAGCGAGGACGATTCGATCGAGATCAATACCACCCTGTTGGGCGGAGGCTTCGGCCGCCGGCTCAAGCAGGACTACGTCACCGAAGCGGCACAGATCGCCAAGCGCATCGATGGCCCGGTGCAGCTGATCTGGACACGCGAAGAGGATCTGCAGCACGATTTCTACCACCCGCTGACGCTGCACGAGATGCGCGGTGCCCTGGACGACCGGAGCAGACCGCTCGCCTGGCATCACATCGTCAAGGGCATTGGGGCGCGGCTTGGCGGCGCGGACGCCCTGCCCTACGATATTCCCCATATCCGTGTCGATCTCATCGATATCGACAGCCCGGTGCCCGTCGGGCCCTGGCGCTCGGTACAGCACCACTACAACGCCTTCGCCGTCGAGCACTTTTTCGACGAACTCGCCAGGGCCGGCGGCCAGGATCCGCTGGCACTGCGCCTGCAGATGATGTCCAAGGCGCCCCGGCTCAGAAAGACCCTTGAGGTGGCCGCAGAACTGGCGGGATGGGATTATGAATCGGGTCTGTTCGGGGCGGCGACCCATGCCGGTTTTGGCAGCTACGCCAGCGAAATCGTGCAGCTCCGCCCCGAGGGCGATCGCATGCGGATCGCCAAGATCACCTGTGTTGTGGATTGCGGTATTGTCGTCAATCCCGATATCGCTCACGCCCAGTTGGAGGGCGCCATCATTTTCGGACTTACCGCGGCTCTGAAGTCCTCGATCAAGGTCGAAGGCGGCCGCGTCAGGCAGAGCAACTTTCACGACTATCCGATCCTGACGATGGCGGAAACCCCTCCCATGGAGATCATCTTCATCGACAGCCGGGAGAGCCCGGGAGGTATCGGAGAACCCGGCGTTCCCCCGCTGGCGCCAGCGCTGGCCAACGCGCTCATGGCCGCCGGCGGACAGCCGGTTCGCGAACTGCCCCTCGATTACGATCCCAGGGGGATACGGGTCGCATGATTTTGAACCCACCGGGCGTCCGGAAACAGAGCTCCCCATCGCCCCTGACTCAGCTTCTGGAGACGCCAAGCCATGTGCGGTATCACTGGGATCGTTAATCTCACCGGGGGCATGCCTCCTGGCCGGGAGGAGCTCAAGGGGATGATCGAAGCCGTCCACCACCGCGGCCCCGATGGTTACGGTTTCTATCACGACCAGCAGGTCGGACTGGCGCATGCGCGCCTGAGCATCATCGACCTGGCCGGGGGTGACCAGCCGATCCGCAACGAGGACGGCACCCTGCAGGTGGTCTTCAATGGGGAGATCTTCAACTACCTCGAGTTACGTCAATCGCTGGAGCGGTCGGGGCACCGTTTCTACACCCAGTCGGACACCGAAGTCATCGTGCATCTCTACGAACAGTACGGACTCGGATTCGTGGAGCACCTGAACGGCCAGTTCGCCATCGCGCTATGGGACATCGCCAAAAGACGCCTGATTCTGGCCCGTGACCGGGCCGGTATCCGTCCCCTCTTCTTTACCCGGCAGAATGGACGGCTCTACTTCGCTTCGGAGGTGAAATCGCTTTTCGCCCATCCCAGCATCCCGCGCAGGATGGATTTGCGCGCCTTGCAGGAGATCTTCACTTTCTGGACGACACTGCCGCCGGACACCCTTTTCGAGGGCATTGAGATGCTGGCACCCGGATGCCTGATGGTCATCGAGGGTGGCGAGTGCAGCGTGCAGCGATACTGGGACTGGCGCTTTCCGGTGGAATCGATCGACCGCGCCAAATCCGCGGATGCCTGGGCCGAGCAGCTCAGGCAACTGCTGATCGATTCGGTCAAGTTTCAGCTTCGTGCCGACGTGCCGGTAGGCGCCTATCTGAGCGGCGGACTCGACTCATCGGTCATCACGTCCCTGATCAAGAACTATACTGATACGCCGCTGCGCACCTTCTCCATCGGCTTTGAGGACGACGAATTCGACGAAAGCCGCTATCAGCAGGAGCTGGTCGACTACCTGGGAACCCACCATACTCACGTGCTTTGCAAGCGCTCAGATATCGGTGACGCGTTTCCCAAAGTGGTCTGGCATACGGAAACGGCCCTGGTGCGAACCGCACCCACTCCCTTGATGTTGTTATCGGGAGCCGTTCGCGAAGCCGGCTATAAAGTGGTGCTTACCGGTGAAGGGGCGGATGAAGTCTTTGGCGGATATGACATCTTCAAGGAGGCGAAGGTAAGACGATTTTGGAGTCATCAACCAAATTCGACATGGCGCCCACAGATCCTCGAGCGTCTCTACCCCTACCTGAAACACTCGCCTACGGCGAGCGGCACCTTCTCGCAGCGTTTTTTCCAGCAGGGGATGGACCAGCTGGACAAAGCCTACTTCGCGCATCTGCCGCGATGGTCGACTACGCAGAGAGTGATCAATTTCTTCAACGCCGATGCCAGGGCCGCCGTCGAAGACCCGATATCGTTTTCCGAGATCGAAAAGATCCTGCCCGATAGCATCGGTCAGTGGCAGCCGCTGAACCGTGACCAGTACATCGAAGCCAAGACATTGCTTGCCGGCTATCTGTTGAGCTCCCAGGGCGATCGGGTTGCGATGGCCAACTCCATCGAGGCACGCTTCCCCTTCCTGGATCATCGTGTCATGGAGTTCGCCGCCACCATGCCGAATCGATACAAGATCATGGGGCTGAACGAGAAGTACATACTCAAGCGCGCCATGCAGGGATTGATACCCGACTGCATCAGGCAGCGCAGCAAGCAGCCATACCGGGCGCCCGACAGCGAGTCATTCTTTGTCGATGGCAAACCGCTCGACTATGTAGCGGACCTGTTGAGCGAGGACCGAATCAGGCGTGTCGGAATTTTTGACAGCAAAGCCACATCCATGCTCGTCAATAAATGCGCACGCGGAAGAGCTTTGGGATTTGCGGATAACATGGCCTTTGTCGGCATCCTTTCCACGATGCTTGTCGACACCCTGTTTATATCGAATAATACCCAAGATTTCATGGGGTTAATGCGAACTTCCCAAGAATACTGAGAGTTAAGCAAAAGATTCCATAACATCGGTCGATAGTTTTGTTTTGACAGGCACGGTGCGAAGGCCTGCTTTTTGCTTATCTGTTTTTGTCCTTACCTGGAGTAGCAACCGAAGATGAATTCTGAAGAAAAAATCAGAAATTATATTCTTGAAAACTATCTTTTCACGGATGACCAGACTGCACTCGAAAACAGTGATTCCTTTCTCAACAAGGGAATTCTTGATTCAACCGGAATCCTGGAAGTCATATATTTTCTCGAAGATGATTTTGGTATCAAGATCGAGGATGAAGAGATGATTCCGGAAAACCTCGACTCCGTTAGCAACATCCTGTCATTCCTGAATCGCAAGGCATCCTGATCCGGGACATCATTGTCCATGCAACTTGTTGAACGATTCCGACTGACAATCGGTGAGTGGCGAGACGCGGTCGCCGTAGCACAAGAAGATGAGCGGGTCACATACGGAGAGCTGGGTCAGCTTGCTGGCAATATAGCTGCCCATCTTGTGCAACACGGTCTCGACCGTGGAGACAGGGTAGCGATCCTCGTTGCCAACTCGCCAAGCTATATCGCCATCTTTTACGGCATCTGGGCGGCCGGCGGCATGACTGTCGCCCTCAATACCCAGGCCAAAGCGCGTGACATCGTCAACTGGACCAAGCACTCTGGAGCCAAGTGGTTATTCGTCGACGCAAACCATCCTGAGCTGACCCGGATTTGCGAACTGAGCGAGAACAGGATCAAGATCATTCGTGTCGGTAAACACGCCGCCAACACCACGGCGCAGGGAGATGACGTCTGGCAGGATATTGTCGCCAGCAACGAAAGCTTTCCCGACATCACTCTTGGAGAGTCGGATCTCGCCTCGATCATTTACACATCAGGCACCACGGGACAGCCGAAAGGCGTCACCTTGAGCCATGGAAACCTGGCCTCCAACATTGAATCCATACTCGCCTATCTGAAGCTGGATCACACAGACAGCATTGTGAATGTATTGCCGTTCTACTACTCCTACGGCAACTCCATACTCCATTCCCATATTGCCGTCGGCGCAAAGCTGGTATTGGAAAACAACCTGGTCTATCCACATCGCGTGGTTGAGCGCATCAGCAGTGAAGGTGTGACCGGTTTTTCCGGCGTACCCTCCACCTTCTCACTCATTCTCGGCCGGGTTAAGCTGGAAAGTTACGACTTGTCCGGCCTTCGCTATCTCACTCAAGCAGGCGGTCCAATGCCGCCAGCCATCACTGACAGACTGATCAACACACTGCCACAGGTCGAATTGTTCATCATGTATGGACAGACCGAGGCTTCGGCAAGACTCTCTTACCTGCCTAGCGACAAAGTGCTGGAAAAGCGAGGCTCCATTGGCATCGCCATTCCCGGCGTCACGCTCGAAATCAGAGACAAGACCGGTAAGCTAGCCCCCCCCGGCCAAACCGGCGAGATATGCGCCAAAGGCCCCAACATCATGCAGGGCTACTGGCTGGATCAGGAAAAGACAGACCAGGTCATTGTCGACGGTTGGCTGCATACCGGCGATCTTGCCCATTATGATGAGGACGGTTATCTCTACATCGATGGTCGCTCCTCGGAAATGATCAAGTCGGGTGGTAACCGGATCAGCCCCAAGGAAGTCGAAGAGATCATACAGGAAGTCGATGGCGTGCAAGAGGTCGCCGTCGTCGGCATCAAAGACGATATACTCGGGGAAGTCATCAAGGCTTACGTAGTGCCAATCTCCGACACCGACATCGACACTCGAGCGATTCAACGTTATTGCAAGCAGAATCTAGCCGTCTACAAGATCCCCAAGTTCATCGAACTGGTCGAATTCATCCCCAAGACGGCTTCTGGAAAAGTACAGCGTTTTGTACTACAGAGGATGCATGAGGAGACCGGTAGATAGTGCAATCATGGCATGATATTCAAGTAACAGTCGCAAAACGGCCACCCACCGATTGATGACCTCATCTGGCAGCTCCGCATCGACCAATCTAACAGGAATTTAACAATGAACAGTTTGGCAGAATTGTACGAGAAGGAAGTTTTGGGCTTCGACATGGAGAAAGAGGTCGACTCGATCTGTTCCAAAATGCGTCAATCGATGAGAGACGACTTGCATAGACGCGGTGCTGTCGTTGCCGTATCTGGCGGCATCGATAGTTCAGTCTGTGCCGCCCTGTCGGTAAAGGCTTTTGGCCCGTCGAAGACTTTCCTTGTTCAACTGCCGGAAATCGACTCTGCCAAACAGACTCAGTCTCGCAGTGACGAACTCATCGCCCTGCTGGGAACGGCACATACCGCCCTCAACATCGCTCCGGTTCTTGAGGCTATCGGCTGTTATCAGGCCCGTGATGAGGCGATCAGGGAGGTGTTTCCAGCGTTCAATGAGGACTGGAAGTCGAAGATTGTTCTTAGAGGGGGCATGGAGGGGAAGATCAATTACTTCGTGCTGGTAGCCCAAAAACCCGATGGCACGATCGTCGAGGAGCGGCTCGCCGTAAAACAGTATCTGCAGATCGTCGCAGCAACCAACTACAAACAGCGGATCAGGAAGACCGCGGAATACTTCCACGCCGACCGCCTCAACTATGCCGTGATCGGCACCCCAAACAGACTGGAGTATGACCAGGGATTCTTCGTCAAGAATGGTGACGGTTCAGCCGATCTCAAACCAATTGCACATCTCTACAAGACTCAGGTCTACGCCCTGGCGAGGCATCTTGGCCTGCCGCCCAGCATCTGCGACGCCGAGCCGACAACCGATACTTACAGCATGCCGCAGGGGCAGGATGAATTCTACTTTGGCCTGCCTTATCAACAGATGGACGTGGCGCTTTGGGCCTATAACCACAACTTTTCCGCGGCTGATCTCGCCGATTATCTTGCCGTCCCTGAATCTCGAGCACAACATGTCTACAAAGACATAGAGACCAAGCGGAAGACCACCAAATATCTCCATCTCCCTCCTGTTTTGATGGAGCCGGTTTATTAGAATCTCAGCCACAACGCATTCATCACAACGGGATACCCACAGGAGGTATCCTCATGATCCGGTGTGCAGACACTACGATGCGAGGAGTTTGCCCGGTCAGCCAGACACCGGTTGAGGTTGCAACGCGATCGCGGCGGACGCGATGTATTAGACAGAGGCTTCTGCGACATCCCCTGGCATATTCGTATGCATCGAGACCCCCGGAAGGCATCCAGGCATAGTCTTTGCAATTTTAGGATGCAAATTGTCTCAAATTCATTAATATGCGCTTTTGGGCGACAAGTACCAAATTCGATAGTCGTTTAATTATGTTGATGAGGCCCAAATATTCTATCCTGTTAGGAACGAATAGCCTTATCCTGAATCTTTCCAATATGCGGAGTATCTTTTGGAAAACGTTCAAACCATATACGCCAAGTTCAAACAACACTCATTCAGGTGGGTGCTCATGCGCGCGCTGTTGCGCATACCAGGCACGCCATTGAAATATCGGGTCGTTTACGGCTTAAAGTTTACCGGCCCCGATAACAGCAGACTCAGGCCCAGATTCTCTGGACAGATCAGATGGGGCAATGGCGAGGACATTCCAAAAATTGTCGCGTCGATGAAACGTTTCGATAAAGAAGAGATATTCAGACAGCGTCTTGCCAATGGTGACAAATGTGTAGTCGCCATCACGGAATCTGGAGAAGTTGCAGGCTATGGCTGGTTGACCATTGGCACCAGACACATTGAAGACAGGACGGGATGTGTCTTTGAATTTCCCAAGTCGTCGATCTATGCTTATGACTTTTTTGTCAAAGAACAATACCGCCTTCAAGGGATCTGGGTCGGTTTAATGCAAATGATTTTGAAGTCAGAATTTTATGATCCGGATGTCGGCCTGCACTGCCTGATTGGTTATGGTAATACACTGTCGCTCAGGCCCCATTTTCGTTATGGTTTCGCGGTCTATCAGCGGAAGACAATTATTACCGTATTAGGAAAACCGTTCATATTCAACAGCGAAATTGAACATTCCGACCAGAACATTAAAAGAATCCTGACCGAAAAATAGACAATCCTGGATTAATCAACGGTGCTTCAGGTTGGTATTTTGATCGGCTGCAGATAGCGACCGTTCGGCCACACCCCTGCTTTTGCAATGGCTCTCGAAATCAGGGAATTGGATGCAATGTAGAGGTCGGCGCCAAATCTCTCCTTGGCATTCCACTGGCCTTTGTGCTTGGTGTGCGGACATAGAAAGTCATATACCTCGAGCCCTTCATCTATGGCGCCGCAGATCACATCGAACAACAGAACATTGGCAGCCCCGCTGATATACTCCGGATCGAATCCCGCTTGAACGGAAAGCAGCGACTTGTCGTAGGCATAGCCGAGTTTGATGGCCTTGAATGAGTCGTCCGCGCGGATTGCCTTTATGCGTAACCAGTCCAAGGCAGCCGCTCTTGGTAGAAATTCCTCGTAGAAGCGCTTGGCCAGAGGCCGACGCTCAAACAAGCCGAGTTCACCTTTCTGAGTCCATCGCCTGTCATGCAGAAAATAGAGAGCTTGCTTGAATTCCTCGAGGTCGGCTTTGTTGTCACAGGTTACAACTTCGCCGCCAGCCTGCTCCACCTTCCTCGTTGCACGACGCAGGTTTTGCGAGACTTTGCGTGTGAGCTGCTGCGTGTATTCTTCAACATTGTTGGGCAGCTGGGTCGAGGAGTAGGAGCAGGGGCGCTGCCGGATGGTCAAGGAGGTATCCCGCAACCCCTCGGTCAAATGCAGGACTTCGTCATGCCATGTGCCCATCCGCGGTATCCAGATGAGGTCGTAATCCTTTTTTCGTTTCAGCAGTTCTGCCCCAATGGCACGGGAGACAGCGACAGGGTGTTCCCGGTCGATAATCAAGCCCGGATACATTATCCCAGTGTGGTGGTCCGCTAGAGGTTGCAGTACATCAACCCACAGCTTCAGGAATTTGTACCTCCAGTGGTAGAGGGGAGCCAAACCGCGCAGCCGGCCGTCTCCATCTCGCACAACGACAACGAACGGTATTATCCTGTTCTCGATGGCGTCTAGCCAGGACACGACCCACTCCCAGCTCAAAAACATCTGGGGTGATGTGGATCTTGCCAGCAGGTCGTTCCATTCCGATTCCAGAGAACGGAGTCCGGCTATGTCCGATACGAGCGAAGTCGTCAAATCAATCTGTTTAAAGCTGTCTGGCACGGGATTGGTCCGGTAGGTCGCTATGCGTTGAATCCTGAGTACGAAACGTGAGATTTCCTGTCACAGGTCGTATCAGCGAGAATCATACACATGAGCCTTATATGCTGCAAAGTATTCGAGCGCGCGCCCATTACCTTAGAACCCATCGAAAATATGTATTGTCAGATCGGGATGCTCACAACATCGGGCGATGTTGAAGCGCCAGGCGTAGAGCCCGCGGTTACCATCTGTGACTACGGGGCAATGTTTGGATCTCAGTGCAGCCCATGCGTTTAGTGGAGCTGCATGGCGTCTTCCGTGAAGAAGGCACCTCCCTCGCACTTCAGGAGAGAACCATAATGCGACTGCTCCCCTTCACCCGCATATCGCTTGAAGTAGTACTCTAGCATTGCCAAATTTTTGTAGCGCAGAATCTTTTCAATCTGCGCAAGCTTCCGCTCCGTTGTCAGGATTTCATCATTCGTCTTCTTGCATTCCTCTTGATACTCGACAAGCTTCTTGTACTCATCGTCATTATTGAGCCGCTTGACTATTTCCTCGAGGTTTTGCTCTACCACTTCAATATAACGCGATGTATAGGGATGCATGAGCTCCGGCCAGCGCTTGATCAACTCTTTTCTTAATTGCTCCGCAACACTATCGGCACTGCTTTCGCAATTTTCCAAATCGTCATTGAGCTTATCAAGTTCCTCATTCACCTGCTTCCTGTGCATGCCAAGGGATCGATCATCGAGATCCAGACTCTCTCGTTTGGCCAGGAAATCAGCGATCCCCCAATACTGGCTCTCCATATCATATTTTCTCCCTGCCCAGCGGAGGTACCAGGGAGCCCAGTTCTCCAAGAAAACCTCGCTTGTCGATCTGGAAAGATCTTTACTTGTCCCTGCCTTGATGGCGTACAGATGAGACTCAGCAAACGAAATGATGCCGTTCCCGTCCAGATCCGGATCAATAGGCAGAGGTTCTTCGTTGCGAGTTCTACCATTGAGTGGAGCAAAAAAATAGGTCGAGTAATCGCGGTACTCTTCTCTATTCGTGCTCAAGGAACACCCTTCGGACTGATCATAGGGCGTTTCAGAGAAAAAGCCGCAACGCATCTGTTTGCCGAACTTGTCTGAATACGGGTCTTCATACACAAGTCTGTAAAAAGCACCTGAATAGCATTGAGGAAATACGTAACGAACAGTCGTCGATTCAGGCGCCATATCGAACAGCTTGTCGACTTCGGAAACTGTCAGCTTCTCCTCACCCCATATCTTCAGATAATTGTCACGCACATCCACATCGTCTTTACCACCATGACCGTTGTAGATGAGCAGAAACTGTTGATTCTGCGCCAATCCGGAGAGCGTCTCCGACAGCGATTTCACGATGTCGTCTTTATTCATGCTGCCCGCTAAGTCATCGACTCTGTTGTGCCGATAGAAGATACGCTCGTCTACCGGGTCACCAAACACCCTGCCAATCGGCAGCATCGATTTTGGCCTGTCATCCTCTACAAAGAGCCCCACATCCTTCTCATCGCCAGTCCCTGATGCGTAATAGTTCTGAACACCATTCCCGGTCTTGCGTAAAATTTCATTCAGCCAGATAACGTTATCTTCAATCTGACCCTGTGAATTATCGATCTTATTTCCACCGCCGATCTGCACGATACTCATACCCGCATTCGACACGAGTGCATACAGAGACAACAGCAGAGGTAAAAGACGCTTCATGATCGCTTTACTTAGATATGCCGCAGGTTAACGAGAGCCGGCATGATGAAGGCAAAACCAACGGTAGCCGCAAGAAATGCCGGTATAGCCGCTGTCACGTATGTGACTGAAAGGATAATCAGACCTATACCGAGAGACAAATAGACACATCCCCGGTTCCACCTTGAGGTCGTACATAGCAAAACCAGCAGCGCGATCGGTAGCCACCAGACCGCGGAACTCGCCCAATCCTGAAGCAGCTGAGCGAATAACCTCTGCCTGGTCCCGAATGACAATTCATCGAAAAATGCCCTTGGCCCAAACAGCGTATCAATGGCCACAGAAAGCGTCAGCGCAAGAGGATAGACGCTGAGAATCGCCATGATGTTCAACAATGCAGATTGTATGCGCACTTTACTTTCGAATTATAAAATCATCGATAACCAGTATGTCGAGACCGGTCGAGAAAAAGCACCGAATAGCATGCAATGGCGATTCCACAATCGGTTCACCCATGATATTGAAACTGGTATTCAACAATACCGGGACACCCGACAGCTTGCCGAACTCGGTCAACAGCTGATGGTATCTTGGATTCGTCTCCTGGCGCACGGTCTGCAGCCTTGCCGATCCGTCCACATGCGTGATCGCGGGAATGATGCCTTTCTTGTCCTCCAGCACATCGCAAACCTTCAGCATGAATGGTGCTTCGACCTCGATATCGAAAAACTCGTTTTTCGCCTCCACTGGCGCCGAAGGAGCAAACGGGCGATAGGCTTCACGATGCTTGACCTCGGCATTAATCTTATCCTTCATGCCGGCAAGCGTCGGGTCGGCCAGGATACTTCTGTTTCCGAGCGCCCTCGGTCCTATCTCCATTCTACCCTGGTACCAGCCAATGATATTGCCATCGCGTAATATCTTGGCCGTATCCAGACAGATGTTGTCCGACTCCTCATAATTCAACTTGCACTCGTCCAGTATCTTTCGCACCTGCTCTTTGTCGTAGTGATTACCGACATAGGGATTGCTGTGGTGGAAACGATCCTTATTTCCGAGTGTAATGTGATGCAGATAATATGCCGCACCGATAGATGTGCCGTTATCGCCCGCAGCCGGCATCACATAGACGTCTTTGAAACGGGTTTCGCGCACGATTCGCCCGTTCATTACACTGTTCAGCGATACACCACCGGCCAGCACCAGGTACTCCGCATCCGTTTTCTGCTCCAAATAGCGGCAGATTTGGAGCACCTTGTCTTCAAGAACTCTTTGAAATGCAGCCGCCACATCGTGGTGGCGGTCTTCAAAAGGATCATTCTTGCCCCTGGGCTTGCCGAAAACCTCATAAAATTTATTCGAGCAACGTCTGCGACTCCAGTTCTGATAGTTGAAATATGACAAATCGATCTTGACTTGTGCATCATCGGTCACCTCCACGATACGCTCTACGATGTCATAAAACCGCTCAGGATCACCGAAAGGCGCCAACCCCATTGTCTTCCCTTCGTCATAGTTCGGCCTGAATCCGCAGAATTCGGTTGCCGCCTCATAGAAGGAGCCCAGAGAGTGCGGAAACATGGTCTCCGAGAACTTCTTGAAGTCATACCCTTTCGCTTCACCGACAAAAAGGGTCGACCATTCGCCTGAACCATCGAGCGAAAGCAAGGCCGCATGCTGATAGGGTGAAAGAAAGTAGGTCCCGACGATATGCGAAAGATGGTGTTCGACGAAGTGTATTGGGGCACGCCCTCCCGAACTGGAAAACGTTTCGTACCATTTGTTCAGGTCCCTCTGCTTGAACAGGGTATCCCTCAGCTCATGCTTCACAAACGGCGCCATCTTGCTTCCCAGGGACAGCCCGTAGACAAGCTTCTTGGCCCAGTGTTTCGAAGGCTTTATGGAAACTGCGATATGATCGATGTCCGACGCCGTCAATCCCGCATAGGAGAGGCATTGCTCAACAGCGTTGTGCGGAAAACTGGTTGAGTGTTTCCTGCGAGTGAATCGCTCCTCCTCCAAAGCGACTACAAGTTCACCATCCTTGACGACACAAGCGGAGGAATCGTGAAAAAAATAGTTAATCCCTAAAATGTTCATTCTTAATTTTCTCCGACGATTACGTCACCTAGTGAACGATTTGAACTTATAACCTGCGTAAAAAATCACTTTGGAGACACTCCCCATTAGGTCGTTATTGAAGTGCCTGTAGCCAAATACCGGCCTTGTTTCCAGATGCCAACGGCTCGCCCAATCAGGCGAGGTCACCAAATTTACCTCTTTAATCGATTCATCACGGCTTACTTCAGTGAGGAATCTCAACATGAGTATGTTTCCGGGTCCATACTTCTTCAGACTCTCCTCGTAACCGATTTTCAGGATATACCAAGCATGCTCGCATCGAATACAAAGTTGTGCGGCTGCCGGCTTATCTCCGAAATAAAGCAAGTTGATAGCAAATGAATTGTCTTCAGAAAAGAGATCCAGGACCTCTTTGTAAAACGAAACCAGTTCCGAATGGTTTTTGATCGCGGTTGACGTTCCGCCATCTCCTTTCCAGCCCGATGCTTCGACCTCCAGAAAAACCTCAAGGATACTGTGTAAATTCTCACGATCCATGTTGAAGGAAGCCTCTATGCCTCCTACCTCACTTTCCGCCTTCTTCGCCAGCCGCTCGATGTTTTTCAAGAACTTTTTGGACAGCCCTTGTTCGAAATTGCTGTTCTCGACTTTGAAATAGGCATTACTTGACTGCTCATCCAGGGTCTCTCCGGACATTTCAATCAATTTGCGAAACTGAGAGTTTGCGTTGATCCCTTTGAGTTCGAGAAATCTCCAAGCACAAGGATCGTGTTTTGTGAGATATGAGAAGACCGAGTTCAGGTCATCCTGATCGACAGCTGTAGTATCGCAAATCAAATCAGAAAGTCTGATGTGATTATGCGTGGGGAAGCGCAGAACCTTATAGCGGATTCCGCCTTTTAGAATAGAGTCCGCCTGTAGCGGAAGAATCAGCACAGTCCTGCCGGACTTCTTGATCGTAATAAAGAAGACCGGGGCGGCAATCAGCCACTTGACTACGGCATACATCCAGCGCCAATCCTGGTAATACGCGGGGCTTTCCACACTTCGGAGCAGCATGACCCAGTCGTCTTTCAGCTGCTGCAACCCCTCCAATCCAATATACAGCTCATGGACTCGATCGTTTTTAGGAGTAATTATTGACATACCCCGTCCCAATATTATTTTGATTTAAGGTGTATATATTTGGAGTACCTGTATCAAATGGCACACACAAATGCTATACACCGCCCCCATTAGAGGATCATAGATCCTAAATGTAATTCCGAATTGTTTACACCTGCATCATAACGGCAAAGACTGCCTGGCCAAGTAGCTCTCCGGCAGATCATCCCGACTCCAACCAATTTGGTGACTTTTCAACTGAGATGTATCAGTAGCCCGAAGAATCTCTCCGAGAGTGGCCAGGCCTTCTCCGTAGCCCTTCCACATAATCACCAGCTTCTCCATCAATGACAGAAATCCCTCACCCTCCATCTCCGCATCCAGGGAGTAGACGTGACCATGAGGCAGTATGTACTGGCTTTCGGCGTACAGGTACTCATGGACATTCTCCGGCGTCACTCCTTCCCCCTTGCTCAGCAACTCTGTCAGAGCAGGGAGTGTGGTCGCTATCTGGGGACAGACCGAACCCACCCCTTGCAGACGGGGAAGAAAAACGGATTTTCCCCGCACATCAGCGGCGTATTCTAAGCCGATTTCCTCTTCAAACTTCAACAAATGAGGATTTACCTGCCATCCGGATGCAGCATGGCAGCGGGGCGGCTCACCAAAAACCCGGCCGAAGAGATCGGCTGCCTTGTTCAGCTCGCTCCGCGTCCAGTCCATATCGGCATGCGCCGCCATCTGCACCCAACGCACCGGATCGAAGGAGAGCAGGCCGATCTCGTGCCCGGCCTCCTTCACCGCACGCATCTGATCCACTGCCCGATCCGCCATGATTCGCGGTGGCAGCAGCGTCGTTGCAAGCCTCGACATGAAGTCGCGTTGCTTGCACCAGGGTTGCAGGGGATGGGCGCTGCTGAACCGGCCACAGCGGTCCGGTCCCAGGGCAAAGAAAAAACTGGCTCGGACCTTGTAGGTATCGAACAGCCGGAGCAGATTCGGCACCCCATGCAGCGCTCCCCGCAGGCTGTTGACGCAGACCCGCAAGCCGATCTTCATGAAGCCTCCAGATAGCGGCAGAGCAGACCGCTGTCCACTTCGATCGAGGGCAAGGCCAAACGCACCCGATGCCCCCCTCCCGGCGCCTCCGCAATCGGATTGCCCTGCAGGTCTTCCATATGCTCCAGAATAAAGCTTCGGTTACCTGACGGCGTAAGCAGCTCCAGGCGATCCCCCACCCGCAGCTTGTTCTTGACATCCACCTGCACCAGGCCGCTGGCGGAATCCACATCGGTCACTTCGGCGACGAACTGCTGACGCTGAGCCTGGGAGCTCCCGAAGCGATAGTTCTGCAGCTCCTGGGACGCATGACGCTGATAGAAGCCATCCGTGTAGCCGCGATTTGCCAGGCTCTCCAGGTCAGCCATCAAGTCGACTTGGAACGGCCTGCCTGCGGCGGCGTCATCGATGGCCTGTCGATAGACCTGGGTCGTGCGGGCGGTGTAATAGTGGGACTTGGTCCGCCCTTCGATCTTCAGACAGTCGACGCCGATCTCAACCAAGCGCGCCACGTGCTCGACCGCCCGAAGATCCTTCGAGTTCATGATGTAGGTCCCGTGTTCGTCCTCGAACACCGGCATCTGTTCGCCGGGACGGTTGGGCTCCTCCAGATAGTAGATCCCGTCCGCCTCCGCATGCCGGGTGACACCTGCCGGCCCTTGTGACAGGGCCGGGGGCGCCACCGGTTGCGAAAGCTTGTAGTCCCAGCGACAACTGTTGGTACAGGTTCCCTGATTGGCGTCCCGATGGTTGAAGTAACCGGAGAGCAGACAGCGCCCCGAGTAGGCGATACAGAGCGCGCCATGGACAAACACCTCAAGCTCCATGTCGGGACAGGCCTGACGGATCTCATCCACCTCGTCGAGCGAGAGTTCCCTCGACAGAATTACCCGGCTCAATCCCTGCTGCTGCCAGAAACGCACCGCCTCTGCATTCACCGTATTGGCCTGCACCGAGAGGTGCACCGGCATCTCGGGCCAGGTTTCGCGCACCATGAGTATCAGCCCCGGATCGGACATGATCAGCGCGTCGGGCCCCATTTCGACCACCGGCTCGAGATCGCGCAGAAATGTCTTCAATTTGGCGCCGTGAGGCATCACGTTGCATGCCAGGTAGAAGCGGCGGCCGAGACTGTGAGCCTCGGCTATCCCGATGGCCAGATTCTGTTCCAGAAAATCGTTGTTGCGCACCCGCAGGCTGTAGCGGGGCAGTCCCGCGTAGACGGCATCGGCCCCATAAGAGAAAGCGTAGCGCGCATTCTTCAAGGTACCGGCGGGTGAAAGCAGCTCTGGCTTCTTCATGACGTAGACAGTTCTGGAAGGATCAGTTGAGTATGACCGAGAATGTCTTGCGTAGGGTCCCGAGCAGGAACCGCTTCCGCTCCACCTCGACTTCGACCGTCTCGCCCGCAGTCTTGTCCAACAGGGCGATTCGGACATCGGCGTAGGTGTTGATCGCGTTGCCGTCGATGGCGAGCACACGATCGCCCGATTTCACACCCGCCTTGGCGGCACCGCTGGTGTCGTCGAAACCGCTCACCCTGGGTGGCGAGTCCTGCAGATCGAGAAAGACACCCAGCTTGCCGGCCGCAGGCAGTTCGTTCCTGGTCGCCATCACCAGATAGTCGGCCACCTCCTTATCCAGACCATCGGTCTGGTTGACGTTCAGGATCACCGCGCTGCTGTGCGGGACCCGGCGCTCCACCCGATCGGGTATGCCCTGCCGATACATCAGATGGCCGACGCCCGCCAGCACTACCATGTGGCCGTCCGCATGCGCCTGCAGCCAATCCGCGACGCGTTCCGCCATGGACTCGTCCCACAACAGCTGCACCTGAAGGAAGTTCTCGAATTCCCGCCCCTCGCGTGGCGGGTGATGCTCGAACACCGAGCGGATCCGCTCCACATAGGCCGCATTGTCGCGATCGATCTCAGCGGGTAGGCGCACCTTCTGCTCGTCGCTCAGACTCTGCATCCCCTCCCGGGCCACCTGTTCTGTGATCTCCCGCTCCAGATTGAGCGCCAGCAGGGGAATCCCCTGTTCCCGGGCATACCGGAATATCGGCCGGTAGAGTCGGTAGTCGAAACGCCAGCGGTCGAAATACTCCGTTTCGCGCAGCAGTTCGGCCTCTCCGATCTCGCCGGCGATGTAGCGGTCCAGCACCGGCTGGAACGGCTGGAAGAAAAACTCCAGGCCGATCGCCAGTTCGGGATGCCGGGCGTGCAGACCTTCGATCAGCGCCAGCTGGTTAAGGTGGTGCTGATACTGGTCGTGGGCCTCCCCCACGTAGACCACCCGCCTGTCAGCCACCTGCTCGATCAGTGCGTCCATATTCATCAAAGTCGACAGATCGACCACCGTATTGGGGGCCTTCTCGGCCGCGCCCACACATGTCATCATGCCAGCCAGCAGCCACAGCAGGGAACTCAATCGAAACAACGCCTGTCCCTCAATTCGGTATCCGAAAAACACCTTGAGTCGATCACAAGGTCTCCAATCCAATGGGCTTTATGACCAGCAAATCCCACCTCCTTCGCATTGTGCCGTTTCTGCTCTGGTTTTGCAGCCCCTTACTGAGTGCAGAAATCCTGCACCAGGCTTTGCAGGTCAGACTCGAGCCCGCCACGAACAGACTGCAGGTCGAGGTCGAACTGACACTGCCGGAAGAGCTGTCGCCGCGCTTCCTGCTGCATGCGGGACTCAATCCCAGCACCCCCACCGCGGGGGTGGAGCTGGTGGAAACAGGCCCGGCCGACGGAGCCGTGCCGCTGACCGCCTACCGTGTCGAACTGCCTGCCGGACAGCGCCGCTTCACCCTCAGCTACGGCGGGCGGATCCAGCACCGACCGGATCTGCTGAAAGAGAGTCCCGGTCGCAGCAGTGAACGCCTGGCCGGCACCATCTCCGCCGAGGGGGTCCATCTGGACGGCGCCACTGCCTGGTATCCCCTGTTTCCCGAGCGTCTGCAGACCTTCAGCCTGCAGGTCGACCTGCCCGAGGGTTGGCTGGCGGTCAGCCAGGGCGAAGGCCCCGCGCTGACCAGTTCGGACCAGCGTCAACAGGTCGCCTGGAGAGCGTCCCATCCTCAGGACGAGATCTATCTCATCGCCGCCCCCTTCCACGACTACCACCGCGGCGTGGACGCTATCGAGGCCCAGGTCTTCCTGCGCCAGGCCGACCCGGCCCTGGCGGACCGCTATCTCGACGCCAGCGAACGCTATCTTCACCTCTATCAGTCGCTCATCGGCCCCTATCCTTACGCCAAGTTCGCTTTGGTGGAAAATTTCTGGCAGACCGGCTACGGCATGCCCTCCTTCACGCTGCTCGGCTCCCGGGTCATCCGCCTGCCCTTCATCCTCGCCACCTCCTACCCCCACGAGATCCTGCACAACTGGTGGGGCAACAGCGTCTATGTCGACTACGCCAACGGCAACTGGAGCGAGGGACTGACCAGCTATCTGGCCGACCACCTGCTGGCTGAGCAGCAGGGACGGGGCAGCGACTACCGCCGTTCCGCCCTGCAGCGCTACTCCGACTTCGTACGCCGTGACAACGACTTTCCCCTGCGCGACTTTCGCGGACGTCACTCCACCGCCAGCCAGGCGGTGGGATATGACAAGGGACTGATGCTCTTCCACATGCTGCGCAGGGAACTCGGCGACGAACTGTTCATCGAGGGGCTGCGCCGCTTCTACCGCGACAACCGCTTCAAAACGGCCGGTTTCAGCGCACTGCAGGCGGCCTTCGAGGCGGTCTCGCAGCGGCCGCTGGGCGGTTTCTTCCGCCAGTGGGTGGAGCTGGAGGGCGCCCCCGGCCTGGCGCTGGAGAAGACGCGTATCGATCGGACAACCACGGGGTTCAGTCTCAGCGGTGAGCTGATCCAGACCCAAGCGGCACCCCCCTACCGGCTGCGGATCCCGCTGGCCATAACGCTCGAGAACGGCAGCCTGCAGCTCGAGACGGTGGAGATGAGCCAGCGCCGGCAGGGCATTCGGTTCGAACTGCCGAGCATGCCGCGCTCACTCAGCGTCGACCCCTGGTTCGACCTCTTCCGCAGCCTCGACCCGGCCGAGACACCGGCCTCCCTGAGTCAGTTTTTCGGTGCCGAGCAGGTCCTGATCCTGCTCCCCGCCGCGGCGGATGAAGCGCTGCTGCGGGGCTACCGTGCCCTGGCCGAGGCCTGGGCCGGCGATTTCCCGGCAGCACGGATCGAGCTCGACTCCGAAATCTCACAGCTGCCCGACGACCTGCCGGTACTGTTGCTCGGTTGGGAGAACCGCTTCGCACCCGGTTTTCTCGACCGCCTGTCCGACTATCCGATACGCAGGGACGAAGGACAGCTCGAATTGTGGGGACGACCGTTTGCCACCGGGGACCACAGTTTCGCCCTGGCGGCGCGTCCGCCGGCATCGCGGCAGACCCGACTCTGGATCGCCACCCGCACTGCCGAAGCGCTCCCCGGCTTGAGCCGAAAACTGCCCCACTATGGCAAGTACAGCGCGCTGGTTTTCGCCGGTGGGACACCGGACAACCAGTTGAAACGCCAGTGGCCGATTACCGGCTCACCCCTGCAACGCCGCTTCTCCACGGAATCCCCCCCGCTCCTGCCCGAACCCGCTCCTCTTGTGTCCGAGCGCAAGGCGTCGGGCACGGGGCGTTGACGGAGCGCGGACCGATCACGGAAGGCCTCCCTCTTCAGGACTGATTTTCCTTTGTTATTCAACAGTTATATTCGTTAGAATATTGCGGCCCTGGGCTCTGGAACAACCCGCACAACTCTCGACAAGTATTTGGAAAACAACCTGATGGAAAATCTTTCTCCGAGCGAGCTCGAAGTGGCTCAGCTAATCGTGGAAACCCTGAACCTGGAAGATGTCACCGCCGACGAGATCGATCGCGACGCCCCCCTGTTCCGCGACGGCCTGGGATTGGACTCGATCGACGCGCTGGAGCTCTCCCTGGGCATCAAGCAGCACTACGGCATCCAGCTGCGGGCGGACGACGAGAACATCATTGCCATCTTCTCCTCGCTTGCGAGTCTGACTCAGTACATCCAGGACAACCGTTGAAGGCCTGGCACACCAAGGCCGAGCCGATTGCCGCAGATCACCCCTGTCTGCCCGGTCACTTTCCGGGCAATCCCATCGTGCCCGGCACAGTAATGCTGGAGCGGGTGATCGCGGCGCTTTCGCAACAGCATACCGGGCATCGGGTCTGTGAGCTGGTGAGTACCAAATTCGTCGCTCCCCTGACACCCGGACAGCCATTCACCATCCACTTCAGCGAACACGGCGACAGCATCGACTTCGAGTGCCGCGCGGGCGAGACGACCTTGACCAGCGGCAGGTTGAAACTCGCGCTCGACGAGGCAGTGCGGTGACACGGGATTGGCGACACCAAAGGGAGCGCGGCAGTTCCGGCATGCTGCGGCTGATCCGCTGGATCGCCATGCACCTCGGCCGTGGACCCGCCCGCAGTCTGCTCTATCCCATCAGCTTCTACTTCCTGCTGACGGCCTCCACGCAGCGTCGCGCCTCCCGCGAGTTTCTCACCCTGGCCTTGGGGCGGCCGGCCACCCTGGGCGATCTCGTGCGCCATTTCCATACCTTCGCCAGCACCATCCTCGACCGGGTCTTCATGCTGACCGACCGCTACGACTGTTTCGATCTGAAGATATTCAACCATGACCTGATCGCCGAACAGATAGACCGGAACCGGGGATGCGTGCTCATCGGTTCTCATCTGGGCAGCTTCGAAGCCTTGCGCATCACGGCCGTGATGAAGCGGGCCCTGCCGATCAAGATCCTGATGTATCCGCAACACAACCAGAAGCTGGTCAGCATGCTGACGGAACTCAATCCCACCATCCAGGACAGCATCATCCCGCTGGGCCGGCCCGACACCCTGATCCGCGCCCAGGCCTGCGTCGAGGAGGGCTCGATCATCGGCTTGCTGGGAGACCGCGTGGCCGACAGCGGCAAGACCGTCTGCTGTGAGTTCCTTGGACGGGAGACCACCTTGTCCCAGGGACCGATCCTGCTGGCCTCCCTGCTCAAGGCCCCGGTATTTCTCTTTTTCGGCCTCTACCTCGGGGGCAACCGCTATGAGATCCATATCGAGCGGTTTGCCGATCAGATCACTTTGCAGCGCGGCATGCGCGAGCGTGATATCCAGACCTGGACCCAGCGCTACGCCGACCGGCTGGAACACTACGCACGCCTGGCACCCTACAATTGGTTCAACTTCTACGACTACTGGGGCGGACAACCCTTGGTTTCCGACGAAGCGCCCCAACCGAGAGCCCTGGGCTAGGGCCTGGCAGCACTGATCCAACCATGCATGGAAGGAACGGCAAGCAGCAAAACCGGCGTCGAGACGGCGGGGCCCTGCTCCTGGCTATCTGCCTGATCGCCACCGCAACCTGGGCGGCGGAGACACCGGAGTGGACGCCCGATCGTCTGATGCAGGCCCTCTCCGAGGTGTCTCAGCGCCAGACCCGCTTCGTCGAAACCCGGGAGCTCTCACTGCTCCAGCAGGCCCTGACGAACCAGGGCAGCCTCTCGTTTCAACGCCCCGACCGCCTGGTCAAACGGTTTGATCCGCCCAACGGCCTCAGCTACGAAATCGAGGCCGACCGCCTGCAGATCCGCAAGCCAGACGGCAGCGAAGAGATCGTCCGGCTCGATAACGCGCCGCAGCTGCAAGCCTATGTGGCCGCCATGCGGGCGGTCCTGGCAGGCGATCTGCACCAGCTGGAACGCTATTTCGAACTCCAGCTGGAGGGCGATCGGGAACGTTGGCGGCTTCGCCTCACCCCCAGGGAGCCGACCCTGAAGCGCCAGGTGGAGTCGGTCGAGATCGACGGCTCGAACACCGCCATCAGCCACTTCCAGATCATCGAGCAGGGCGGGGACCGCATCGTTACCCGCCTGCAGCAGCCCGATGCCGAATAGACTCCCCCTGCTTCTGGTCTGGCTGGCAATCCTGCTGCTGGTCGGCGGCTGGCTGGTCGGCACCCTCAAGCCGAAGAGCGATCTCAGCCTGTTCCTGCCGCAGGGCAGGAGCGAGGTCCAACAGCTGCTGCTGAACGAGCTGCACCAGGGCCGGGCCACCCGTCTGCTGATGATCGGCATTGCCGGCGGCGACGCCGAAGGACGCGCCAACATCAGTCAGGGCCTGGTGGCCGCCTTGCGCCAAAGCGGTCGCTTCGAGCAGGTCGAAAACGGCGCACCGGGCGAGTTCGCCTTCGACCCTCAGCTGATGCGCTACCGCTATCTGCTGACCGCGCCACAGCGGCTGCAGGACTCTCTCAGTGTGGATGGACTGCGCATAGCCCTCGAGGCGCGGCTCGCAGAGCTGCAGTCCCCGTTGCCCACCCCCTTCAAATCGCTGATCGCCAGGGATCCGACCTCTGCCTACGCCTCGCTGTTGCAGGCATGGCAAGCCGACAACCGGATCGAGCGCAACGCGGGGGTGTGGTCCTCGCGCGAGGGCGATATGGCCATTCTGCTGGCGACCAGCAGGAGCGGCGGACTGGCAATCGAGCAGCAAGGCGCGGCCGTGGCTGAGATACAGAGCGCCTTCGACCGGCTCAATACCGAGGGCAGCCAGCGGATGATCCTCAGCGGGCCGGGCGCCTTCGCGGTACTCTCCAAACAGCTGATCGAAAAGGAGTCCCGTCAGCTGAGCCTGCTGGCATCGGCCGCCATCCTGCTGCTTCTGCTGCTGGCCTATCGTCGGCTCCCCTATCTGCTCTATGCGGCACTGCCGCTGGTGAGCGCCTTGCTGGCGGCCATCCTGCTGACCCGGAGCCTGTTCGACAACCTGCACGGCATCACCCTGGCCTTCGGCATCACCCTGCTGGGCGTCACCCTCGACTATCCGCTCCACCTCTTCAGCCATCTGTCGTCGCACGAGACGGCCGAGCGCACCATGCAACGTATCTGGCCCACCTTGCGCCTGGGGGTGATCACGACCTGCCTCGGCTACCTGGTGTTGGTCATGACCGACTTCAGCGGCCTCAGGCAACTGGGCGTCTTCACCCTGGCCGGACTGGTGACGGCGGCCCTGGTCAGCCGCTACCTGCTACCGCGCTTGCTGACCGAAGCCAGACCGCCGCAACCGCGAGGCGACCGCTGGCTGACCCTCCTCAGTCACCAACGCCGGCTGCCGGCACTGGTGATGGCTGGCGTCACCCTCCTCGCCGGAGTGATCCTGGGCACCCATGCGCGCCTCTGGAACGACGATGTCGGCGTACTCTCCCCCCTGCCGGCCCCACTGCTGGAACAGGATCGCTTCCTGCGCCAGCAGCTGATGGCCGACGAGAGCAACCAGCTGCTGCTGGTGCGCGGCCGGGATATGGAACAGCTGCTGCTGCGCTGCGAAGCGCTGCGCCCCCTGCTGCGGCGCGCCGTCGAGGATCGCCTGCTGGCCGGCGCCTCCCTGCCCTGCGACGTGCTGCCGAGCCGGACCCATCAGATGCAGAGCCAGGCCGGCATCCCGCAGCGCGCGGAGATGGCTCGGCGCCTGAGCCAGGCGCTCGAGGGCCTGCCCTTCCGCGCCCAGGCCTTCGAGGGCTTTCTCGACGAGCTGGAGCTCAGCCGTACGCTGCCCCCCCTGGGCTACGATGAGTTGCAGGCGGGGCCGCTGCGCGAACGGCTCGAGGCCATGCTGCGCTCTGTCGCAGACGGCTGGCTGGCGCTGGCGCCGCTGCGTCTGGTGACTTCGGCCGACGCCCTCTCGCACGACCTGGAGGGGGCTCCCGACGGGATCACCTATCTCAATCTGCGTGAACAGACCAGTCGCCTGATCGGCGGTTTTCGCCAGGAGATTCTGGGCCAGGTCGCCCTCGGGCTTGTAGTGATGTGGCTTGTCCTCTGGTTCGGCCTGCGCTCGCTGAGTCATGCTCTGGGTGTCCTGCTGCCGATCGCGGCCGCCCTCCTGACCACCCTGGCGTTGCCGCCGCTGCTGGGGGAGACGATGAACCTGTTTCATCTGATCTCCCTCATGCTGGTGCTCGGTATCGGCATCGACTTCAGCCTCTTCTTCTCCCGCCAGGGCGCCAGCGAGGGCGAAGGCAAAGAGACCCTGCACGCCCTCACACTCTGCGCGCTCAGCACGGCGTCCGTCTTCGCCATTCTCGGCAGTTCCTCAATTCCGGTGCTGCATGCCATCGGTCAGACCGTGGCAGTGGGCGTCACCCTCAGCTACTTCGCCACCTACGCCTTCTGGCACCTGCCGCGAAATCCCCTGCGAGGGCAGAGTCGATGAGCCCTCGGCAGATCGCCAAGCCATCGACAGCGGGCGGCAACTGGCTGGGGCGCCTGCTGCTGATCCTGCTGCTGGCCTATCCCGTCGCGCTCCACCTGGGCATAGTCACCGACCGGATGCAGCCCGCCCTCCTTCTGCTGCTGGGCCTGCTGCTGTTGTCGGGGGTGCTGATGCTGGCGCGCGGCAATCCCTACGGCTGGGCCGCCCTGGGCGGACTATCGGCAACCGCCGCTTGGATCTATCTCTACCACGGCGAGCCCCAGACCCTGCTCAAGCTGCCGCCCGTTCTGATCAACGGCGTACTCTGCCTCGCGTTTGGATACACCCTGCTGCCGGGACGCAAGCCCCTCATCAGTCGCTTTGCGGAACTCATGCACGGACACGCCCTGGACGCCCTCAGCCAGCGCTACACCCGCGGGGTGACGCTGCTCTGGAGCGTGCTGTTTGCCTTGCTGACGCTGGAGAGTCTGCTGCTGGGGATGTTGGCCGAGCCCCACCTCTGGTCGCTGTTCACGAATTTTCTCAACTATCTGTTCGTGCTCCTGGTCTTTGTCGTCGAGTACCGCTTGCGACTGCGTCGACTGCCCCACCTCGAGCATGCCGGCTTCTTCAGGTTTCTCCTCGATCTGCGACGGATCGACTGGCGGAGGTTGCCATAGTGGCGCGCACGCCTTTGATCAGACATAGACCGGATCAGACTCTGGCCTGGCGCGAGGGCAGAGCGATCACCGCAGCAACCTTTTCCAGCGATGTCCTGCGTTTGTCCAGGGCTCTGCCGGAAGGCAGACAGCTGGTGAATCTGTGCGAGGACCGCTACTGTTTCATGCTCGGTTTCGCCGCCGCCATGCAGCGTGGAATCATCACGCTGATGCCGCCCAACAGTACGCCCGGCGCCATCAATCAGCTGTTGCACGGCAACGCGCAGAGCTACTGCCTCACCGATTCCGCGGTCGAGGGTATCCAGGCGCCCCGCTTCGATATCGAACAGCTGCTGCGCCAACAGCCGCTGCCCGGGGATGGGCGACTGGAGCCGATCGCAGCGGATCAGACGGTCGCCATGCTCTACACCTCGGGCAGCACCGGCCAACCCAAGGCGAACCCGAAGCGCTGGTTCAATCTACAGCAGGAAGCGGTCAGCGCACTCAAACACTTTCCCTTCGGGCGACACGGCATCAACAGCCTGGTCGCCACCGTGCCCTCTCAGCACATGTACGGCCTGGCTACCGCCATCCTGTTTCCCTGGCAGGGTGGTTTCGCTGTGGACACGGGCCGCCCCTTCTTTCCGGCCGATATCGCCGCCACTCTGGCGCGCCTGCCGGCGCCGCGGGTGCTGATCACCACGCCGCTGCACCTGCGCGCCTGTGTCTCCGCTGGGGTCGAGTGGCCGGCAGTGGCATTTGTCATCTCCGCCACCGCCCCCCTGTCACGGGAACTGGCCGAGAGCGCCGAGGCGCAGCTGAAGACGGAGGTGTATGAAATCTACGGTTCCACCGAAACCGGATCGGTTGCCGGCAGACGCACCTCGCAGGAGGATCACTGGCGACTCTACGACGGTATCTTGCTGCAGGCGGATGCAGCCGCTCATCATATGCTCGGCGGCCATCTGAGCGAGCCGGTGACACTCCAGGACCGGCTCCGCATCGAGTCCCCCGGCAGTTTCCGCTTTTTGGGGCGAGACAGCGACATGATCAAGATCGCCGGCAAGCGGGCGTCACTCAGCCATCTCACCCACCAGCTGCTCGAAGTTCCCGGAGTGGAGGATGGCATCTTCCTGCCCCCGGCCGAAGAGTCACCCCAGGCCCGCCTGATGGCGCTGGTGGTGGCGCCGACACTGACCAAGTCGCAGATACTGGAGGCCCTGGCTCACTCGCTCGACGCGGCCTTTCTGCCCCGTCCCCTCTACTGTGTCGAGCGGCTTCCCCGCAACGCAACCGGCAAACTTCCTCAATCGGCGCTGCAGAAGCTTCTGCGATCACTTCAGTCCGGCTCCCGCTGACAACCGACAGGGGTATGGCATTCACTTTCTCAGATGACAACGCAGGGTTCCCGTCACATTGTGCTAACGGGACGAGCCTCGCATAATGCCCGCTGTTTTGAGTAATCTTCAGGAACTTTAAAACGCAGCATGCCGATCACACCGCTTTCGATCACAGCCTATACCCTGACCAATGCCCTGGGAGCAGGTGTCGAGGCTTCCCTCACCGCACTGCAGTCCGGACGCAGTGGCCTGCGTCCCTGTGATCTTGATGAGGTGGATCTCCCGACCTGGATCGGTCGTGTCGAAGGTCTGGAGCAGGCGGCGCTGCCCCCGGCCCTCGGCGACCACGACTGCCGCAACAACCGGCTCGCCTACCTCGCCCTGCAACAGGACGGCTTTCAGGACAGGCTCGATCGATTGATCGAACGCCACGGCGCCGGGCGCATCGGCGTCTTCGTCGGCACCAGCACCTCGGGTATCGCCCGCACCGAAGCCGCCTATCTGAGTCAGGGCCCGGAACCCAGCCGACTGGAGAGCGATTTCGACAGCACCAAGACGCACAATATCTTCTCCTGCGCGGCCTTCATCCGCGACCTCATGGGACTCAAGGGACCGGCGCTGGCCATCTCCACCGCCTGCTCGTCCAGCGCCAAGGTGTTTGCCGCCGCGCACCGCTACATCGAGGTGGGGCTTTGCGATGCGGCCCTGGTGGGGGGTGTCGACTCGCTCTGTCTGACCACCCTCTACGGATTCAACTCACTCGATCTGATCTCGGACCAACCCTGCCGACCCTGGGACCTGGAGCGTCGCGGTATCAACATCGGCGAGGGCGCCGGTTTCGCTCTGCTGGAGACCGAACGTAAGGGGCAGCAAGGCTCCGCTCCACTACTGCTGGGCTATGGGGAATCCAGCGACGCCTACCACATGTCGACCCCGCATCCCGCAGGCGCAGGTGCCGAATTGGCCATGCGTCAGGCCCTGGAACGGGCCGATCTGGCCCCGGATCAGGTCGATTACATCAATCTTCACGGTACCGCCACCCGCAGCAACGATGCCGCGGAGGACCGTGCCGTGACCGCCCTGTTCGGCACCCGCCTCGCCTGCAGCTCCACCAAGGGTTTTACCGGACATACTCTGGGTGCCGCCGGCATCACCGAGGCCATCTTCTCCCTGTTGGCGATCGAGCACGAGCTGATGCCGGCAACCCTGCAGACCCAGTCGCTCGACCCCGAACTCAGGGCGCATGTCCTGCTGCAACCGGTGGGGGCCAGGGTGCGGCGGGTCCTCAGCAACTCGTTCGGCTTCGGCGGCAACAACTGCAGTCTGCTGTTTGGAGCGCCGCTATGATCTCCGTGGCGATACGTTCCGTCGGCCTGATGGCGCCCGGTCTCAGCGGTTGGCAGGCTTCGCTGCCGATACTGCGCGGTGAGACGCCGTACGCCGTTCAAGACCTGCCCGCGTTGAAACCCGACATGCTGAAGCCGAATGAGCGGCGGCGCACCACGCAGACCATCAAGCTCGCACTGGTGGCGGCGGACGATGCCCTGCAGCAGATCGACAGGCCCGAAGCGTTATTGTCCGTATTCGCATCCACCGAAGGCGACCTGGATATCATCAACCAGATCTGCCTGGCCCTGACGCGTGAGGAACGGCCGGTCTCGCCGACCCAGTTTCACAACTCGGTGCACAATGCGCCGGCCGGTTACTGGTCCATCGCCACCGGCTATCGGCAGGCGTCGACCAGTATCGCCGCTCTGGAGGGCACCTTCGCCGCCGGTCTGCTGGAAGCCGCTCTCCAGGCCGACTTCGAGAACAAGCCGGTGCTGCTGGTCTGTTACGACCTGCCCGCCCCCTCACCCCTCGATCAGCTGATAGCCAGCACCACGCACTTCGCTGTCGCACTCCTGCTCGCGCCGACAGACGATACCAGCGATCGACTGGCCACCCTGAGCCTGAAAACAGTGACGGAGACGACCCCGACCCCACTGCAGGATCCACAGCTGGAGGATCTGCGAGCATCCCTGCCCGCTGCCCGCGCCCTCTCCATGTTGCAATCCCTGGCCAGGCGGGAGGCATCGCAACTGCGGTTGCCCTATCTCAGCGATCTCGGTCTTGACCTGGAGATCACCCTATGATGACGACTGATGCGCTGTGTGAGCTCATGCCCCACGCCGGCACCATGTGCCTGCTCCAGGAGCTGGTCAGCTGGGACGCGGAGCAGATCCTCTGCCGCACCCGCAGCCATCTCTCGGAGCAGAACCCCCTGCGCTGCGACGGACGTCTCGACGCCATCCATGCAATCGAATACGGCGCCCAGGCCATCGGCCTGCACGGCGGGTTACTGGCCAGGGAAAGCGAAGGAAGCCCTCGACCGGGATTGCTGGTGGGTCTGCGGCAGATCAAACTCCATCGGCGCTGGCTGGACGATACCGGCGATCCGCTGAGCATCCATGCGCGTGTGCTACTGGCCGACTCCCGGAATCTTCTCTATGCTTTTGCGATCCATCTCAACCAGGAGCCGGTTGCCGAAGGCCGGGCCGCCATTATCACGCAACAGGGAGTCGAGAGTTGAAGCGGGCACTCATCACCGGCGGCAGCGGTGACATCGGATCGGCGATCAGCCGCCGCCTCGCCGCGGCCGGTATCCATGTCATCGTACATGCCAACAGCCATCCCGAAAGGGCGCAGTCCGTGGTCGCCTCGATCCTCGAGCGGGGCGGCTCGGCGGAGAGCTGTTGTTTCGACCTGTGCGATGCAGGACAATCGGCCCACAGCATCGAGCGCTTGCTGCAGTCGGCGCCGATTCAGATTCTCGTCCACAATGCCGGCATTCACGACGACGCACCGCTGGCCGGCATGAGCGAGAGCCAGTGGAAACGGGTCATCGATGTCTCCCTGCACGGTTTCTACTATGTATCGCAACCCCTGCTGCTGCCGATGATGGCCACCCGCTGGGGACGTGTCATCGCCATCTCCTCCATCGCCGCCATCATGGGCAACCGGGGTCAGGCCAACTACGCGGCCGCCAAGGCAGGGCTGCATGGCGCCATCAAGTCGCTGGCCATCGAACTGGCTTCACGCGGCATCACGGCCAACAGCGTGGCCCCCGGTATCATCGAAGGACAGATGACCGATGGCGTCTTCGACAAACAGGCCATCAAACAGCTGGTGCCGATGCAGCGAGCCGGAACCGCCGAGGAGGTCGCCTCTCTGGTCAACTATCTGGCCTCCGACGAAGCCGCCTACCTATCGGGGCAGCAGATCTCCATCAACGGGGCCATGGCCTGACAACCTGATGCATCGGGTCGTCGTCATCCCCGCTTTCAATGAGGCCGGTACCATTCGACAGGTGGTAAGCGGCTGCATGCCCCATGTCGATCGCGTCATCGTGGTCGATGACGGATCAACCGATGCCACCCGGGAACAACTCGCTGAGCTGGATATCCTATGTATCCGGCACCCGGTCAATCTGGGCAAGGCCGCTTCGCTGCAGGACGGTTTTCACAAGGCGCTCGAGTTGAATGCCGAGCTGATCATCACCCTCGACGGTGACGGTCAGCACGACCCTGAAGAGATACCCCGGCTATTGCAGGCGGCCGCCGATCACCCCGATACCTTGATCATTGCCGCCCGTCTCAAGCAGCGCGAGCGGGCGCCCCGGCTGCGACGATTCGCCAACCGATTCGCCGATTTCTGGGTCTCCTGGGCCGCCGGTTATCCGGTGACCGACTCCCAGTCGGGATTCCGCCTCTATCCGGCTTCCCTGTTGCGCGCGATCCGACTCAAAACACCGCCCGAGAAGAGCTTCGTTTTTGAGAGCGAAATACTCATTGAAGCCGCCAGCCGCAACTTTTATAGTAGGCCGGTCGCGGTGAAATCGATCTATCGAAAAGGGGGCCGCGACAGTCACTACCTGCCCTGGACGGACACCTGGCGCATCGTACGCATGATCGCCGGACGTCTATTGCGGCAGGGTCTCTATCTGCAGGGTCTGCTCCGAAGCCTCGGCTTGTTGGACGATCCACGGGACAAACGGACGCAATAACACCAATCCAGAATGGAATCCTGCCAACCGCTGTACCCATCCGGTTTTCACACTCGCTTCATCCATTGAAAAGGGAGAATCTCCATGCAAAGAAAAACTGTCAGGAAAATTGCATTCGCCGCCATGATCGTGCTCACCATGGCGCTTATCGGTTGCCGCACCGCACCGGTCTACAACGTTACCGAAGCGCCGATAAACACATCGGAAAAGGCCACGGCAGTTGACGTGAAGAAGGCCATTCTCTCGGCCGGCGCCAGTCTGGGGTGGCAGATGAAGGAGGTCGAGCCCGGCCATATCGTCGGCAGCCTGTTCCTGCGCAGGCACTCCGCCGTCGTCGACATTCCCTACACCACCGAGAGCTACAGCATCACCTACAAGGACAGCACCGAGCTGAACTATGACGGCAGCAACATCCACAGCAACTACAACGGCTGGGTTCAGAACCTCGATCGTGCGATTCAGGCCCGTTTGAGCGCGATCTGAGTCCTCGATCACGGCAATTCCAGGTTGCATAGCCGCCGGTGGGAAGCATCGACTGAACACCGGCGGAACCTGGACTTTCCCACACCATGCAATTCGATCCCGAACGGGGCGCTGTCGACTGGGACGGATTCTTCACCTTCCTGTTGACCCTTCTGCTGCTGACCGTCACCCTGGGCATCCCGCTGCTGCTGGCCCTGCGCTTCGTGCTGCGCACCGCCAGGTCGGCCAGCGCCACCACGACGGCGCGCCAGCTACTGGTGTTCGGAAAGCAGCTGCGTCAGCAGCGGATCGACGACGACTACCGCAGACGCCTGCTGAAAGCCGTGGAACTGATGCAGGAAGATCCCGCCAGACGGCTGTTGCTGCTGGGCGGCTCCGTGGCCGCGGACCAGCTCAGCGAATCGGCCGCCGGCGAACGCTTCATGCTAAAGCAGGGCGTCCCTCAGCAGGCGCTTGTGCGTGAAGAACAGTCGCAGAACACACTGGAAAATCTGCGCCATGCACGCGATCTCCTGCACGGACATAGCGACGAACCCGTGGCGCTGATCAGCAACCGCTACCATCTGGCGCGCATCGGCACCATGGCGGCGAGTCTCGGCATCGATCATCAGCTGTGCGCCGCGGAGAGCCGCTTCCTGTTCAGCTGGCGGCAATCGCCGAGGCTGCTGATGGAAGCCTGGTACATTCTATGGTTCGGGACGGGCAAACGCTGGGCCCGACTGATTCACAGTCAACGCATGCTGGATCGCGTGACATGAGATTGAAAAGCGTGCGCTATGCATTGCCGGCACTGACCCTCTTGAGCCTCTCCTGCGAGGCGGCCGAAGGTTCGGACAAGCGTTGGGAACTGTTGCTCGGCTATGGCGAATCCCATCCCGGATGGGGCGATACCCGTGAACGGGTGGAGACACGGGATCTCATACTGCGACAGGTTCGTACCCAGGCCTTCACCCGCGGCGAAGGCTGGTACCTCAACCGACGCTCCCTGATGATCGAGCTGCCGCTGCACCTGTTGCACGAACCCTCGGAACCGCCCATGTTCGGCATCTATTTCAACAGCTGCTGGACCTTCCTGGCCCATCCCCACTATCAGCCCTATCTCTTCGTCGGTGGCGGACCGCTCTACACTCGGGCGGAGATTCCGGGCACCAGTTCCCGGCTCAAGGGCTCCTACCAGGCCGGCGCCGGTCTGAAATTGAATCTGGAGGCGGCTTCACTCAATCTGGAATACCGTTTCCACCACGTCTCCAACGGCGGTATCGACGAACCCAACGATCCGCTCAATTCGGGGAAGTTGCTGCTGGGAATTCAGCTACCCTTCTGACTCCTGCAACGAACGGCAGGCTTCGGCTATGGCGTTCACCACCCGCTGGTGCTGTCGCACACAGGGATTTTCCTGATCCCATACATAGCCGGCCAGTACCGAGCAGATCTGATTCTGAAAGCTTTCGGGTTTGAGTGGACTGTAGAAGATGGTCGGTAACCGGCCGTCGTACCAGGCGGTGACGAAGGTGCGGAAGGTCTCCACCCCCCGCATCAGATGATCCGCGTACTCCTGCTGCCAATCCGGCGCCTCACCCCTGAGCTGGCGGATCGCCGTCTTCGCCGCCCGGTTGGCCGACTCCAGGGCCAGGGTGACGCCCGATGAGAAGACCGGATCGAGAAACTCGGTGGCGTTGCCCATCAAGGCGTAGCCCGGGCCGAAGAGCTGCTTGACCGAAATGGAGTAGCCATCGATGCGGCGTACCGGAAAACAGAATTCGGCCTCGGCCAGACGATCCCGGAGGGTGGGATGGGCATCCACGATCGCCCGCAGCTTGTGGTCAGGATCTTCCGGATAGCGCGCCAAATAGTCGGGTTTAGCCACCACGCCGATGGAGGTTCTGCCGTTGGAGAAGGGGATGATCCACATCCAGGCGTTGTCGGGATCATCCAGGGAACAGATCCAGATACGCCCCTCGCCCTCTCCCCCGGGCCGCTTGTCTCCGGTCACATGGGTGAAATAGGAGTGGCGCAACGGCAGGGCCGACGCCTGATCCAGACCGAGCAGACGGGGCAAAACCCGTCCATAGCCGCTGCCGTCGAGAATGAAGCGGGCGGAGACTGCGATCTGCTGCCCCTCGGGCCCGCGCAGGATAGTGCGAGAGTGGCCCTGTCCATCGAAGCTCACGGATTCGACGGCATGTTGCCAGAGGATTGGAATCCCCTGGGCCTCGGCGCTGCGCGCCAAAACCTGATCGAACTCATCCCGTGGCACCTGGTAGGTGTAGGACCATCCCTGCGTGAACTGCTGAGCGAACCTGAAGGTGCAGCTCTCACTGCCGCGTTTGAAGACCGCTCCGTCCTTGACCATGAATCCATGGGCCTTGACTGCGTCCAGCATCCCGGCCTCGCTCAACAGATCCATGCAGCGTGGCAGCAGGCTTTCACCGATGACAAAGCGGGGAAACAACGCCTTTTCGACAATCAGAACGTCAAGACCCGCCTGCTTGATCAGAGCGGCGGCGGTGGCCCCTGCAGGACCGGCTCCAATGACTAAAACATCGGTCTGATAGGACTCCATGCGTTGCTTCTCCTTGCTGTTCGATTGCTATTGCCGATCTCTCGGTCCGCGGTTGGATGCCGAGCAGATTTCACTCATTCGCCGGAGACCGCGTCGCTGATCGATTTGCCCACCTTGCCGACCCCCTCCTTGGTCGCCTGCCAGGCTTCACTGCTGCCCTCCTTGGTCACCTCCCAGGCCTCTTTGCCGCCCTCGGAGACGCCGTTCCAGGCCTCCTTCGACCCCGACTTGACGCCATCCCAGGCCTTGCTTGCGGCCGAGCCGAAGCTGTTGCCGGACTCCTCGGCGGAGAGCGTGGAAAAAAACGAAATGGCGCAGAGCGCCAGAACCCTACCTAATACTGCTTTACTCATTGTGAAGACCCTGTTTACCCCTCAGTTCACCCACACCCGCGCATTGCGGAACAGCCGCAACCAGGGCCCGTCCTCCTCCCACCCGTCAGGGTGCCAGGAGTACTGCACGCTGCGGGTGACCCGTTCCGGATGGGGCATCATGATGGTGACGCGGCCATCCTCGGTTGTGAGACCCGCGATACCCTCGGGAGATCCGTTGGGATTGGCCGGATAGCGGGTCGCCACCTCTCCGGCGTTCTCCACATAGCGTAAAGCGGTCAAGGCACGGGCCGACGAGAGGTGGGCCTCATCATGGAACTCGGCGCGCCCCTCGCCATGGGCCACCACGATCGGCAGGCGGGAGCCGGCCATGCCATCGAGGAGGATGGAGGGGGTGTCGCTGATCGCCACGCTGACCAGCCGTGCCTCGAACTGCTCGGAGCGGTTGCGCACGAAGTGGGGCCAGTGGTCGGCGCCGGGTATCAACTGATGCAGGTTGGAGAGCATCTGGCAGCCGTTGCAGACACCCAGGGCGAAGGTGTCGCTGCGCTGGAAGAAGGCCTCGAAGATATCCCGCGCCCTGGGGTTGAAGAGGATCGACTTGGCCCAGCCCTCACCGGCGCCGAGCACATCGCCATAGGAGAAACCGCCGCAGGCCACCAGGCCCTTGAACTCGTCCAGGCCGAGGCGGCCCTCGAGAATGTCCGACATGTGGACATCGATCGCCTCGAAACCGGCACGGTGGAAGGCGGCGGCCATCTCGAGCTGACCGTTCACCCCTTGTTCGCGCAGGATCGCCATGCGCGGACGTACGCCGCCGGCGATCATCGGACCGGCCACGTCCTCGTTCGGGTCGAAACCGAGTTCGACCTGGATGCCC
>JBNLGI010000129.1:0-45655 GCA_050305975.1 Sedimenticolaceae bacterium | reverse complement strand
AAGATGTGCTGTGGCCGAACACCTATTGCCACACTGCGAGACGGAAAACGAGTCTGGAAGGAAAAGAATGTAGGCTGAACTTGACCTGACAGACACACCATCGAAACCGGTAACTGTCAGATCAAGTCGCGACTACTACATCTAAACCAAATCTGTCCCGGTTTTCGGTCCCGGTTTCCGCACTTGTGACAGCGCGGGTTCATACGCTAACGTTACAGGTCTATCAACAACATTGTCTCCTCTCTGTTTTGCTGCATCAAGAATAGATGCATACTCATCAGGATGAGAGACTCGGGCAGGTCCCAAAATATCTCTCAGATGATCACCATAACTATTCTGTTGTTTGTCTGGACCTATATTATCTGATTTCTAACTAACATTTTATGGGCTTGCATAAAAAATATATGTTGATAACTTATTGACTGAATCCATTCTGCTGGGATATTGCATTCACCATAATATGCGCCGGATATCTGTCCGTAAACTGACGCAACCGTATCCGCATCGCCTCCTAAATTTGCAGCCATAAGCGCTCCTTCTTTGAAATTTTCTGAATTAGCAAAGCACCAGAGAGCAGCTTCCAACGTATCGATAACGTAGCTAGTAGGAGATATATCCCCCACTGATTTATGTAGGTACTCCGCCGCTACAATAGGCTTAAGATTTTTTGCCAGAGGGAAATCACTCCATGCTCCACTGTAAGGCTCGTAGTTATTTAAAAGTTCTGCTTTGGGTACTCCAGCAATTGCACCGTTAATTAGTGCAGCAAAATACTGACATGCAGTCACCGCTTCATTTGCTCCATGAGTAGTTTTTGAACTCTCTCCAGCATAATGAAGTGATTTTTTAATATCCCCGAAATAGAACAGAGCTATTGGCGCCAAACGCATCAGTGATCCATTACCCGCTGACATTGGGTCTTTGGAGCCAGCTTCCGGTTCCCCTGTAAGTTCATACCGTTCCAATGCTGCCCTCACAGTGTTGCCAATGTCGAAACACTCACCTGTACAGCTATAGGCGCCATACTTCCACCAAGCCAAGTACTTATTCATTTGATCATTCGCATCGAAACCATCTCTGTATATTAGACTTTGACCAAGGGCGTAGGCCATGCTCGTATCGTCAGTCCATTGTCCTCTGAGTAAGTTAAAAGGACCGCCACCTACTAAATCATCAATTGGTTGGAAAGAGCCTGGTTTCTTGAACTCATTCGTTGTACCCAATGCGTCACCAACAGCTAATCCAAGCAAGGCTCCACGGAAACCATTAGCAGTTTTTCCATAAGGTTGAGAAAGTTCAATTAGCTTCTTTTCAACCTCCATATCGGTAAGATGTGAATGTAATTTACGAAACCGAATGTATTTTGCTGTCCAATTGTAGTTTTCTTGATAGCCCTCAATAAACTTGTCTGATACAGGAGGAAATGCGTACTCTGGATTATTCTTTATCTGTTCTTCGCTAACTAAAATCATCTTTTCCCCCTCATCTAAATTTCAATCATTTCTATGATCCATTTGCCAGAACTACTTTGAGTTTTACTAATTACCTTGAACTTAGATTCAGGGCGAAATAGCACTTCTGACTCGTAAGGAAATGCAGAAGCATCACTCACGTCAACACCAGATTTAGATGTAATAACCATTTCAACATCACCTCCAAATGAACCTGCAGGTTTTGAAGACGCACTCACAAAGGCAGGATCAGAAAATATCTCACCCTCTTCAAATAGAAGATTTATTGTTGAATCATCCATTTTAGTTATTCCTCGATAAACACTTCCTGGATAAACTCGACCATCTACACTTGAAAGTTTCACTAAAGCAGCATCTGCTGACTTCGCTAAGGATTCCCACGGCGTTCCGTCAATAGATCCTGATCTCATTAGGTGATTGATTGATGCATAGTGTTCAGAAGTATAAGCATGTAACGCAATAAATTCATCGTCAGTCAAAACATCAAAATCTTTATTTGACTGTTTACGTAATATCGCGTCGTCAACGAGATCAGGATCGATAGCTCTAAGGTATTTTGTACTATCGGCACCATGTTTAGATATGCTGTTAGGAGAACTCGCCGAATTGTCTGGACCACTATTATCCCCCCACATCACAGTACTGTCGACGGGACTTTGTGAAGCTGAATTCTCGTCAACTACACTCTTTTCAATCCCACGACTCTCAGGCTTTTCAAGAGTCTGATAATGCCACTGCCCCGTCCTGCCCGTTCCCTGTTTACTACCTGCCCGCTGTTTGAGACGCTGCGCCAGTTTCCTGAACTGACTGCCGAGTCCTTTTAGTTTGCTTAGATGCCGGGCTTTGATGGCTACCGCTACTGTTGCACCCGCGCCCAGGGTCAGAATGGTGACGGCCAACTCAAAAGCGAATTCGGTGGCGAGGCCGGATACGGTTTCGGTCACTTCCAGGAAGTGTTGTGCATCGATGTAGTCTTGCGCAAAGTCGATGAGTAGCTGGCGGGTTTCGGTGTCATGCCAGATGAAATTAGCCAGGGAGAGGGCCTCGGCCCACTGCTCCCGAGTGAGACTTCTGGGGTCGAAGCCGAGCACGTCGGCCAACTCCTGGAACTGCGCGTCGACGAATCGCTGGGCGAATTGATTGGCGTAGTGGCCTTCGTCGCTGTATCGCCAGCTCTCCCAGGCGGCGCTTAGGGCGTGGTTGACCTGTTGGGTGACGAGGTCGCTGAGCTCTTTGATGCCGGTCAGCATGCCCCAAGCGGCGTTGCGCGCGCCTCGGGCGCGGGCGTTTTCCAAGGTGCTCAGTTTGCCCAGGAGGTTTTTCTGCTGGAACTCTGCTTCTATATGGGCGGCTTCTGCT
Organism: Sedimenticolaceae bacterium; assembly: GCA_050305975.1. GTDB lineage: Bacteria > Pseudomonadota > Gammaproteobacteria > Chromatiales > Chromatiaceae > Thiodiazotropha. The sequence continues at coordinate 42,824 of JBNLGI010000129.1, read as the reverse complement.
CGCTCAGCCTGAAGCACTGTGTCGAGTGCCTGTTTGATCGCCTGGCGCTGGGCGGCGATCTCCTGCTCGTCGATGGGCTCTCCGAAGCTCACTTCGACCGGACCGTCGGCCAGGTTGACGACCCGGACCTCACCCTGGTTGTCGAGCTTGCCGCCGCGCTCCGCACCGCTGCTGTCTCGCAGCTGATAGGTATAGCCGGCAGCAGGCTGACCGTCGGCATCTCGAAGGTTGAGGCAGATCCAGTACTGGGGGCTCTCTATTCGCTCGACGTTGTCGAGAGTCTGGCTCATCTCCTTCAGACTGCGTCGATTCAGGCGTCTGAGCATGGCCTCTTTGGACGGGAAGCCGTGTTTTTCCACATGGGCGATCAGATCCCGGTTGTGAAAGACCCGTTGCACCACGGCATCGTACGAGAGTTGTTCCGCTAGGCTGCGCTCGCTGTCGCCAAGATAGTTGGTGTGACGGCGAGGCCTTCGGCTGCGGAAGGCAAGCACCTGTTGGCCGCTTCGCACGCCATTGAGCGCTTTGATCGGCACCCAGCCTTTGCGGGTTTTCTCAAAGAGTTGGATGCGATCACCGGCACGCAGGCCGTAGAGTTCGTTCGCGGCGGTGATGGGCTCCCATTCGCAGGGGTGAGAGCCATGGCGGCTGAGGGCTGAGCGGATTTCGTGGGGAAGGGCTATCTCGGCAGCCGTGCGTGAGAAACACCTTGGCTTTTGGTCTAGGCGTGCGCTGTCTTCCGCCTCTTGGCGTTTGCGCAAGCCGTCCAGGTTCCAGCTGCGGGGGTCTATGCCATCCCGATAGGCATCGTCCATGTGTAAGTACCTCGTCCATGAGTACTTGAGAAGGCTCAAAAGTTTAGGAAAGTCTCGTTAATGCTGTCAATCGGATACAACGAAGTCTGAGATACGATACTTCAGCCTGTCATACCTATTGCTGTATTTTTGCGAGAAAACGACAAGGACGATACAGTGAAGTACATCCCATACAAACACAAGATCGTATACATATCCGTATAACCGATCTGCGTCCTACATGGCGGGTGACAGTGGAAAAGAACATCGAGGGTTTCCTCAACCTCAGGCTCAACGGCACCAAGGTGGTGATCGGCGCTGGTCCCGCCCTCGAAGCGCTGAAACAGGAATACCCCGAGGCCCGCTTCCTCGGCTATCGGGAGAACGGCAACCTGGCCCGCCACCTGGCCTCGGCGGATGTCATGGTCTTCCCCAACAGGACCGACACCTTCGGCCTGGCCATGCTCGAAGCCATGGCCTGCGGCGTCCCCGCCGCCACCTACCCGGTTGAAGGTCCCCCTCGATCATTGTGTAGGGTGCGGCTTGCCGCACCGTATTACCACCGACTTGATGTTGGACTTAGACCCAATGGACATCTACGCTTCCTGTGATGCCGATTCGCTTTAGCGAATTGCTCTACACCCGGAGGCCTGAGGGAAGAACTACCGCATCTGTCCACATTCCATTGGAGGTCAGAATGGTCAGGGAAAGACACTCTGCAACACTTATCGAATCACGGCATGAGCCCGTTTGGCCCGAGGGGCGAACAAGGCCTGCCACACCTTCAAGACAGACACGAAAGCCTGCCCCGAAAGCCATCGCATCCAACTGCGCGGTTAGAGGCTCGATGCCGTCTCAGTGCGCACTGCATTGAAGCCGTTATACCCAGTGGCGCTCCATCCTGCCTAATCCGGCCAGGAGAATATGCGTGGAAAGTGATACGACAATGGAAAAGCCGCACATCCTGGTGGTCGACGACGAGCCCTTCTATCTCGATCTGCTCGCCAACACCCTGTCTGGCGACTACACGGTCAGCGTGGCGAAAAACGGCGAGCAGGCGCTGCGCCGCGCACAGACCGGTCATCGGCCGAATCTGATACTGCTCGATGTGGTGATGCCGCAGATGGATGGCTACACGGCATGCAAAAGCCTCAAGGAAAATCCTTTGACCCATGAGATCCCGATCATCTTCCTGACCGCCAAGAGCGACGTCACGGATGAGCTGAAGGGTTTCGAGTTGGGCGCCGTCGACTATATCACCAAGCCTATCAGCATCCCCATTCTGCAGACCCGGATTAAAATCCACCTCGCCCTGTCGGAACAGAGGATAGCCCTCGAACACCTGGTGGCGGAGCGCACGCAACAACTGGAGCGCACCAAGAATGCGGTGGTCTACAGCATGGGATCTTTGGCCGAAGCGCGCGATGAGGAGACGGGCAGCCATATTCAGCGCACCCGCGAGTATGTCAAGGCGCTGGGCAAGGCGTTGGCGCAAAAGAGCCGGTACCGCAACCTGCTGAGCGACAACGCCATCGATCTCATTGCGCGGGCTGCCCAACTGCACGATATCGGCAAGGTCGGCGTGCCCGACCGGGTGCTGCAGAAACGGGGGGCATTGAACGCAGAGGAGCGCCGGGAGATGGACCGGCATGTGATCTATGGACGCGACGCGATCATCAACGCGGAGCGTTATGTGGGCGCCACGACCTTTACCGCGGCGGCCAAGGAGATCGCCTTCAGCCACCACGAGAAGTGGGATGGCAGCGGCTATCCCCTGGGCCTTGCCGGTGAAGCGATACCGCTGTCAGCGCGCATGATGGCGCTGGCGGATGTCTACGACGCCCTGGTCTCCCGCCGCTACTACAAACCGCCGCTGCCCCACGCGGAGGCGAAAGCCCTGATCACTCAGGCGCGCGGCAGCCATTTCGATCCGGAACTGGTGGACGCCTTCGAAAGCTGCAGCGATCTCTTTCGTCATATCTCCGAGCGCTATCGCGACGATCTGGAGAGTCCTGAAGCCGTGCCGAAGGAGCAATCGGGCCGGTAGCCGTGACCGCGGGAAAAGAGCGGCGCCTTACCCGGGGTGGGCGATGATCGCTTGCTCCGGTTTCGCTTCCAGCTTGGATCTCTTTCAATTGTTGTGATTTGGTGGGGCAGGGCCCCACCCTACCTGTTGCCGTAGGGTGGGGCCCTGCCCCACCAAATCGGTTGAAATGTGTGACAGCGACTCAACAATCAGTTATCAACTGGGCCCGGCCCCATTGCCGGGCCCTTAACTTCCCTGGCGGAACCTCATGTCTCACCGATCAATCGGATCGGACATTGATCCGCACCATCTCCTGCATCACGCCCTCGAGTCCGCCGAAGACGGTGAGCTTGTCGACCTTCTCGGTGACCTTCTCCAACGCCTCCAGCTCCTTCAGGCGCAGCAGCACCGGGTTCTCGTCCATGAGACGGGCGGTGTTGAGCAACGCACGCGTCGCTGCGGTCTCCTCGCGCCGCTTGATGATGTTGGCCTGTGCCGCCTTCTCGGCCACCTCCACCGGGTAGACGACGGCGCGCACCGCAAACGACTCAATGGATATCAACCATGGGAAATCCAAGCCTGCTGTCGGATGACGACGAGATCGACCGGTTCGAGCGATTTGTTTACACGATGGGATGAATGTCTGTCTGCCGAATGGACGTCTGTATCGATGAAAAAAACCCGGCTCAGAGGCCGGGTTTCAGGAGCTCACACAACGATTGCTTTTATTATGTTTCGGATTTACGTCTACGAATCACACCCAAGCCCATCAGACCCAGGCTCATGAGCAGGAGCAGCGGGGGGGTTGGAACACTCTGGGTGTTGACGGTAAGAACGGAATTACCCACGTAGAAATCCCCGAAGAACGATGTGATAGTCACATCCAGAAGCCCATCGGCATTGATCGCGCTCAGTGCATTCACTTCCAGATCGCCAAAGAAAGCGGAACCGAAAGTGAAACCTCCCGTATCAAGGTCGAACGCTTCTACGGTGAATATCACAATCTCGGGCCAGAAATCTCTGTCATCGAATATATCGATGGCAAGGGTTCCATCAACCACGACATCCGCCCCCGGCGTAAACCCATCATCGAGGAGGCTGTGTGTATAGCTGTGTGAATCCCATGTATCCAGCCTAACGCTCTGATAGACCGTATCTGTGATGATACCGGCAGAACTGATGCTGGCCATGGCGAACAGCGAGATCGCAAAAATCGTCAATAGAATTTTTTTCATCACCGCACTCCAGAAAAAGTCGGATTCATGCGTATCAATATTCAGCAACCAATGTGCCACAAACCATATCCTTTTGGATTAATTGACTAATTTCTCGTCGAACCCGGATGATGCTCTGTGCATGTGTAATCAACTCCGACTGAAAGTGAATCCTAGCCGCCTGCCATGCAGGCGAATTTTTTTGATCTCGACAAAATCATTTCCGACTCCGTCAGCACTGCATCTTTCACCCCATCGAATGAAGGATTTACTGCAAAAATCAACAACCAGACCACCGATATGCATGTAAAATAACCCGACAATCCGGAGCCGATCATCAGCTGCCAGACTCTAGGCATCGCCGAGATCGCGTCAGGCACAAGGTTCGATGTGGACTTGCATCGACTTCAACTGCCGCGGCCATCAAGGACCGAGTCACCACCACGAAGGGAGAGGAGTACGGTGCATGGGTGCGGCCAGCTTGGGAAGTTACGCATTGGACCCGGCAGTCACCGACCCCAACCCCGGCAAAGCCGGAAGGTTCGGCTTCTGCGTCTACGCTGGAACTTGCCATGCCGGGCTTTCAAACCTGGCACTGCCGATAGCTGGAACAGAGAGATCCCGGTACTGAGAGCGAGCGCTTCCCCGGCCTCGAGCCGACAGCCGGGGCTATAGCGGTAGAGGCCGCACACCGGTGATAGAGAGAAGTTGAAACATGCCGATAAAAAACCATGCCACCTCGAATTAACCTCCCCTCAGTTTCGCGTTACACTTTGCGCTCTGTTTCACGGGCCGCCACCACGAGCCGCCCTCCAGGCTGACAAAGAACGGACACCATGAGCGATCTGCAAATACTCTGCGAACACCGCCCCTCCTCCATGAAGCTGGAGATTCAGGGGGTCTATGACTGGCCGATCTGGAACAAGGAGGTCTCCACCTTCGATTGGGAGTACACCCAGACCGAGACCTGCTACATCCTGCGCGGCAAATTCATCGTGACGCCGAAGGGGGGCGAGCCCCAGGAGTTCGGCCGTGGCGACCTGATCACCTTCCCGGCCGGCATGAAGTGCACCTGGCAGATACTCAAAGACGTGGAAAAGCACTACACCTTCGAATAAGCCTCCCCTCCTTCCCTCCCCATGGCCAAGGCGGCAGCCACACAGCACACCCCCATGATGCAGCAGTACCTGCGCATCAAGGAGGCCTATCCCCAGATGCTGGTCTTCTACCGCATGGGGGACTTCTACGAGCTCTTTTACGGCGACGCGGAAAGGGCGGCGCGACTGCTCGATATCACCCTGACCAAGCGGGGCCAGTCGGCAGGCAAACCGATCCCCATGGCCGGAGTGCCCTACCACGCGGCGGAGGGTTATCTGGCGCGACTGGTCAGGCAGGGCGAGTCGGTGGCCATCTGTGAACAGATCGGCGATCCGGCCGCCAGCAAGGGGCCGGTGGAGCGCAAGGTGGTGCGCATCGTCACCCCTGGCACCCTGACCGACGAGGCGCTGCTCGACGAACGGCGTGAGAATCTGCTGGTGGCCATCAACGAGACGGCCGACGGCTACGGTCTGGCCGCCCTCGACCTGGCCGGTGGCCGCTTCAGCCTGCAGCAGCCGGCGGATCAGGAATCCCTGCGCGGAGAGCTGGAGCGCCTCTCACCCGCCGAAATCCTGCTGGAGGAGGATTCCTGCCTGCCCGAACAGCTCAACCTGCGCGGCGGCATCACCCGCCGCCCGGTCTGGCACTTCGATCGCGACAGCGCCGAGCAGCAGCTGACCCGGCAGTTCGGCACCCGCGATCTGGGTGGTTTCGGCTGCCAGGACCAGCCGCTGGCCGTCGGCGCCGCCGGCTGCCTGCTGCAGTATGTGGAGGAGACCCAGTTCAGCGCCCTGCCCCACATCCGTGGGCTGCGGGTGGAGCGGCACGACGAGCACATCGTCATCGACGCCGCCACCCGCCGCAATCTGGAGCTGGTGCACTCGCTCTCCGACCAGCCCCAGCACACCCTGGCCGGTATCCTCGACCGTACCGCCACCGCCATGGGCAGCCGCATGCTGCGACGCTGGATCAGCCAGCCCCTGCGCGACCGGGCGGCGGTGGCCGAGCGCCACGGCGCCATCGAGGAACTGCTGGGCGGCCAAGGCTACCAGACGCTGCAGGAGCTTCTGCAGGGCATCGGCGACATCGAACGCATCCTCTCCCGGGTGGCGCTGAAGAGCGCCCGTCCCCGGGACCTGGCGACCCTGCGCGACGCCCTCGGCGTGCTGCCGGAGCTGCTGCCGCTGCTGACCCGGATCGACTCCCCGCTGATCGGACGGCTGGCCGAAGAGATCGGCGAGCACCCGCAGATCCACGAGCTGCTGAGCCGCGCCATCATCCCCCAGCCCCCCATGCTGATCCGCGATGGCGGGGTGCTGGCCGAGGGCTACGATGCGGAACTCGACACACTGCGCGGTCTGTCGGAGAACGCCGACCAGTATCTACTCGACCTGGAGAACCGGGAGCGCCAGCGTACCGGCATCGCCAATCTGAAAGTCAGCTACAACCGGGTCCACGGCTACTACATCGAGATCAGCCGCGGCCAGGCCGACAAGGCGCCGGACGACTACGTCCGCCGCCAGACCCTCAAGGGAGCCGAACGCTACATCACCCCGGAGTTGAAGAAGTTTGAGGACCAGGTGCTGAGCGCCCGTGAACGCGCCCTGGCGCGGGAGAAGCTGCTCTACGACCAGTTGCTCGACCGCCTCGGCGAGGCCCTGCCGCCCCTGCAGCGCTGCGCCGAAGGATTGGCCACCCTGGACGTGCTGTGCAACCTGGCGGAGCGGGCCATGGGCCTCGATCTGGTTCGCCCCGAGCTGGTGGAGGAGGCGGGTATAGAGATCAGCGACGGCCGTCACCCGGTGGTGGAGCAGGTCAGCCGCGAACCCTTCGTGGCCAACAGCGTCAGCCTCGACCACAACCAGCGCATGCTCATCATCACCGGTCCCAACATGGGCGGCAAATCGACCTTCATGCGCCAGATCGCGCTCATCACCCTGCTCGCCTACGCCGGCAGCTTCGTGCCCGCCGGCTCCGCTCGGCTCGGTCCGGTGGACCGAATCTTCTCGCGTATCGGCGCCAGCGACGACCTGGCCGGCGGCCGCTCCACCTTCATGGTGGAGATGGAGGAGACTGCCAACATCCTGCACAACGCCAGCGACCACAGTTTGGTGCTGATGGACGAGATCGGACGCGGTACCTCCACCTTCGACGGTCTCTCCCTGGCCTGGTCCTGCGCCGTGGAGCTGGCCACCCGGCTGCGCGCCTTCACCCTCTTCGCCACCCACTACTTCGAACTGACCACCCTGCCCGAAGAGTATCCGGGTATCGGCAACCTGCACCTGGACGCAGTGGAGCATGGCGACGCCATCGTCTTCCTCCACGCGGTACGCCCCGGCCCGGCCAATCAGAGCTACGGGCTGCAGGTGGCGACCCTGGCCGGCGTGCCCAAGCCGGTAATCCTGCGCGCCCGCGAACGCCTGCGGGAACTTGAGCGCAACGCCCAGCAGCATGCGGAGATGCAGCAGGCGCAGATGCCCCTGTTCGACATCTCACCCTGCGCCGAGCCGGAGCCGTCACCCCTGGAGCGGCTGCTGGCGGAGATCGATCCCGACGGGCTGACACCGAGAGAGGCGCTGGAGGCGCTCTATCGCTTGAAGCAGGCGTTGGATGACTAATTTTGAATTGTGAATGTTGAATTTTGAATCGGTGGGGGGGTGTTCGCTTCGCTCACATCTGTTTTGATGCCCTTACCCTGGCCCTCTCCCGGTGGGAGAGCGAATGGATTCAAACAGCTTGTGTGCGAAGCACACACTAAAATTCATAATTCACAACTAATAAACCGGAGGTTTAAATGAGTGACCATGTCTACAAAAAAATCACCCTGGTCGGATCGTCCAGCACCAGCACCGATGACGCCATCCGCAACGCCATTGCCAGAGCCGGCGAGACCATCAGCAACATGAACTGGTTCGAAGTGAAGGAGACCCGGGGTCATATCGAGGAGGGCCAGGTGGCGCACTGGCAGGTCACCATCGAGATCGGTTTTCGGTTAAAGGATTGAGCGCACCGTCGACGGGGTGATCCTTTGCCGGCCGGCATCTCGACGTTCGGGGGGCAGGGTCTCGCCAGGTCGATGGCCCGTATTAGATCCGGAACTCCAACGACAGATCACCCAGCTCGATACGATCGCCATTGTGGAGTTCCACGCCGCCGGCCTTGATCGGCTTGCCGTTGATCGTGGGTGGCACGTCCCCCCCCACCTTGAGCAGAAAGTAGCCGGTGTGGCGCTTGTTGATCAGCACCAGATCGCCGCCGGGATTACCGACCGAGAAGAAGGCCCGGTCGACCTCCACCTCCTCCCCCTGCCGATCGCCGGCCAGGAAGCGGATGGTAGCAGCCGCCTCATCCGCCGCTGATGGCTGGGTCTGGTCCACGGCAGACGGCTTTTCGACAACAGTCTTTTCCGTAGACGACATTTCGACAGGCGGCGGAGCCGCGACTTCGGCGGCCTGCTGGACGGGCGGTCTGGAAACCTGGGCGCGTGCGGGAGCGGGCTCTTGAGGCGTCGGCACCGGCTCGGGCTGAGGGGCGCGCTGCAACACAGTGGTCTTGTCCGCATCCGCGTTCTGGACAGGAGAACCGGCCAGAAAGCGCAGATGATACTTGCCGATTTCGATGAGGTCGCTGTGCTTGAGAAACTGTTTCGTGACCGGCCGGCCATTCACCCGCGTGCCGTTGGTGCTGCCCTCATCCTGGATGATGAAGCCCCTGAAGACCCGCTGCACCGTGGCGTGGTGGCGACTCACGGATTTGTCGCCGAGGCAGATGATATTGTGTTCGTCCCGGCCTATAGACACGCGCTGTTCAGTCAACGGGAACTCCTGAGAGACGCCGTCCTCCGAGAGTACGATCAGTTTTTCCATCAAACGCTTTCCAGTCGATTCCCGTTATTCGCTTGGTTCGATTACGCGGGCCAGTATAACCGATATATTATCAATCCCACCCCTCGAACAAGCCAACTCGATTAATTCGTCAGTCTGTTCCATCAGATCCTCACCGCAACGCTGCAGGCAGGACTGAATCTCCGGGTCACTCAACATCACGGTCAGACCGTCGCTGCAGAAGAGGTAGATATCCCCAACGGCGATCTCGCACTCGGCCAGATCCACCGCCACATCGGATTCGGCACCGAAAGCGCGTGTCAACACATTCGGCGGCACGCCGGCCAGCCGCGCCTCATCCAGAGTGGCGAAATCCCCCATGTCGACCATCTCCTGAATCAGGGTGTGGTCGCTGGTCAGGCACTCCAATACACCCGCTCGGAAACGGTAGAGTCTGGAATCACCCACGTGGGCATGGATCAGGGTCTGTTGACGGAACAGACCGACCACCAAAGTGGTGCCCATGCCCTGATACTCCGGAACCTGCTGTGAGAGTTCCAGGATCGCCTGATTGACCCCGTGCATCGCCTCCAGCAGGGCGTCTCCGCCCGGCAGCTCCGCCTCGTCTTCCTCCGGCACCAGCTGGTTCACCAGCAGATCGACGGCGAGCTGGCTGGCCACCTCCCCGGCATTGGCCCCGCCCATGCCATCGGCCAGGATGATCAATCCCGCGGTGGGATCTCCGCCGATCGCATCCTCGTTCTGTTCGCGCACCATCCCTTTGTCGGTGCGCATGGCGACATCGATGATCACGCTGTTGACCTGCTCTGCTTGCTAGGCGGTAGCCTGTCAAATCCGAGCATGGGTCCGACGATCACAGGCCGTCCGATAGCGTCCCCGCACCTATTCAGTCGCCATCTCCTTGAGCATGGCGGCCATACGCTCTGCCGGCACGTAACCGGGAACCAGCTCCCCATTCTCCAGAAAGATGGCGGGCGTGCCGGTCACCCCAAGCGCCTGACCCAAGGCATACTCCTGTGCCACCGGATTCTCGCACTCTTTCTCTTCGATCTGCTTGCCGGCTTTGGCCTGGGTCAAGGCGGTGTTTCGATCCTCGGCACAGAAAACGCTGACCGCCTTCTGATAGGAGGGGCTGCCGATGCCGGCACGCGGGAACATCAGGTAACGCACCCGGATGCCGCGATCGTTGTACTGCTTGATCTCGGAGTGCAGCTTGCGACAGTAACCGCAATCGATGTCGGTGAATACGGTGACCGTGTGGTCGTATTTCTCCGGCGCGAAGATGATCATGTCCTGCTCGCGAACCTTCTCGATCATCCCGGCCTTGACCTTGGCCACCTTGGGGCTGGTGAGATCTTCCCGGCTGTCGATATCGTAGAGCTTTCCGGTGAGCAGGTATTTACCGTCGGCGGAGACATAGTAGAGCTGCGGCCCGACCAGGACCTCATAGACGCCGGGAATCGGCGAAGGACTGACAGAGCTCACCGGGTTACCGGAAAGCAGTTTGCTCATGCTCTCGCGCACCTGCTCGATCTCGGCGTTCTGCTGCGTGGGCGCTGCCGTCACCGCGGCGGTCATCGTCAAAGAGAGCGCCGCCACCAGGCCACGTGAGATCCCGCCGGCCCAAAACTTAGTCTGTTTCATTGCTTAATCCCGAAAGTTCTGAAATTGCAGGGGAAGACCGTAGTCGGTCTCCCGCAAGAGGCTGATGACCTGCTGTAGGTCATCCCGTTTTTTCCCTGTCACCCGGACCTGATCGCCCTGGATCTGCGCCTGCACCTTGAGTTTGCTGGCTTTGATGGCTTTCACCATCTTCTTCGCCAGGTCGCTCTCTATGCCTTGCCGGATGGTCACTGTCTGACGGGCGGCGCTGAGGCTGGTTTCAGGTTCGCTGATCTCCATACAGGCGATATCGACTCCCCGTTTGACCAGCTTCTGGCGCAGAATATCCATCATCTGCCCAAGCTGGAACTCCTGCTCCGCCTTCAGCAGCACTCGGCTCTCGTTGAGTTCGAAGCTGGCCTCCACACCCTTGAAATCGAAACGGGTGCCCACTTCGCGGTTGGCCTGGTCCACGGCATTCCTGACCTCCTGGATATCCACTTCGGAGACGATATCGAATGACGGCATGGTTGCTCCCGGCTACCTGAAAACTGGAACGGGACTCTACCACAAACCGGCCCGCAGACTCATGTCCCCGTCCACGTTTTCAGCCACGGGGGTGGTGTCTGGCGTGGAGCTGTTGCAGACGCTCCCGCGCCACGTGGGTATAGATCTGGGTGGTGGAGAGATCGCTATGCCCCAGCAGCAGCTGCACCACCCGCAGATCGGCCCCGTGGTTGAGCAGATGGGTGGCGAAGGCGTGGCGCAGGGTGTGGGGCGAGATCGTCTTCGGGATACCGGCGGTCTGCGCATGTTTCTTGATGCGGTACCAGAAGGCCTGGCGGGTCATCCCCTGGCCGCGCCGGGTGGGAAACAGGTGCTGACAAAGCCTTGCCCCCAGCAGCAGCTGCCGGCCCTCGCGACTGAAGCGCTCGAGCCAGGACTGGGCTTCGTCCCCCATCGGCACCAAGCGCTCCTTGCCCCCCTTGCCGACCACCCGGATCACGCCCTGGGTCAGGCTGACCTGCTCCGGACGCAAACCAACCAGTTCTGAGACGCGCAGGCCGGTAGCATAGAGCAGCTCCAGCATGGCGCGGTCGCGCAACTCCTCCGGATCGTCGAGATCGGGCGCCTCGAGCAGCGCCTCCACCTCTCCCTCAGTGAGCGATTTCGGCAGGGGGCGACCGATATGCGGAGCATCGATGCGGGCCGAGGGATCGGCACTGACCCAGCCTTCGCGCAGCGCGAACTGGTAAAACTGACGCAGGCAGGAGAGCAGACGCGCCGTGGAGCGCGGCTTGACCCCCTGCTGCGCCAGTCCGGCCAGATAGGTCAGCAGATCGCCCCGCTGCGCCTGCAACAGTCCGTAGTCTCTGTTGCCGCGAAGCCAGCAGACCAGCTTGCGCAGATCGGACTGATAGGCGGCGAGGGTATTCCGGCTCAACCCGCGCTCCAGCCAGAGGGCGTCGGCGAAACGTTCGATGACAGCCAGGTCTTCGGCCTCCGCTGTCACAACACCCCCTCGTGATGCAGCAGCCAGCGTTTGATCTCCAGCTTTCTGCCGGAGCGCTCGCCGGCAAAACCGCCCAGCCCCTTGGCCGCCACGACCCGGTGGCAGGGCACGATCAAAGGACAGGGATTGGCCCGGCAGGCGCCGCCCACCGCCCGGGCGCCGCTGCCGAGGCGTGCCGCGAGCGCGCCATAGGTCAACGTCCTGCCGGCGGGGATCCGGCACAATTCCAGCCAGACCCGGCGCTGAAAGGGCGTACCCTCGAGTTCGAGGTCGATATCGAATTCTGTCTCCGCGTCTTTCAGGTAGCGATCGATAGCGGCCAGCACCCGCTCGAGCCCCGCCGTCTGATGGCAATAGGATTCGCTCGATTCCTCCAGATAGTCGACTCCCGCCAGTCTGCCCCGGCGCATGAAAATCCCGACCGGGCCGAAGGGTAAATTGATCACTGCTTGGTAGGAGCCGGCTCTCGTTCTCATCCCATCGCCACTCCAACATCCCTGGCGATACAAGCGCTTGTCGATCCGTATGCGATCCCGGAGTCAGCTCCCGACGACTGTTGAGAGTTTCCACAGAACTTGTGGATAACTTTGTTCATAAACTGAATGAATTCAATGGGAGCCCCCATTAACACTACGCTCCTTCTAGATTGTGTAATTTCTATACAATAAATAATAATCTAATAATTACAGTTAGTTGAAGCTGATTTTCAATAGTTGGCATGAGAAGTTCCCACTAACACCACGTCATGCGAATCGGCCATCCCAGGATGTGTATAAAAGATTGACACGAGCCTCAGGATCTGTTCAAAAAAGCCGGAATCGGACTCGCCGACCTCCCGTCACCCGGGTCCGTCCACACATCAGCCTACTATAGATGTTGCACTCCTCCCACGCCTCTACAGAGTGCCTGGCGCACCTCGGCCGGGTTTCTGTACCATGCGCTGACGACCCGATTGTCCGGTCAAGGCATGGCTGGCCGCCACCGGACTCGCTGAAGGGCACAAAAGCCATGATGAGTTAGACTGCATGCCACAGACAACCGAACCATTCTGGAAGACCACCCCGCTCTCGCGCATGAGCCGGGAGCAGTGGGAGTCGCTCTGCGACGGCTGCGCCAAGTGCTGCCTGCAGAAGCTGGAGGACGAAGAGACACGGGAGATCTTCTACACCAATATCTCCTGTGATCTGCTCGATCCGCAAACCTGCCACTGCTCCCGCTATACAGAGCGGTCGGTGCTGGTCCCCACCTGCGTCACGCTGACCCTGGAACACCTGACTGATCCCTACTGGCTACCCCCCACCTGCGCCTACCGGCTGCTGGCCGAGGGCAAGCCGCTGCCGGAGTGGCACCCCCTGGTCTCCGGAGACCCCCACAGCGTCGAGCGGGCAGGCCACTCGATACGCGGCCGCAGCGTGCCGGAAGCGGAGGCGGACGACTGGGAATTTCACCTGATCGACTGGATTTGATGCCACCAGAAGTCATGAGCAAGATCGACACCCTGACCGAATTCCTCGAAGCGGGCGGCCTGGCGCCCAGGTACTACGACATGGGACGTCGCATCCGCGCCTTGTCGAGGCAGGATGTACTCGATTTCGAACACACCGAAAGACCCTATCCCCAGCCGCTGCAGCAACAGGCCTGGCTGGCGCTGGTGCTCGACGCCGACAGCGGCCGCACCACCCCGGACCCGTTGATCTGGTTCGTCCGTTTCCCGCTGGACGAACAGGGAAAACTCCTGCTCGCCGCCCGCGACGACTTCATGTTCCAGATGATGGAACACTTGGGAAGCGCCGCCGAAGGGGAGGCGCAACGCGAGCAGATGGAATCCGCGCTGGCGCAGAGTCCGTACGCCTTCCGGCCGAAACAGGAGCGGCTCGCCGCCCTCCACGCCCGTCTCACGGCGGAGCTGGGGCACCCGCCGTCCCGCTTCTATGCCCATGCGAAGCGCTATTTCAGCGGCGAACTGGGCTGGGATCAGTGGTCCTTCATCGGCTATCAGGGCATCGCCGATATGGCTGCCCGCCATGCCCGGGAGGGGAACGACCGCAATCTCGCCGCCGCCATCCCCCATCTGCCGCCGACGCCGCTGGAGGCGCTCTGTCATCTGCTGGAGAACGAGCCCATCCCGGCTTCTCTCTCCGCAGCGCTGTTGGCGCGCGCCCGCGATGCCCTGCAGACAGCTGAACCCGATCCCCAGGTCATCACCGCCACCCTGCGCGGTATCTCTTACAGCGCATCCCGCGATCATCGCGAAAAACTGCTGGATGAAGTGCTGCGCCACCCGCTGGCGCAACGTAGCGATGTGCTCGCCGCCATCGCCGGCCGTTTCTGGCTGGACCTGGGAAACACTCTTCTGCGCAGCCGGTTTCTGGAGCGACTCGCCGCCAATGATCGGGGGCAGGCTTTCTTTGATCAGATACTCGCGGACCTTCTCTTCATTGCCGACTGCCGTCCCCCGCTGCTCGAGAGTTTGCGCAGTCCAGACCGCTCGGAGCGCCTCAGCCAGGCGATCGGAGACTTCTTCTCCCGCATCCAGCCCACCTGAACCCGGGGGATGGCGCAGAAGACCGGAGGGAATCGGGCCGTATAAAAAAATTTTTGCTATTGCGAATCGTTCGCATTATGATTTGCGAAAATTCGGCATTCGACCCGGTCCGCGACATGACAAAAGAGCAGCATCCAGCCTCCACCACAACCGCAAGGAGCCCGTCGGCCTCGCCGCTCACCCGCCGGCAGATCGACACCGAGCAACTGATGCAGGGCGACGATCACCTTGAGATTGTCCACCGGGGCGTCGTCTACCGTCTGAGCATCACCCGCCAAGGCAAGCTCATATTGACCAAGTAGGTGAATCGAGTCGACAAACCCAACCCGGTCAGCCAGCCCTCCGCCAGCCAACCCTGACACTGAAGAACCCTTGGCAAGATGCAGGCGGATTTCAAACAGAAGCCGTTCAGCGGCCGTACCGGTCGCATCCCCTCCTCCGCGCCAAGACCAAGCACTCAGTCGGCGGTTCGCCGCCCTGTTTTGAAGTAATGACACTCAAGGAGATACGCTGATGAAGAAGCGCTACGGCTGTCTGGTCGCCCTGTTTCTCTCCACCCAAGCCTTTTCGGCCACAGACGAAAAGGCGGTTCTCGACCACTACGCCGACCTGGCCGAGGCTATCTACGAAGACGCCTTGGTACGTGCCGCTCAGTTGCAGCAGGCTGTCGCCCGATTGATCGAGACGCCGATCGAGTCGAACCTGCTGCAGGCGAGAGCGGCCTGGGTGGCGGCCCGCGTCCCCTATCAGCAGACCGAGGCCTACCGCTTCGGCAACGCCATCGTCGACGCCTGGGAGGGCAAGGTGAACGCCTGGCCCCTGGACGAAGGTCTGATCGACTATGTGGCGGTCAGCTACGGCAGCGAGTCGGACGACAATCCCTACTACACGGCGAACGTCATCGCCAATCCCAGTCTGGTGCTATCGGGACGCAGCATCGACGCGCACACCATCGACAAGGCGCTGCTGACCGAGACGCTGCACGAGGTCGACGGCATCGAAGCCAATGTGGCGACCGGTTACCACGCCATCGAGTTTCTGCTCTGGGGTCAGGACCTCAACGGCAGCGGACCCGGCGCGGGCGCACGCACGGCTGCCGACTACGACCCCGAACACTGCATCCACGGCAACTGCGAGCGACGGGCCGCCTACCTGAAAGCCGCCACCGACCTGCTGATCGACGACCTGAGCTGGATGGTTGCGCAGTGGGGCGCGGCAGGTGAGGCCCGTCTGAACCTGCTCCAGGGTGATCCCAAGCAGGGTCTGGCCGCCATCCTCAGCGGCATGGGATCACTCTCCTATGGCGAACTCGCCGGGGAGCGGATGAAGCTCGGACTCATGCTGCACGACCCCGAAGAAGAGCACGACTGTTTCAGCGACAACACCCATTGGTCCCACTACTATGACGCCCTGGGGATCCGTAACGTCTATACCGGCCGTTACACGCGTATCGATGGCCGGGTGGTTACAGGGCCCAGCCTCTCCGATATTGTTGCGGCAGTGGACGAAGCGAGCGACAAACGGATGCGAGAGACGCTGGATGAAACCATGAAGAAGATGCAGGTCATCGTCGACAGCGCCAAGGCCGGCCAGGCTTACGACCAGCTGATCGGTGATGGCAATGAAGAAGGCAATGCAAAGGTCATGGCCGCCATCGATGCCCTTCTGGCACAGACCCGTGCAATCGAAGCCGTGGTCGGCACACTCGCCTTGGGTGAACTCGCCTTTGAAGGATCCGACAGCCTGGACGCGCCGGAGAAGATCGACCCGTAAGCTACCTTTGCGGCAAAGATACCTACCTGAGGTCTTTGTCCTGTCAACCGAATACGTATATTGTCGGTCAGCCAGCTTACGCCAGCCAGCCTGTTGTTTATAACCTGATTGAGAATTGAGTAATGCAGAAAACGAAACTGACGACAGTCGATGACAACCCTGTTTCGACCGGAGTTTTGCCACTGAGCAACATCAACCGCTCGGTATCGGGCACGAATCGTCGCAGCCGGGCCATGTTGCTGGTCGGCGTCTTGTGGGGCGTTTCAACCCTGGTCGCGGCAGAAGAGGAGAGCGGGGTCTTCGGCAACCTCAGGCTGGGCTTCATCCATGCCGAGGACGACGCCGGCAACACAACGGACGGTTCCGCCATCGGCGGCAAACTGGGCTATATCAGCCCATCCTGGAACGGACTGAGCGCGGGCGCGACCTTCTACACCACCGGCGAACTGTTCGATGACGAGAACGGCGATTTCTTCTCCTCGGAAAACGGCAGCTACTCGATCCTGGGCGAAGCCTATGTCCAAGGCGCGTACGGTAACACCGTGCTGCGCCTCGGCCGCTTCGAACTGGATACCCCCCACGCCGACACCGACGACATCCGCATGGTGCCCAACACCTTCCAGGGGCTGTTGCTGAGCAACACCGACATCACCGGCACCACGCTCTATCTCACCCATCTCGACAAATGGGCCGGTGTCGACGCCGATATTCCGGAACGCTTTCAGGAGATGAACGGCGATGACGGCATCACCGCGGTCGGTGCGGTCTACGCAGGGATCGAACAACTGGCGCTGCAAGGCTGGTACTACCTGGGACGGGATCTCGCCAACCTCCTTTACCTGGAAGCCGTGTATGAGACCGAGCGTTTCAATCTCGGAGTGCAGTTCGGTTCACAGTCGGATGAAACAAATGACGCCTCGGGACCGGACGGTGATGTCTGGGGTATTGCCGGCAGTTACACCGTCAACGACCTGACCCTGACCGCCGCCTACAACGACGTCTCCGGCACCGTCACCAACGGTTTCGGCGGCGGCCCCTATTTCACCTCGGCGGACGACCATACCATCGACGGCGTCGAGGATCAGGAGGCGACCGCGTTGGGCATCGAATACGCAGGCATCGAGTCACTCACCATCGGCCTGTTGCATGTCGATTTCGACCAGGGCGCCAACGAGACCGACTACTATGCGGCCTACGAGGTCAACGAGCAGTTGGGGCTGGAGCTGATCTATACCGACATGCACGAGGACGGCGATTTCGTGCGCCTGATGGCCAACTACGGTTTCTGACCCGGGCAGGCGGGATCTGTTCAAGAGAACCGCGAGTGGACGCCAATCACCGCAAAACAGCGCGAATCGATCTCATGATCGATTGTTCCGTGTCTGCTTTTTGACAGCGATTGGCGTTTATTGAGCCGGCAGGCTTTTCATAGGGTGCGGCTTGGCTTTTCCCGGGGGTTTCTGGTGGGGCAGAGCCCCACTCTACCGGAATGGTGTAGGGTGGGGCCCTGCCCCACCGAACCACCATCCGAGGCATACTCCGGCTAGATCTGCGACTGCAGATAGTTTTTCAGGCCGACCTTCTCGATCAGACCCAACTGCTGTTCCAGCCAGTAGGCGTGGTCCATCTCGGTGTCTTGCAGCAGTTTCTCCAGGATCTCCCGGGTCTCGTAGTCCTGCTCTTCTTCACAAATGGCGATGGATTGCTTCAGCAGGCCGGTGACCTCGTACTCCACGTCCAGGTCGTTCTTCAGCATCTCGGGCACGCTGGCGCCGATACGCACTTTGTCCTGTTGCGAAAAATCGGGCCGGGTTTCGAGAAACAGCATGCGCTTGACGATGGCATCGGCATGCTCGGTCTCCTCCTGCATCTCATGATCGATACGCTCGTAAAGTTTACCCAGACCCCAGTCCTCGTACATGCGGGAGTGGGCGAAATACTGGTCCCGCGCCGCCAGTTCACCATTCAGGAGTTTCTGCAGCTGCTTGAGTACCCGCTTCTTACCCTTCATCTCACACCTCCTCCATCAGGTACTGGAGATAGTTCTCGAGCCCGCTGTTCTCGATCAGCCACTGCTGGGTCTCGATCCAGTCGATCTGCTCCTCGGTCTGCTCCAATATCTCTTCCAGAAGTTCACGACTGACGAAATCGCTCGCCGCCTCGGCGGTGCGAATCGCCTCCTGCAGACCCTCTCTGGCCTGGGTCATCAACTTGTGATCGCCCCTGAGAATCTCCGGCACGTCCTCACCGATCAGCAGCTTGCCCGGATCCTGCAGGTTGGGCAGACCTTCCAGGAACAGCAACCGCTCGATCAGAGCGTCCGCCATTTTCATGGCCTTGATCGAGCGCTTGTACGCGTAATCGTCGAGCCGCTTCAAACCCCAGTTGCGGGCGATACGGGCATGCAGGAAGAGTTGATTGATCGCTGTGAGTTGATCCTTCAGGGATCGGTTGAGTCCGACCAACACCTGATTGTCGCCTTTCACCTGAGACACCTCCTCGGATTTGATGAAGGATGAGTGCTGGCTTTCCCGGATGGAATGGCTTGCAGGAATACTCTTCGAGCCTAGTTGAGCCCTGGCGCCAGGTCAATCAAACCTCTGATTCCTCATTGTTTTTAGCGGCGCATGGAATTATTGTTAATGTAATTGCAAATCGTTATCATTTGTACTAGCATATCTATCAACACATTTCCGGAGTAGCATTCCATGTATGTCTGCGTCTGCAATCGTGTGACCGACAGCCAGATTCTCGATGCCGCCGAACAGGGTGCCACCACCCTCGAGGCGCTCGCTGAACAGCTCAAGGTGGCCACCTGCTGCGGCCGTTGCGCCGAGTGCGCCCATGAGTTGCTGAGCGACCATGCAAGCGGTCTCCTCAAGCCGAACGCACTAAAGGTCGCCTAGCCATGCGCCCCGCTGTCAACCATCTGCCCGGCTGGATTCGACAGTTGCTGCAAACCCTGGGGGATGCGGCGATCCAGAGCCGCCGCGGGCGGCGCAATCGCCTGCTGCGTCGCATGCGGTCCCAATCCTTCCGTTCCCACTGAAGTACCTCATCGAACTGAACCACCACTCCCCACAGTCGCTATCCATGCCGTATCTTAAAAACCTTGTATTTGGCCTGGTTGTCTGCGCCATCTCCCTGGGCGCAGGCGCTGCCGTCATTCCCCCCACAGACGACTTCACGCAGGCGGAGACCGGCGAGGCCTATCCCGCCGGCAGCGCCACACACACCAAGCGCATCAACCGGGATGCCTTCTCCCAGGCCTCGGCCAATATGAGTTTCGAGCGGGAGATCGACTTCAAGGTCGGCAACGGATTTTTCAAAAGGCTGTGGGTCACGGCGCCCGCCTCCACCCAGGCCGCCGACGGACTGGGCCCGCTCTACAACGCCAGGTCCTGCCAGCGCTGCCACCTCAAGGACGGCCGCGGCCATCCGCCCAAGGGTCCCGACGACAATGCGGTCTCCATGTTCCTCCGTCTGAGTATCCCGCCGCAGGACAAGGCGCAGGCAAGGCTGCTGCGCGAACATCGCGTCAACAACATCCCCGATCCCGTCTACGGCACCCAGCTGCAGGACTTCGCCATCGCCGGTCACAAGGCCGAAGGCGAGATGCGCATCGACTACCAAGAGATCAGCGTCGAGCTGGCGGGCGGAGAGACGGTGAAGTTGCGGAAACCGAGCTACCGGGTGGCGTCACTGGGCTACGGACCGCTGCATGAGCAGATCCAGCTCTCCCCCCGGGTCGCGCCGCAGATGATCGGACTCGGTCTGCTGGAGGCCATCGACGAGCGGGATATCCTGCAACAGGCCGACCCCGACGATGCCGACGGTGACGGCATCTCCGGCCGTCCCAACCTGGTCTGGAGCAGCGAACACCAGCGGGTGATGCTGGGCCGCTTCGGCCACAAGGCGGGCATGCCGAGCGTCAACGAACAGTCCCAGGGCGCCTTCAACGGCGACATCGGCATCTCCGTGCCCCTGCACCCCTCCGCTGCCGGCGAGTGCAGCCAGCGCCAGACGGCCTGCCGGGAGGCGCCGGACGGCAACAGCCCCCAGTACGAGAATCTGGAGGCGGAATCCCGGGTCACCGAGCTGGTGGTCTTCTACGCCCGGAACCTGGCCGTTCCCGCCCGCCGGCATCACCAGAGCCTACCCGTGCTGGCGGGCAAGAAGACCTTCTACGACATCGGCTGCATCGCCTGTCATACACCCAAATACCGCACACCGGCGGAAGGCGTGGCGACGGAGCAGTCGGACCAGCTGATCTGGCCCTATACCGATCTGCTGCTGCACGACATGGGCGAAGGTCTGGCGGACCAGCGGCCGGAGGGCGTGGCCAATGGACGGGAGTGGCGCACCGCGCCGCTCTGGGGCATAGGCCTCACACCCGAGGTCAACGGACACAGCAACTATCTGCATGACGGACGCGCGCGCAATCTGCTGGAGGCCATTCTGTGGCACGGCGGCGAGGCCCAGGCGGCTCGGAATGCCGTGGTCCGCCTGCCGCAGCGGGAGCGTGAGTACCTGTTGCGCTTCATCGAGTCGCTCTAGTGGCGCCCATGAGAACCGACCACAGCATTCGATCCCGGCCAGACACCCGCTACCGGTGGCTCCTCATGCTGCTGCTTGGCGGGCTCTCGTTGGTCTCGACCGCCGACGAGCGTCACTACAACCTACAGGCGGTGGACGACTACATCCTGCCCGGCTATGCACAACTGGAGGCGAGGACGCGTCAACTGGCGCAGGAGACGGCACGCTTCTGCCCCCAGCCCGACGCCACCGGTTTGCAGCGGCTGCGGGAGCTCTACCACCTGGCCATGGACAGCTGGCAATTCATACAGCCGGTGCGGATCGGCCCCATCGAGCAGGAGCTGCGCGGCTATCGCCTCCAGTTCTGGCCCGACAAACGACACTCGGTGAGCCGGCATCTGACACGTCTGCTGGAGCAGGCCGATACCGAAGCGTTGAATGCGGACGACTTCGCCAGGGGCAGCGTGGCGGTACAGGGCTTCAGCGCGCTGGAACGCCTGCTGTTCGAACCCGGTGTCGAGGCGCAGCGGTTCGGCTCCTCTGACGACGGCGGCTTCCGCTGTCGCTTGATGCTGGCGATCACCCGCAACCTGGCCGGCATCGTCCGGCAGCTGAGCGCTCAGTGGCGCCCGGGCGAGGCCTCCCATCGAGAGCTGATCGCCAGCGCCGTCCTGGGCAATTCCGCCTATGCCGATGACGCGGAGGTGAGCGCCCGCCTCTTCAACGGTCTCTACACCCAGCTCGAATCGATGCTCGACGAGAAACTGCGGGCCCCGCTCGGTGCGTCGTTGCAACAGGCGCGCGGCAAACGCAGCGAATCCTGGCGCAGCGCCCGTTCCCTGCGCAATCTGGCGCACAATCTCGACGGCGTGGGGAGGTTGACCGAAAGCGCCTTCCTCAGCCGCCTGGCCGACCCGCCCCTGCAGCGGAAAATCCTGGATCAGCTGGCGCGCAGCCATGCGGTGCTGGAGCAGATCGAGCTCCCCCTATGGCGGGCGGTCGCAGACCCGACTCAACGCCCGCGGGTGGAAGCGCTGCTGGCGGCCCTGTCCGAGCTGAAACTCATGGTCGTCGGCGAGCTGGCGGCCGCACTCGAGATCCCCATCGGATTCAACAGCCTGGATGGTGACTGAGCCATGAAACGCCGTACCTTCCTGTTCTCGCTGGCAGCCGGCGCGGTGGCGCCGCTGAGCCTGGTCAAGGCCGCGGCAGGCAGAGACGGCCTGCGGTTTTTGAGTGTGCGTGCCGACCGGCAGAGGCGCTACTTCGTCAGCGGCATCGATGCCGACGGCAGACTCCGCTTCGATCTCCCCCTGCCCGGACGCGCCCACGCCATCGCTGTCCACCCGGGCGGCGAGGAGGCCGTGGTGATCGCCCGGCGGCCGGGCACCTTCCTGCAGCGCATCGACCTGCGACAGGGCCGTCTGCTGGAACGGCTGGCATGCGCCCCCACGCGCCACCTCTACGGTCATGCGGTCCACTCGCCGGACGGACGCCGTCTCTATACCACCGAGAACGATTTCGAGGCCGGACGCGGCGTGATCGCGGTGCGGGATACGCAAGCCGGCCACCGGCAGATCGATGAGTTCGACAGCGGCGGAGTCGGTCCTCACGAACTCCGCCTGCTCGCCGACGGCGATACCCTGGTGGTGGCCAATGGCGGCATCCGGACCCATCCCGACTTCGACCGCACCCCGTTGAATGCGGACGACATGCAGCCCAATCTGAGCTACATCGACCGCCGCCAGGGCCGCCTGCTCGAAGCGCGTCAGCTGCCTGCGTCGCTGCATCGCAACAGTATCCGCCATCTGGCGGTGGGCGCCGGGGACCGTGTCTGCCTGGCCATGCAGTACCAGGGCCCGCAGGACGACCTGCCCCCCCTCATCGCGCTCCACCGCAGGTGCGAATGCCTGCAGCCGTTGAATCCGCCCGGTGAAGTCCTGAGGCGGATGCGCAACTACTGCGGCAGTGTTTGCGCCGACCCGTCCGGCAGACGCTTCGCCGTCTCCTCCCCTAAAGGCGACCTGACCAGCTTCTGGTCCGCCGACGACGGACGCTATCTCGGCCTGGCCGAAGTGGAGGATGGCTGCGGCATCGCGCCTGGCGAAACGGCCGGCGAGTTCCTGCTCAGCAGCGGTACCGGGGGCCTCTATCGCTACCGGGTCGACCAGGGCGGAGTCCAGCCTCTGTGGCAGGTCGAGGGCGAGGAGATCCTGTGGGACAACCATATTGCGCACCTGGGCTGACCGCTTGCCAATGCCGCAACCCGGTGGGATCAGGCTCACGACAATAGCTTTTGACCCGGTCACGTAGCGGGCCCCAGGCATTGCCGGACACTCTCCCGGGTGCTGCGGGCAGCCTGCGACCTGTCGATCCCCGCTGCTGCCGCACCCCCAGTTCGTCGTCATAATCACGCCAAAAAGCCGGCCAAATCCTTACAGTTTCACGCTGACTTGCCGACATTTGAGTGTAGCGATCCCGTTCTTCGGGTCTTCATACATTTCTGCGTTCACAAACAGCGAGTTACCTTTGATACCAACTAGTTTCGCGAGATCTACAGGGAGGTTTGCGTGTATCTGACAAGCAGTCCGCTCGAAGGCAAGGCCTATCTGGTCGTCGATGATTTCGGCGATATGCGCAGCATGATGCGAAATCTTCTCACCAGCTGCGGAGCAAAGGACATCGCCCTCGCCGCCAACGGCTCCGACGCCCTCTCCACCATGCAGACCCGCCGCTTCGACGTGGTGCTCTGCGACTACAACCTGGGGCCCGGCAAGGACGGTCAGCAGGTGTTGGAGGAGGCGCGCCATCGCAACCTGATCGGTCTCGGTTGCGTCTTCCTGATGGTCACCGCTGAGAACGCCAGGGAGATGGTGATGGGTGCGGTGGAGTACGAACCCGACTCCTATCTCACCAAACCCTTCAACAAGGAACTGCTGAAGACCCGCTTGGAAAAACTGATCACCCGCAAGGACAATCTGTTACCGGTCGAGCAGGCCCTCGACCGCCATGACCACGCCTCGGCGATCGCCATACTCGACCAGAAAATCGCTGAAAAATCCGCCAACAGCAGCGATCTGCGAAAACTCAAGGGAGAGATCCTGCTGAATGCCGGGGAGATCGTCAAAGCACGCGAGGTCTACCAAAGCGTACTCGCCATCCGGGAGATGCCCTGGGCCCGATTGGGATTGGGCAAAACCTTCTACTTCGACAAACAGTACGAGGAGGCCCGCACCGTCTTCCAGTCGCTGATCGACGCGCAGGAGACCTACACCGCCGCCTACGACTGGCTGGCCAGATGCTGCAAGGCCCTGGACCAGCTGCCCGAGGCGCAGGCGGCGCTGCAGGCAGCGACGGAGATTTCGCCCAAAGCAGTCAGGCGACAGCAGCTGCTGGGCGAGGTCGCACTGCAGAACCGGGACAACGATACCGCGCTGACCGCTTTCGGCAACGCCGTGAAACACGGTCGTCACTCGGTCTACAAACACCCCTCCGCCTATGCCAATCTGGCCAAGGTCACCGCCTCGGTCAAACAGGGCGACGCCGGGCTGAAGGTCCTGCGAGAAATGAAACGGGAGTTTGTCCGCAACCCCCATGCGGATTTCTACATGGCCACGGCGGAGAGCGAGATTCACGAGGGCATGGGCAACAGCGATGCCTCCAAGGCATCGCTGGAGCGGGCGGCCATGATCTATCAGGAGCTGGATCACCACAACCATACCGACTGCTCGCTGGAGATGGCCAAGGCCTACAACCGCATGGGCATGGAGGAGAAAGCGGTCGATCTGATGCAGAGTGCCGTCTTCAACAACCATACCGATGACGAGCTGCTCAACGAGGTCAAGTCGACAATGCGCTCCATGGGTTTGAAGCAGGAGACGCTCAGTTCCATCGACAAGATCCGCAAGGAGGTGGCGGAGCTCAACAACCGCGCCGTGGAGATGGCCAGGAACGGCAGGCTGGCGGAGGCGATCGAACTGCTCGAAACGACGGCCGAGCGCATGCCCGGCAACCGGGTGGTCAACCTGAACACTGCCCTGGTGTTGTTGCTCGATGCGGAAAACGGCACCTTCAGCGCGGACGACGCTGCCAGGATCGATCGCTATCTGCAGCGGGTCGAGGCGATCGAACCGGCCAATCGCACCCTGAAAAAACTGCAGCGCAGACTCCAGTCCCTGCGCGAGTCTGCCAACGCGGAGGCATGACATGAAGTTTTCCGACATCCTGGCCTCGACCATCCACGACATGAAGAACTCACTGAGTATGGTGATCAACACCCTCGACGAGTTGTCGTCGGAAAACCGGGGACAGGATGACAAGCGCCTCTCCACCCTGCAGCACGAGTCGAAGCGCCTGAATAACAACCTGATCGCCCTGCTCTCCCTGTACAAGATCGACAACGGGCGCCTCAGCGCCAATATCGAAGAGATCAACGTGGCCGACTTCCTCGAGGAGGTCATGATCGACAACCGCACGCTCGCCCAGGCCAAGGATGTCACGCTCGAATACGATTGTGACGACATGCTGGTCGGCTATTTCGACGAGTGGCTGATCCGCGGCGTGCTCAACAACCTGATCGGCAACGGCCTGCGCTACACCTCCTCACGCATTCTGATTCGGGCGGAGATGGCGGACGGCTACCTGGTGCTGCGCATCGAGGACGACGGCGCCGGCTTTCCGCAACAGATGATCGACGCCCAGGCCGCCTTCAACCGCAACGAAACGCTGGGCGAGGGCCAGACCCAGCTCGGTATCTATTTTGCCGCAATGGTCGCCCGCGCCCACAAGAACGGCGACAAGACGGGCTACATCGAGCTCTCCAACAACGAGCGGCTGAGCGGTGGCTGCTCCTCGATCCGGCTACCCTGAGCGTCTCCATTCGCTACCATTTGAAGCGGCCGAATCGCCACAGGCAAGCGCCGCTTGCGGCCGCTCACGATCCTCCCAAACCAACCGGCACGGACTAGACTCCAATAGGGGTGAGGCGGGATGTCCCCGCAGCCCAGTATCCTTCCAGAGACTGTCTCGAGCCGGCAGGCGAGGAAGGTTTTGGAGTCGACTTCAATGTACTCCGGTCGGATGCTCCGCCGTGTTCTCAGACCTGTCCTCTCACTGCTGACGCTCGGTCTGCTGTTCGCATGCGGGGGCGGCGGTGATGGTTCGGGATCCCCCTCCATTACGATTCTGCAACCCACCTCCGAGCCTGTCTACGCCACCACCTGGACCGACGTCCGGCTCGGCGGGTCCATAGCCGGCGCCGCGTTCGTGCATGTCACCAATACCGCCACCGGATATACCACCGAAGGTTATGTTTTCTATAATCAGGGGCTTGGCAGCTGGTTCGCCGACATCCCAGGCCTGACCTTCGGTGACAACCCGATCACGGTCGTTGCCGACGAGGACGGCAGGGGAATCAACACGGCGCGCGACGCCATCACTGTCACCCGACCGCAGGTACCACTCAACCTCATCTTCAACGGCGTCGACTCCCTGAGCGCGTCGAGCCACTGGATCGATCTCCATTCGCTCTTCGAATCGCACAAAATCGCCCTCTACGAAGACGGGACAGGCCGCTCGACCACCGGCTCGCTGTTTACCGAGGATGCCGGCCCGGTCGTGGATATCACCTGGAGCAAGCTGGGACCGGACGAGATCGTCATAGTCGGTTGTCCGAACTGTTCATACCAGCGCCTTTCGCGCATAGCCGGTTCGCTGGAAGAGGAGATGTTCTTTGCTCAGGTGGAGAGCGTGGGAGGCAGCGGTGAGACCGCCCTGCACGTCTTCGTGTTGGCGCCTGCCCGCTTGTAGACGACCCTCTGCACGTTAGATGCAATCCACCCTGGCCAGACAGCGGGGAACGTACACGGCTAGCTGGAACCTGGTCTGCCGACTCGGGACCGGATTCCGGGAAAACGACATCGCCTTCCCGAAAACCCTCCGCCGCAAACGCAATCAGGCCCGACATCCGCGAAAGATGCCGGGCCTTGAGCTGCGGCGCCAGTTACATCTTGGCGATCATGGCGTCGCCGAAGGCGGAGCAGCTCAGCTCCGTCGGATCGTCCATCAGACGCGCCAGGTCATAGGTGACGGTCTTGGCGGAGATGGCCGCGCCCAGGCTCTCGATGATCAGGTCGGCGGCCTCGAACCAGCCCATGTGACGCAGCATCATCTCGCCGGAGAGGATCAGGGAGCCGGGGTTGACCTTGTCCTGGCCCGCATACTTGGGCGCGGTGCCGTGGGTCGCCTCGAACATGGCCACGGTGTCTGAGAGGTTCGCGCCGGGAGCGATACCGATACCGCCCACCTGAGCCGCCAGGGCGTCGGAGATGTAGTCGCCGTTGAGGTTGAGGGTGGCGATCACGCTGTACTCGGCGGGACGCAGCAGGATCTGCTGCAGGAAGGCGTCGGCGATCACGTCCTTGACGATGATATCCCTGCCGCTCTTCGGATTCTTGAAGTGGCACCAGGGACCACCGTCCAGTTCCACCGCGCCGAACTCCTGCTTGGCCAGCTCGTAGCCCCAGTTCTTGAAGGCCCCTTCGGTGAACTTCATGATGTTGCCCTTGTGCACCAGGGTTACCGACTCGCGGTCGTTGTCGATAGCGTACTGCAGGGCCTTGCGCACCAGGCGCTTGGTGCCCTCGCTGGAGACCGGCTTGATACCGATGCCCGAGGTCTCGGGAAAGCGGATCTTGGTCACCCCGAACTTGCTCTGCAGGATCTGGATCAGCTCCTTCGCCTCCTCCGATCCGGCCTCCCACTCGACACCGGCGTAGATGTCCTCGGAGTTCTCGCGGAAGATCACCATATCGACCAGTTCCGGACTCTTCAGCGGACTCGGGGTGCCGGGAAAGTACTTCACCGGCCGCAGGCAGACATAGAGATCGAGGATCTGACGCAGGGCCACGTTGAGGGAACGGATGCCGCCGCCCACCGGTGTGGTCAGGGGTCCTTTGATCGAGACCACGAACTCCCTCACCACATCCAGGGTCTCGTCGGGCAGCCAGACGTCGCTGCCGTAGACCCGGGTCGACTTCTCGCCGGCGAAGATCTCCATCCAGGCGATCTTGCGCTCACCGCCATAGGCCTTCTCGACGGCGGCGTCGAGTACCTTGATCATGACCGGTGTGATGTCCACGCCGATACCGTCGCCCTCGATGTAGGGGATGATCGGGTTGTTGGGGACGTTCAGCGCGCCATTGGCGTCAACCGTAATCTTCTCGCCTTCGGAGGGGACCACAATCTTGTCGTATGCCATGAATGATTCCTGTTGTTCGTATCTGTAGCGGATTTCGACCGGCACGGTACAGAGCACTACAAAACAAGCAGTTAGGCTCTGTCACTCAAGGCTGCACTGGCCGGGAGCGGCTATTTTGCCGGGTTTTGGTCCAGGTTTATAGTGAATTGGTGGAGTTGGGCCCCATCCGGCGTCA
Organism: Sedimenticolaceae bacterium; assembly: GCA_050305975.1. Taxonomy (GTDB): domain Bacteria; phylum Pseudomonadota; class Gammaproteobacteria; order Chromatiales; family Chromatiaceae; genus Thiodiazotropha. Next base: position 14,445 of record JBNLGI010000129.1, on the reverse strand, counting down.
ATTTCAGTGGACAGGGGCCCTGGCCCTGCCCCACCTTGTACGCGTTGCTCGCAGCCGCTTTTAGCAGGCACTGCGGTAAGCCTTATGCTATCCGGGATGCGCCCATCGGGTCGGCGCCACTCTGTGGAGCCATCTCCAGGCACTCATAACCGAGTCCGTGTTGAGGCGCAATTTGGCCGCGAACTCTTCGACTTTGGGTTTGCGGTCATGTTCAGAAAGGACTTGATTCAGTGCCGCCAGTTCGACGCCGTCGATAAACCGCACCCCGCGGGGATGGTCGGGAGTCAGTAGAATCTCGCGCTCGACGATGAATCCTGATTCGACCACCGGCTGCCGGATAAAGCGGGGGGCAGTCATCCTGGGTCGGTTGAGCTGTAGCCAGTTGTCGGCCCAGCGGCTGCGTTCGCTCCAATAGGTACGATCGGCCCATTGCCGTTCCATAGCATAGAATTCGGCGCCTTTGGCGATGCGTTCAGCAAAGATGGCGCTTGCCCGCTGCTCCAGGTAGTGCCGCGCCAGTGTTTCCCCAGCAGCATCCCTCAGCATGGTATTGATCGCCGGCACCACGGCAAGCGCACCCGCCGCCGCCTCGTACATCCCATGCCCTGATAGGGGGTCGTTCGAATAAGCCGCGTCGCCCACGCGAGCATAACCCACCTCGGTGATTCCTCCACGCAGGATCTGTTGATATCCCCGCAACGAGACTGCCGAAGAGGGTGCAGCCCGCTTGCCAAGCGCCTCGGGAATGGTGATTAAGCGCTGCATCAGATGGCGGTGTATTTCGCCTAGATCGGGTTGGGATACCCGCAACTGATTGAGCCGCTCCGCTGCCAGTGTAATCTGCACCATGGCACGGCCATCTTGCCTGAACGCACACCAGGCCCATCCATCCTCGAACGACTCGGCAAGCGTAATCGGCCGGGCGTTGCGACTCACGGCATAGTTTCGGCACAAGGCCACCGAGACCGGTCCGCTCACCTGATCGGGTGCTGCCCTGGGGGCAGCGTGGCCGCGAGCTTCGACCAGAAACTCGGCGCTGATCGTGGAAGCCTGCCCCTCTTGCTCCAGCACATCGATCCGCCACCGGTGCTCTTGCGTCTGTGCCGTGGAACGCACCTGCGCCTGCCAGACCGCGCAACCGGCAGTGGTCAGATCCGCCAGAAGCGCCTTGTCGAATTGACGGCGCTCGACCACGTATTCACCGTTTGCCTCGTGGTAGTGATTGTTCCAGCGCGAACCGCGTTCACACCTTTCACCGAGGACATCAAGTGCCATCTTACAATTGGCCATACGCAGGGCCTCGGCCATGCGCTGGGAGAGCCCTTCGATGGCCGTCTGCTTACGCAGCGTGCCAACCAACAGCACCCTATGGCCCGCGCGGTGCAAACCGAGCGCGGTCAACGATGCAGCCGGTCCGGCGCCAATGACTAGGATGCTGCAGCTCATCTTCAATCCCTCCTACCGTTTCACAAAGGCAGCCGATGACAGATGCTGTCTCGACGAAAGGTACCGCTTCGATGCTTAGGGAACCCCTGATCCATTCATGATTCGGCGCTTGGCGGCTGAAAGACTCCGGCGCTGCGTTGAACAGCTTTGCAACAGCCGGCTATTACGTGCGAATTTCGTCTTGATCCGAGACCTTTCATCTGACCACGCACTCGATCCAGAATGAATCAGCGGTTCCTTCAACTCGCTGCCCCAATTCTCACAGGTTGCGCCGTTCGGGACCCAGGTAGCTGGCGCGGCCCCTCAATGCTGGACGAATCCCAGCAACTGGACAGCCTTGTGCCAGCAGATCGGCGACCATGCCAGTGACACGGGCCGCTGCGAAGCTGGCGCCGCCAGCCTGGGCACATTGGGTATGTCTCAATCCCGGATGCGCGCCGAATTCCGCCTGAGCGTTTGCGAGCCAGGAGATCTCGTGTGGCCCGCAACGTGCGTCTCCGCTCACGGCAAGACAGACCGGTTCGCTTGCCGGGTATGTGGCTCGCCCCCTGGCGGGTGAGGAGGCGACCAGCACTACCCCCATCGATGCGGCTTCATGACAGGCGCAGGTGAGTACAGGATTCTGCGCAGCCATGCCGAAGCTGAGGTTGATGACCTGGACTCGACTTTCCACCAACCACGCCATCGCCGCCACCACTCGTTCAACCGATGCGACCCTGCCCTGGCCGAAGATGCGGGCGAGGATGAGATCGGCATCTTCACAACCATCGAGCACCAGCCGAGCGACTGCCGTGCCATGTCCGGTATCGTCCGCCATCCACGAAGAGCTCGCCTGTCCGCCGGGACTTGCATCGGTGAAATCCCGCGCCGCCAACACCGATGTCGCAAAATCCGCGGCAATGCCACTGTCCATGATGCCGACCCGAGGTCGTGTGCGGCTTGACGCAAATCCACTACGCATGCGCCTATTCATGCCACGTCGTGAGCCGCCAAGCGGATCACGACGTCGAATGCGACTTCATTGATCTGCCTATGGGTGATGAGAATGCGGGTGCGATCGGCGTACAGTCTGTCGGTCTCGGCCAGGATCTGCGCTTCCAGCTCACTATCGAGGCCCGAGGTTCCCTCGTCGATGACCAGCACGAGGGGATCGAGCAGGATCGCACGGGCCAGGGCGATGCGCTGACGCTCTCCCCCCGAAAGCTCCACGCCTCGCTGTCCGACGGCCGCTTCAAGTCCATCGGGGAGACGCTTGATCAGCTCGCCCAGTCCGGCCAGTTCGGCGGCGCGCCGGACTTCCCCGTCACTGGCCTCGGGCCGTCCATAACGGATGTTCTCAGCGATCGAAACCGAAAAGAGCACGGTCTCCTGCGAGACCACCGCGATCGCTTTGCGCAGGATGGCACGATCCAGCGAAGTGATCTCCACACCGTCGAGACGAATGCTCCCAGCGCTTGCTTCAAGATGCCCGTGCAGCAGATCCACCAGGGTTGACTTGCCCGCCCCCGAGGCACCCCGCACGGCCACTCGGCTGCCCCGAGGCAGGTGGTAGCTCAAGGGAGAGAAGAGACTGGGACTACCCGGATAGGCGAACTCCACCCCGCTCAGGATGAGATCGCCCCGCAGGATAGCCCCTGCCGCCCCAGCCACGGCTTTACCCGCTTTGAGGGGAGCAACCCGCAGCACTTCGGCAACCCGATCGAGAGAGACCCTGACCCGCTGCAACGCCGCATAAATGCCGAGCAGTGATTGCAACGGCGCCGCTGCGCGCTGGAAATAGGTGGCGAAGGCCACGAGCACGCCCAGGGTCATGCTCTCTTCGATGATCGCCCGGCTACCCCAGACAAAGAGACCGATGACCCCCAAACTGAGCAGCAGGTTCGGCACGCCCGTGGCCAGATAGCCAACCGTCTGCAGGGAGAGGGTATGGCCTTGCTGTAGGACCTGCAGCCTCTGCAGCCTGGCCTGCTCACGGGATTGCGCATTGAACGCCTGCACGCATTTGGCGGCGCCGAGCACTTCGACCAGAAAGGAGGCAATATCGGCACCGCCCTCGCGCGCTCTTCTGGTCGCCATCTCAAGTGGCGCGCGCATCAGACGCAACAGGGTGGCGTTGATCACTAGCAGTACCCCCATCGCCAGGGTCAGTTCGGCGCTAAGCATGCCGAGGACAACCACGGCCCCGACCAGAGTCACCAGACTGTTCATTGCAACCAGCAGAACATCCAGGGCGAAGCGCTGGATTTCACCGACATCCCCTTCGAGTCGGGAGAGCAGATCGCCCTGTCTGACACGGTTATAGAAGGACGGCGGCAGCCGCAGTAGATGAGCGAAGACCGTCTCGCGCATGCCATGAAGAATCTGCGCCGAAGCGATGACATAGAGCCGGCGGGTGACCAGCCCGAGCAGGCTTGAGACGACCAGCATCAGTGTCATGAGGACGGCAATACGATAGACCGTAGCCATATCCCCCGCCATGATGCCGTCGTCGATCAGAGATTTAGTCAACAGCGGCTGGGCCAACCCGGCCGCTGCCGCCACCATGGAGAGCACAACTACCAGCAGCAGGCGGTACTTCTCCAGCACCACGAAGCCGCGCAGCCACCCGAGCAGCCGACGGCTCTCGGCATCCCCGCCCAGGCGGGAGGCCGCGCAAGCAGGAGACGTAGCCCCCACTTGCCGGCCTGCCAGCAGATGTGTACCCATGGTGGCCATGGCTCAGCGGTTTACCAGGCGCAGCGACGAGAGCACCTGATCCGCCTTGTTCGGCATTTCGATGCTACCGATTTTCTTCAGGGTCTTGCTGTCATAGACGGCAATGTCGCCCTGAGTGCCGCCGATGTAGAGCTCGCTGCCATCCGTCGAGACATTGATGTCGTAGTAGGTGTGGTCGAGATCGACACGCCGGAACTCGCCGGTGCGCATGTTGGTGGCCGTCAGCGTGGTATAGACCGTGTAGACCTCGTCCTTGCGCACAGGGTTGACAACGGAAGAGAAGAGCACATCGCCTGCGCCTTTCTCGAACTCCTTGAAGGCGGTCTTGTCGGTGGCCAGATCGAGTGTCCAGATACCGGCCTGCAACGCCTCAGGGTCGTCCGCATCCTTGTCCGTGCGCGTTATGAAGTAGGGTGTGGCAAAGATATTGGTCGTCTCCCACTGGGGCCAGATGGCAAGGGTGTCCGGGTCGCCATAGTTCTCCCGCTTCCAGCTGCGCCAGGGGTGTTTGCCGATGACCTTTCCGTCCTGCGGATCGAGCACCATCATGTCCCAGCTAAAGGCGTAGAGACGCTGGTAGTCGGGCGAGTAGGCAATCCAGGATGTGCGCCGCGGCGCGGGAAAGGTGCGTACCGGCTTGGCACGGGTACCGCTGGCGGTGTCGAAGATGGCGATATAGGTGTCCTCGACACGGTATTCTCCGGGCAGCATGCGCACCGGCTGTACATACACCGCCAACTCCCTGCCGTCAGGACTCAGGTCGATGGCGAAAGGCGCCTTGGCGCGCAGCTCCGGGGTGGAGAGATCGGCGCGGAACACCTCCTCGCCATTCTCCAGATCGATGCCAGAGATGCTCTCCCAGCGGTTGTGGATGACATAGGCGACCTTGCCATCCTTTGACGGAACCAGGGCTATAGGACTGTTACCCATCGAGCTGTTGGGAATCGGGAAGGACTTCACCACCTTGCGTGCCTTGGCGTCTGCCACCACTACAAGATTGGGTCGGCAGGCCGTTATGAGGTAGTCGGTGGCGTTGGCTGCCGCCGGCAGGCCGGCGGTTATCGCCGCGACGGTGGCGAGCAGGGCACGCCCCAGAGTCTTGAGTGTCATTCGCTTCATTGGCTTTCCTCTATCTTTCGGTATTAATCGTTTCATGGCATGGGCTCACTTCGGAAACACCGAATCGAGCTGCTGCCAGTCCTGCGCGGCGTTGTCGCGCCCTACGTTCCACTCGGTGAAGCTGTGCAGGGTGTCGGGAATCTGCGCCGGCCACCAGCAGGGGTCTGAACAGCCATACAGATCGGCCTCCATGGGCTGGCACAGGCCGGCCACCCCCATGAAAGGATCCAGCTCCCAACCGGGGTCAAAGGTGGTCGCGCAGCCGGCCACGGCGGACATAGCAATGACTTCCTGGGCCTGATCCGGAGATCCGGTCTGAGCCATCCGGTCGGCTTTCTTGTTGAGCGGTTTTATGCGCTTCATATCTCTTTTCTCCTGGTACTAACGTATTGATTGAGAAACTGCGGATTCTTCTCCTGTAGCTGCAGATAGATTTCGATGCCGAAATCGACCCAGTCGCGTAGCAGGTCGCAGTATTGGTAGACGGGCGAGTGAGGATCGCTGAAGCGAACGTAGGACTCGTGATAGCAGCCGCCGGAACAGAGGTTGCGGATACGGCAGCTGGCGCAACCCTTGCCCTCTCGGCGCGTGGCCTTTTCGAGAAACTCTCCAAGCTGTGCTTTGGCAATCCCAGCGCTCACATTGCCAAAGGTCGGCATATCGGAGCCAGTGAAGCGGTGACACAGATGCAGGTCGCCCTGCCTGTCAACTGCCAACAGGCCTACACCGGCACCGCAGGGCAGGCGTTTTCTGCGCCCCTCATAGAGGTCGCTGAGCAATTGATGCATGTTCGAGAAACCGATGTTGCGCCCCTGCAGTGCCGCTGCCAGATATTCACGGCCAAGACGCTTCATGGACTCGAAAGCGTTCTGCAATTCCCGCCCCTCCAGATTGAAAATGGCATTCGAGCCACTGGTAACAGGAGCAAAGCCAACCTCTGCAAAGCCCAGATCATCCTTGAGATGGTGATGTATGCCACAGACATCCGTACAACCCGCCGTGAGCGTGACCCGCGCACCCACAGCGCGCGAACGATAGCGCTCCAACAGCATCCGCACCTTCCTGGCGACGATCTCATAGGTGCCGTTGCCGCCGACGGTGAGCCGGTGGCGATCATGTATCGCCGCGGGTCCGTCCATGCTGACAGAAACACCAAAGCGATGGGCGTCGAAAAAGTCGACGATCTCTTCCGTAAGCAGGGTGGCGTTAGTGGTGAGGGAGAAATCGATCTCCTTGCCCTCCTCCCGACAACGTCGCTCCGCATAGTGAGTCACTTGTTTGATCAGCTCGATGTTGGTGAGCGGTTCACCGCCGAAGAAGACGATGTTCAAACGCTCGCGCGCGGCGCCCTGCACGATCAGCAGTTCGACGGCACGCTGCGCCGTATCGAGATCGAGCTTCTCCCCGTCCGAAGGCGCGGCCAAATCCTCCTTGTAGCAGTAACTACAGCTCAGATTACACCCGGTGTTGACGTTCAGCACGATGGTGCTCAGAGGAAACTCGTCGATGACGAATCCCTCTTCAGCATCGGGCGACGCCTGTTCGGCAGCCAACACCCCTATCGAGCAGAGGTCCTGCAACGCCCCGGTCACCAGATCGGCTGCCAGCCGACCGTCGAAGCGCTCGCGCACATCCGCAGCCGAGATAGAGCCTCTCTGCTTGGCGAAGTCGAGCAGATCCGCGCTGATCGGGTCCAAGTCGAAGAGCCCGGTGCTCGGAATGTGCAGTAAAACCCGCCGCTCTCCGTACTGAAGGTCGTGGAAACTCTGCCGGTCCACGGAAAGTCGTGAGGTAGTGGTCATAACTGTTCTCCTCACCGCCAATCAGCGAACCGGTGGATCGTTCCAGCGCTGCACCGTAACCATCAACGGCGCACTAGCCGACACTTTCCGACCGCCATCCTCGACTTGGGCGGTGATGCGCAGCTCGCCCACGTTATTGGTACCGAACTTCCGCTCCGGATTCGGTCCACCGACGCTTGGCAGAAAGAGTCCGCTCTGCTGAAGTTGGCCGGCGTACTTTGGGTCCTTCATATGGGCGGCCTTGTCGTTGAGCGCAGCCATCGTCCATTGGGCCGGAAGAGAGCCGATCCTCACATCATCGGCCGTATCCGCTTTGCCGTCGGCGCCAATGTCGTAGGAGATCGCTTCGAGTTGGGCCGGAATTTTGGCCTTGGTGCCGCCATTACCGCCGATACGCGCCATCGCATGTTCGGGATGGATACGTACGTAATCAACCTGCCGGTAGAGACTCAGGGCCTCGGGCATCTCCACCCGTCCCACTTTCACCGAGCGCAATCCGGCGCCGGCCTTGGCATCGGCTTCCACTTCTACGGTAACGCTGTCAGCGGAACGCTTGACGACCTTGACCACCCGGGTGCCTGCCCCCAGGGATACATCCCCAGCAAGTCCGACACCATGAATGGTCAGTTGCTGGCGGGTTCCCGCTTTCAAATGGCCTGGCTGCACGGCGAGAATGGTTGGTTTGGCGCCGGCATCCTTACGCACGGCACGCAGTTCCCCACCTATGCTATCGACCTCCTCCAGATGCCAGCGACCACTGAATCCATTGCCATCCTCGGAGAGGGAGAAGATCTGCAGCGCACGTTCATCCCCCTGGCGAACGCTGCCGCGCCATTCATGTCCGGTAAACAACACACCTTTGCCTGCCGCCTTCTCCACCTGACCGGTTTCGTAGCGCAACTCCATGCTGATCGCATACTCGTCCTCACCGGTGGAACGGATGCTGGCCTCACCTTCATAAGCGCCGACACCGGGACGATGTCCTGCCAGTCGCCAGTTGCCACTCATGTCGTTCTTGGGTTTGGCCTTCCACTTCTCCCATGCCTTCGCGTCATTAGGATAGAGTTTTCCGAGAATAGCAGGCACCTGTTGTGAGGCGATATCCCACCAATCCCTGTCGCGTCCGCCCTGTTGAATCTCGATTGCGGGAAACTGACCGACATGATAATGGGACAGACGACGCCAATCCTCCTCGGTTCGCCGCTGTATGGCGATACGGGCATAGGAGTGGCAGCGGGCACAGGTCTGGCCCACCGTGTCGTTCTCGAAATGTTCGACCACGCTCGGCTCTCGTTCGAGAATGTAGCGGAAGTCCTTTGTCTCCGAGGGCGCCAACCCGCGACTATCGGCCAACTGCTTTATGATGACGCGTCGCTCATCGGCGGTTAGCTTTACACCGTGTGCTTGCATCATCCGAGCCACCGTCATATCCCAGCCTTCAGGTGTGCGTCTGGATTCATCGATACGCGCAAAGCCGCCGTTTGGCAGTTGTGGGTGACAGCTGCCGCATTTGCTGGCGACAAGATCATTCGCATCGTTCGCCATCACGCTTGTTACCGCCAACTGGATGAGAAGCGCAGCGCCAAGGTATAGATGCGCATTGAAGCTGCTACTGAATCTATTTCGTTCTCGCATGGAAATCCCCTCGATCTTGGTTTGAATAGGGTTGTCGCCGAACAGCGTCGACTTCACAAACACTGCCGCTGTCACATAGCCGCAACCTATACTCGAATGTAGTTGCAAGGTTCATTGCAGTGTTATCGCCAATCGGCAGAATATCGGGGTTTACTAGCAAAAAACGGCAATCTTCAACTTCGTTGACGTCCTAATGAACTTCACGACTACTGACACACTGATGAATTCTGGATCGAGTACGCGGCAGGATGAAAGATTTCGGATCAAGGCTAAAAACGCAGGTGAAGCTGACTATTACCATGGCATCTTATTAACCCGGTAACCAAACAGATTGCGTTCAGGGCTTCAAGCCTGTCCTTGATCAAGACGTGACTCGAAGAGAAGGGATGTTCCCTTGGCAAGAGCCGCAACGCCGAGCAAGGACAGGCTTGAAGCCCCTAACATGTAGATAATAAAAGGGCAGGCCGAAGCGTGCCTGCCTGCAGGCGGCGTTATCAATACTGGCTGTAGGGGGCTACAGCGGCATTTTGATGCCATGCTGCAGGCAGACACACGGCGGTTGAACGCAACCTAATTTAGTTGGCGGATTCATATTGTTGATCGCACTCAGTTCAGAGGCTTTTTGCCCAGGATACGAAGACGCGCATATCACTGTCGTTACCACCGGCGTCTGGATCAACATCTTTGATATCCGAATCGGAGAGGCTCAGCGTCACATCGCCGAATGCGCCCATATTCTTGGTCAGATCGATCTGGTAGTAAGTAAAATCCTCGACAACTCCACCCGAACCGGTCGGCAGGCCATCGTCTTCCCAGGCATATTGTCCGAACGTAAGGGCCAGGCTGAAGTCCTGAGGCAACGAAAGGCTCACACCAGCGTAGTAGTGCATGTCCCCCTCAATGTAAGATTCGCCGAGTGCTGATGTGTCATCGATGTCGCTGTCAAGGGTATAGTCGAGACCGAAATTGAGCATGTGCCAGCTACCGCTCAATCCCAGTTCGACGAAATTCGCATCGTCATCGCCGGGGTATGTGTAGTAGATAAGACCCGCACCGTAACCGAAATCGCCAATGGTGCCGCTGTAGCCACCGTACAGGTCCAATTCATAGTCCGACCAGGCCTGGGAGACCCAGGCGCCAGCGTAGAAACCTTGCGCATTGTTCCAGTCCAGACCGCCGGAGATGGCGCTAGAGTTCTCGGTCTGTGTCATGGCGCGCCATACATAGTTGCTAGTAACGCCAATATTCATGCTTATATCAGCATAAACGAGAGGTGAGATACCAGACATTGACAGGGCGGCGAGCAGGGCGAGTTTCTTCGTCTTCATGATCTTCTCCGAATGGCATGTTTAACTTGCTGTTTTTGTTAAGATATTTTTTCATTGTTGACAGGAATTGAAGCGCCCACTTAACAACTGGATAATCGCCCCTCTTACACAATGTGGAATCGAGTCTAGCGACCACCAATGGATTCTTTTATCGCAGAATGGCAGCACCTATTGGAGGTCTATCAAATATCGGCAATAACTGCCTGGAGAAGCCAACGACTTCTTGAAGTTTGGGATTCTCCGAACAATACTTTCCGAAACGACCGTCTGCTCTGAGTTGGTCATGCAGAATGTGTACACGTAGCTAGAAGAGCGAGAAAGGATTACTCGCCGCATGATCCAAAGGCAGGTGCGCAATGACGACGGAAAATACCCGTTGGGAGGGCTTCACCTCTCATAAATCGAAATCCATTCAGATGCCGGTCTCATTCGCCCACATCGAGACGATCGATGCGATCCAGCACGCGGAAAGTCTCCCTCTCTGGCAGCAGGATTACGCTCAACTGAGTTGTGGTCGTTTTATCGGAAGCATAAGCTCGGCATCCTTTGGATCGGTACAGATCTTTCGCGAAAGCATGAATCAGGCGGTCGACCAGCGGGCACAACCCTGGGAAAACAGCTACGCAATCGGCGTGCCGAACAAGCTTGAAGGCGAGGGTTACTGGCACTTCAAACCCCTAGTCCCTGATTGCATATTCGGTCTGTTGCCCGACGAAGAGCTAAGCTTTCGAACGCCACGACTTTCCGATATTTTCGTAGCCGTTATCGATGCATCGATAGTCGAGTCCTATTCGCAGCAAACTGGCGCTTTCGATACCGTTGGATTCATGAATCGATCCCGTGTATGCGACTGCACGCATGCGACCGCGGCCAGACTGCGTCTGCATTTCGCTACTGTACTCGAACAGGTATCGGAAAACCCTGCAATACTGAAACATTCGTCGACCCTCAAGACCTTGTCTGATGGGGTGATCGATGCCGTGATTCTCACCATCTCTGAGTTGAGTGGCCCTTTGCCAGGACCGACAGGCCATCGGATTCATCGTTCCCTGGTCAACCGGGCGAAAGAGTATGTGATGTCCAGGTGCAGCAATCCACCGTCAGTCGTTGAACTCTGCACCTATCTGGGCATGAACCGCCGTAGCCTCCACTACTGCTTCATGAATGTATTGGGCATCAACCCGGTGACCTTTCTTCGTTATGTCAGATTGCATGGAGTCAGACAGGACTTGCTGAATGCCGAATCCGAATCCTTACTCATTGGCGAGGTGGCCATGCGCTGGGGATTCTGGCATTTGGGGATGTTCTCCTCCTACTACAAAGCACTTTATGGCGAGACACCATCCGAAACAATTAAGCGCAAACCAAAGACCCACATCTGGCAATACTATGCAGCGGGTATCCATTCAAGCCGATGAAGGAGTCCCCAGTTCAACAACTCGGACTGCAGACAGGAAGACTAACCCGAATCACTGCTGTCCCATAAACTTTCATGAGAACTGCAGGCTCGTTTGAAGTTGTGGAACTGGCGGTTCCGGTGGATCACCGACGAGCAGGTCACGAAGCCCTCGGCGATCAAAAAGATTCAACTGCAGCATGCGCAGGATTTGCTGCATGCTCTTGTCTATCCGACTAGCAAACTTGAGGTAGGCCAATAGTAGATAGACGCAGATGGCGATCCAGATTTGAGTCATGACCGCATTCCGGGATGTACCCAAAAAGCTCTTGATCTTCAGGTTCTACTTGATCCATTTGAAGAACAGTTCGATCTACCAACGTGCTTTGTAGATCTCGGCGATGGTGCTGGCAGCGAGCTGGAAGTTGTTGGTCAGGAAGTAGTAACGGATGCCGGTTTCGGCATCTTTAAAACCGATGCGGCGCAGCGGGATCGTGCAGTTGCCTGCCTTGGTGCCGGTCAGTTCGATGGTCTGATCACTGATCAGGCCCTTGGATTTGATCACGCTGCGACGTTCGGTGACACGGTAGCGGGCATTCTTTCGCAGCCGAGTCACGAAGAAGATGTCTTGGCTATTCTGTTGGTTATACCAGGCGTAGTCGGTATAGCCGCGATCCATGACCACAATGCTGCCTTTAGGCAGCTGCCATGCCCTGGCGGCGGTGATGTCATGGGTTTTACCGTCGGTGATCGTCAGGAAGCAGGGAAGCATTCCCTCGTGATCCAGGCCGACAAGGAGTTTACCGCGCCCTTGGTAGTGCAGAACCGCGCCCAGGGAAAGACGCTGAGGCACAGATTGATGGTTGAGGCGTCGAGCGAATAGAGTTTGTTTTTAAACCGGAAGCCGCGGCGCGGAGCGCGTGCCTGGCATTGGGCGAGAAGTTTACCGGCCAACTGCTCGTACAGGGTGTAGGGCTGTTGTTCGTTGACTCGGGCCAGAGAAGATCGGCTGACGATGACAGCGCCCAGATGGTAGAGCTTGGAGGCTTGGGCGCTGAGGTTACTGACAACATCGCGCAGGCTGGAGCGGCCGGAAAGCTGCGCTGTCGCCATGCCGAGAAACTGGGACCAACGGGTCATCTCGCGCAGTTTACGCCCTGTATGGTGCTGATTTGCGAGGGCTTCGAATTCATGTCTAGAAACCAGTTTGAGCAACTGAGCGAACACGGTATTATGATGAGCCAAGGCCTGATTTCCTTCTGTTTGATCAATGATTTGTCGCGATTTCATTTTATCAAAACAATGAAGTTATCAGGCCTTTTTCGTTACGCGTTTATGGGACAGCAGTGAACCCGAATATTTTACCCAGCCGCTTGGTAATAGCGATTAACATATTGTATTTATTGAGCATTCCTTGAATATCTTTAAAACTGCTGGTTAGATTCTCTTTCAAGAGGCCAGGTGAATTATTCGGGCTAGGAATGGTCGCCATTAACAACCCACAGAGGAACCCCACCCCATGCACCTCGGGCAGGCTCGGCCAAGCGGTGGAGGTCAGCAAGGCACCGCCAAACGACGTCTCCCAGGCAATCTTGATTATCGCCCCCAGCCCTGTGATCCAGATCAGCGGGTGGTGGATATCCCGCCACAGCCGCACCAGACCGAGAGCCAGCAGGCCGTTGAGGATACCGGACAGCCCGCAGTAATAAGTCAACGAAGGTACCGCCATCCAGAGCCAGAGATCGATCCCCAGGGTGCCCAGCAGCAGCACGCTGAAAAATGCCCCTTTGAGGCGGGACTCGAACAGCAGCCCCAGAATCAGCAGAGCGCCTATATCCCAGACCGCGTGTTCCAGATCACTGTGCACCCAGTGGCCGCTGATCAACCGCCACCACTCTCCCTGGCCGATGGCGATGCGATCGTAGACCCAGGCCTCGGGGGCGGCCCCAAGGCTCAGAAAGAGCCCCAGGGCCAGCCCCGTCAGCAGCAGGGTTCGCCATGGCAGCAACCCGCTACCATGGCCCATTGCGGCTGAATCAGCCGGGATCACGCGTGACTCCTTTTACGCATGGACCAGGTCACCCACACCAGCGGCAACAGCAGGAGCAGGCTCCAGGCATCCAGGGCACCGCCACCGCTGCCACCACCACCGAAACTGGGACGGCTGCTGGTGTACATGGGCTGCTGGCTGTCGACCCGACGTGAAACCGGGGCCTGGCCGGCGCGCTGCTGGCGGGCCGCCTCCTCGATGGCGAGGCGATCCCGGTTGCTGCGCTTGATACCCCGTTGCTCGAAGACCTCGTCACGCACCACCACCATGGAGGTGTAGTCGGTGACCAGGCCGTACTCCACGCCCAGGTCGGTGACCACCTGCTTCAGGTCGGCCTTCTCGCCGAAGTCGGCCATCTCGGCCATGGCATCCTCGATGGTGGCATAGGCCCAGAGCCGCTCGATTTCCGGATTGTCGCTGGCCGAGGCGGGAAAGGCGAAGCGGGTGTGGTAGCTCTTGGGCTGGCCGGAGATGCGACCCTTGAGGGTCACATCGGCCATGCCGTCGCCCCAGTAGTGACCGAACAGCACCAGCTGCTGGCCCCGGTAGAGACTGCCGATCTCCTTGGGCGTCAGATCGGCGGTCTTGATACCGTCGATCTTCAGCTCGACCCCGTGCAGGGCCTGATGGGTCACCTTGGAGGCGGCGGCCAGCAGCTGCCCGACGATGTCATCGCTGTTGGAGATGCTCATGGCGAATCCGTTGGAGGCCTTGGTCACCGCCTCCAGCAGGGGCCGGTTGGCGCTGTTGCCCATGATGAAGGTGAAGAGACGGATATCCCGCTTCTCGATCAACTCGATGAACTGGCGCTGCCGGGTCTCGCCCACGTTGGCCACGCCGTCGGTGACCAGCACCAGGGCGCTGGTGCGATCGGCATCGAGAGAACGCAATCCCTTCTCGACACCGGAGAAGAGATTGGTGCTGCCGCCGGGCGAGATGGTGGCCAGTTTGGCG
>JBNLGI010000128.1:0-50139 GCA_050305975.1 Sedimenticolaceae bacterium | reverse complement strand
ATGGTCAGCGCGTCGCGCGGGTCCTTGCCCGCCAGCATCGCCTCGAAGCCGCGAAAGAGCGGCGCGTTCGCACAGGCCGACTGCACGACCCCGTCCGCGACGTCGAGCCGGATTTCCAGGTCGCCCTCGACCCGGTTGAACGGCCCCACCACCAGCCGCCGCGGGCCCCCGGCCGCTCCCTCCCCGCTCATCGCCGCTGCCTCATCGCCGCGTCGTGTCCCGCGCCGCGGGGGGCGTGACGATGTGGTCGGCGCTGGCGTTCTCGCGCAGCCGGCGCGGCGTTGCGGCCTTCGACAGCGAGGCCAGCGCGATGAACCAGGCCTTGGGCATGTCGGTCGGCAGGCCGACCGGAATGCCGGCGATCTTGGGCGTCTGGGTGAACGCGTGGCCCGGCTCCTCGAAACCGGGTGCGGTGCAGTTGATACAGGCATAGCCGCCGCGCAGGCAGGAGCCCTCGCCGTTCCACAGGCGGGTATTGCAGTCGGCGTGGGCCTGGGTGCCGAGGCAGCCCATGTGCTCCATCATGCAGCCGAGGTCGGAAGGCTTCTCCGCGCTCGCCTTGTATTCGTAGTATTCGTTCCTCGGACAACCGTGGTGGACCAGGTGGTCGGCATAGCTGCGGGGGCGTCCCCACTCGTCGAGGTCTTCTGCACGCAAGCCGTCGAAGGCGAGTTGCACCAGCGTCTCGGTCAGCCAGTTGGGATGGATAGGGCAACCGGCGATATTGATCACCGGCAGACCGCTCGGGTCGCTGAACCGCTTACCCAGCAATCCCCCTTCGATGGTCTCGTCGTATTGCAGCCCGCGGGACTCGCTGGGATTGCCACCGGCGGCCGTAATGCCGCCATAGGCCGCGCAACTGCCGACCGCCACCACATGTCCCGCCACACGGGCCAGCTGCTCGATCCAGGACATCATCGGCTTGCCGGTACCCGCCAGCCGGTGAAACCTGCCGCTACCGTTGGGACCGCAGACTACGGAACCCTCCAGACAGAGCAGATCGAGCCGCTGTTCGCCGGCCAGTATCGCCTCGAGCAGGGCGATGAATTCGCCGTTCGAGGCCTCGCTGATCGAGGGGTGCCAGAGCAGATTGATCCCCGCGCACTCCAGGGCGGTGAAGAGATCGGGCCCTTCGGCGCAGAGCAGCGACAGACTGCAGCCGCCACAGCCTCCGGACTGCAACCAGAGCAGATTCAGCGGTTGCCGGGCGGCATCACTCATCCGCCTGTCCCTCCAGCGGCAGCAGCAGGGTGAAGACGGCGCCGCCCTGCGCATGATTGCCGGCCCACAGATCGCCGCCCATATCGCGGGCCAGACCGTAACTGATATAGAGGCCCAGACCCGTGCCCTTGCCCACCGCCTTGGTGGTGAAGAAGGGGTCGAAGAGCTTTTTCAGGTCGGCATCGGGAATGCCCGGGCCGCTGTCGTGAACGCTGATCCAGGCGTTCTCCTCGTCCCGGCCGCAGGCGATCTCGAGTCTCGGCTGTTGCCCCTCCATCACGTCGATGGCGTTCTGCACCAGGTTGATGAGGATCTGATGTACCTGTCCCTGGCGCCCTCTGATCTCCAGGTTGTCGGGCAGTTCATAACTTACCTCCGGTTTTTCACGCGCCGCCTTGATCACCCACTGGGTCGCGGTCATCACCGTCTGGCGCAGATCGAAGGGCTCCGGTTTTTCACGCTGGATGCCGGAGTAGCGCCGCAGATCGAGCACGATCTTGCTGATACGCTCCGCCCCCTCCATGGTGCCTTCGATCAAGGGTCCCATATCGGCCTCGATCCTGTCGATGCGGTGGTTCTCGCGCAGCTGCCGGTGCAACTCGGGCTTGAGATGAGCGCCCACCTCGAGCAGGTAGTCGTTGATGCGTTCGCCATAGCGCTTGAGGGCGTGCATGTTGCCGAACACCACGCTGATGGGATTGTTCAATTCATGTGCGACCCCGGCCACCAGCCGACCGAGCGAGGCCATCTTCTCGGAATGGACCAACTGCTGCTGCGTCTGCTTCAGCTCCCGATGCGCCTTGTTGAGCGCCTCGTAGGCGCGCCGCAGCTCCCCCACCGGACGCCCGATCAGGACCATGCCCACCAGTCTTCCCTTGACGTCGTAGCGGGATGAGCAGTTCATCGCCAACGGCATCGAGCCCCCGTCCAGGGTCTGCAGGTTGACCTCGCAATCGACAATCGCATCACTGCCGAGTTTCTCCGCAAACTGCTCCACCAACGGTTGGGATTCGAGCCCGAAGAGTTCGTTGAAGGGCCGGCTGAGCAGCGCCTTCTTGGGTTGTCCGGTAAGGCCCTCAAGGGCTTGGTTGACCTGTACGATACGCCCCTGGATGTCGCAGACGATCAACACCTCGGTCATCGACTCCAGCACGCTGCGGATGAACTGCTGGGCCTCCTCCAGCTCCGCGTTCTTCTGTTCAAGCTCGACCTGGTAGCGGACCAGGTCGGCGTAGACCTTGTCCATCTTCTGGATCACCTCGATCCAGGCATTCTCGGTCGTCTCCGACAGCTGCAGGGGTTCACTCATGCCGACCTTGTCGATCAGGCTGGTGCCGAGGCGGGCTTTGGGCTCAGACATCTTCACTCCTTGTCACCTGGCCGTAGGACAGATGCAGACAACGGCGCTTTCCTGTTTTTGGATGTTTTAAAGTCCGCAAATGATCGCGAATGAACGCAAATTTATTGTTGTTGAAGACGATGAAAGGGGCAACCGATGCGGCAAGCCGCACCCTGCGCTTCGATTGCCCGTAGGGTGCGGCTTGCCGCACCGAATGTCTCATCGATTTGCGTTCATCGGCGTTCATTTGCGGATCTGAATGCGCACCTAACCGACCATATCCTCATCCTCGCGCAGCTGCTCGATCTTCTC
The DNA here is from genome assembly GCA_050305975.1 of Sedimenticolaceae bacterium. GTDB lineage: Bacteria > Pseudomonadota > Gammaproteobacteria > Chromatiales > Chromatiaceae > Thiodiazotropha. The sequence goes on along the minus strand of JBNLGI010000128.1, from coordinate 47,267 downwards.
CAGACCGTAGCGCTCCAGCTTGCTGCGCAGGCCGACACGCGAGAGGCCGAGCTCTTTGGAGGCCTGACTCTTGTTCCAGCGGTGGCGGATCAGGGTCTCCTTGAGGATGCGCGCCTCCAGGGACTCGACCCGCTCCTTGAGGGTACCGTCGAGATCGTCGAGCAGCTGCAGATCGGCCTCGTCCTCCTCGGGGGCGGCGCGCAGCACCCGTGGCGAGAGCAGTTCGGCGCCGAGCAGCTCTTCATCGCCCATCACCAGCATGTGACGGATCTCGTTCTGCAGCTCGCGCACGTTGCCGGGCCAGTGGTAGGCCTGCATGCAGGCCAGGGTCTCATGGGTGAAACCCTCGACCCGCTTGCCCAGCTGGGCCATGGAGGCCTCGAGGATGCTTTGGGCGATCAGCGGAATGTCCCCCTTGCGTTCGCGCAGGGCCGGCAGCTGGATGGTGACGGTGGCGAGACGGTAGTAGAGATCCTCGCGAAAGCGCCCCTCGCGCACCTCCTGCTCCAGATCCCGGTTGGTGGCGGCGATGATGCGCACGTCGACCTGGCGGGTCTGGCTGCTGCCCAGGGGACGGATCTCCCCCTCCTGCAGCACCCGCAGCAATTTCACCTGGAAGGCGGGCGAGACCTCGCCGATCTCGTCGAGGAAGACGGTGCCGCCACTGGCCCGCTCGAACAGCCCCGCCCGATCCTCGACCGCGCCGGTGAAGGCCCCTTTCTTGTAGCCGAAGAGCTCGCTCTCCAACAGCTCGTCGGGCAGCGCGCCGCAGTTCTCCACCACGAAGGGCTGATCCCAGCGCGGACTGTTGTAGTGCAGGGCCCGGGCCGCCAGCTCCTTGCCGGTGCCAGACTCGCCGGTGAGCAGCACCGAGACGTCATAGGGCGAGACGCGGCGGATCTTCTCGCACACCTGGTTCATGCAGCTCTGCTCGCTGCGTACGATCTGGTCGTCGCAGCTGTAGTCCTCGCGCAGGCGCTTGGTCTTTTGTCGCATGGCCGATTGCAGCCGGCTGGGCGACATCTTCAGCTCGATGGAGAGGATCTCGTTCTTGCGCTGCAGTTCGAACAGCTCGGCGGCGTTCTTCAATAACAGGATCAGACTGTCCGGGTGCCAGGGCTTGGTCACGAACTGGTAGATGCCGGCCTCGTTGACGGCACTGATGATGTCCTCCGAGTCGGTGTAGCCGGAGATGATCATGCGGATCACCTCGGGCCACTGCTCGCGCACCTGCTTGAGGAACTCGACTCCGGTGATCTCCGGCATGCGCTGGTCGCAGAGGATGATCTGCACCCACTCGGTTTCGAGGATACGCCGCGCCTGAGTCACGCTCTCGGCGGTCTTGACGTCGAAATCGTCCTCCAGGATGCGCTGCAGGGTCTCCAGGCTGCGCACCTCGTCGTCAACGATGAGTACGGTGGGCAGACTGCTCATGAGACTTGTTTCCAGGCCGGGATCTCCCAGCGGTGGTTGGCGATGGTCAGCGGGGTACGCGACTTGGGCACTTTGTAGACGAAATTGTAGCGAGCCACATGGTAGCTCGGATCGAAACCGTAGAAATTGCGTTTCATCTGTTCCAGCTCCTCCTCACGATAGCGGGCCAGCGGTTTCAGCGACTCGTCAGCCCGCCTTCGTGCTCTTTTATACTGTAGACGCTCGGCGAATGCCGGCGTGCGGACGGTCGCTTCCGCCAGCCGCTCCACCTGTCTCGCGAACTCATCCCCTCTTGTGTCGATCACCCGCTCCACCAGCCCCAGTTCATGAGCCTCCCCGGCCCCCATCGGCAGCCGGTGCTCGACGATGCGGGCCGCCTTCTCCTCGCCGGCATAGCGGGGCAGCAGATAGCTCCAGTACTCCGAGCCGAAGAGATTGCCCATGTCCCGGTAGTGAGGATTGAGGATAACGCCCCGGCGCATCCAGACCTCGTCGGCGGCGCGGGCCAGGAACACACCCCCCGCCCCGGCGTTGCCGCGCAGGGCCGCGATGGTGAGGTGGCTGTCGGTGGTGATGATCTCATGGGCCAGGTCGTCGATGGCGTTGATATTACGCCAGGACTCGTCCGCCGCGCTGTCAGCGGCCTCGATCAGGTTGAGGTGCATGCCGTTGGACCAGTAGTCAGCGCCACCCATCAGCACGATGGCGCGGGTGTCGCGTCGCTTGGCCTCCCGGAAGGCGGCCAGCAGGGCTTCACACTGAGCGGTGCCCATGGCCCCGTTATAGAAATCGAAGTGCAGATAGCCGACCCCGTCGTACTCCCGATAGCCGATCTCCCGATAGCCGGTGTATGCGTTGGGGACGATCTCCGGCAGGTGATCGATCTCACCGGCCAGCAGTCGGGTGGCCGGCAGCTTGAACGGATGCTGGCCGGCCGGCTCCCGCAGATGACCGATCCAGACCGCCCCGTCGACGGAGGCTCGGCAGACGGCGGGGCCGCAACGCGCGATCAGCGCACCCGGTTGGCCTTCGAGCTGCAACTCCGGCCTGGCATCGTAGACAAAACACTCGCGCCCGAGCAGCTCGTCCTTCACACCGGGAAAGCCGTCGGCGCTGTGGATCTTGCGCAGCACGGTTTCGCTGTCGTCGCGCCGCCAGTCGATGCGGCGGTCTGACTGTCGCATCGACGGCCGCCAGCAGCCGCGCACTTCGGGATCGTCCACCGCCTGCGGTTGCGGACGGTGGTCGCCGGCGGCGAAACGTTCCACTGCCAGCAGTACCGCCTCCACCGCCGCCTCGGTCACCTGATTGCGGTAGAGGCTGCCTTTCGACGCCTCGCACATGGGGAACTCGACACTGGCCCAGACATCCCCCGCGTCCATCTCGCCATCGGCCTGCAGCACAGTGACGCCCCAGCGCCGCTCGCCATTGAGAATGGCCCAGTCCAGCGCCGAGGGACCCCGATCCCCACGGATGCCGGGATGCACCACCAGGCAGGTGTGGTGGCGCCAGATCGACTCCGGTATGGCCCGCTTGAGGAAAGGCGCGATGATCAGGTCGGGCCGGCAGAGCTCCACCGCCTCGATCGATACCGCGTCGTTGATGTCGAACTCCACCGCCACCTCGTGTCCTCTTCCGCGCAGCTCTACGAAGAGGCGTTGGGTCAGGCTGTTGAAGGCGTGGGTCAGGAAGAGTATGCGCATGCTGCTAATGTGCTCAATTACAAATGTGATCGGTGCGGCAAGCCACACCCCACGGTACGATCTGGCCTAGGGTGCGGCTTGCCGCACCGAACCCGCCTCCAATAGGAGTTCTTAAGTGGGTCATTCATGATCAATCCCCTTCAACAGATCCGCGGCAGCTGTTCGCCGGAGAGCCAATCCACCACCCGGCTGCCGCCGAACAGAGTCTCCATCTGCACGAAATGGTGCGGGTCCTCCACCACCTCGCCGATGAGGCGGGCCTCGGCGCCCAGGGGATCGGCCTGCATCAGCGGCAGCAGCCGCACCGCGTCCTCGGCCGAGCAGATACAGACCAGCTTGCCCTCGTTGGCCACGTACAGGGGATCGAGGCCCAGCAGCTCGCAGGCGGAGGCGACCGCCGGCTTGACCGGGATCTCGGCTTCATTCAGCCGCATGCCGACTCCAGACTGCATGGCCAGCTCGTTCAGGGTGGTGGCCAGCCCGCCGCGGGTGGGGTCGCGCAGGCAGCGGATGCCGGGCGCCTCGGCGACCATTTTCGCCACCAGCTTGTGCAGCGCCGCCGAGTCGGACTCGATGGTGGTCTCGAACTCCAGGTTCTCGCGGCTCGACATGATCGCCACCCCGTGGTCGCCGATGCTGCCGCTGACCAGAATACGGTCGCCCGGCCGCGCCCGGTCCCCGGCGATGTTCACCCCCAGCGGCACCAGTCCGATGCCGGTGGTGGTGATGAAGACCCCGTCTCCCTTCCCTCGCTCCACCACCTTGGTGTCGCCGGTCACCACCGGCACCCCGGCCATGCGGGCGGCCTCGCCCATGCTGGCGACGATGCGCTCCAGATCGGCCAAGGGGAAGCCCTCCTCCAGAATGAAGCCGGCGGAGAGATAGAGGGGTTTGGCCCCCGACATGGCCACATCGTTGAGGGTGCCGTGCACCGCCAGCGCGCCGATGTCGCCACCGGGAAAGAAGAGCGGCGAAATAACATGGCCATCGACGCTCATCACCATGCGTCCGGCGCCCACCTCAAAGGTGGCCTGATCGTTGCCCTGGCGCAGCAGTTCGTTATCGAAATGCTTGATGAACAGCTCCTCGATCAGCTGGGCCATGGCGCGGCCACCGCTGCCGTGGGTCATGTCGACCCGACCCTCGCGGGTGTCGAGGCGGAGTGGAAAGCGTTTGACGACGGCATTCATGGTTGGCTACCTGTATTGTTTGAAAAGTCCGCAAATGAACGCGAATAAACGCAAATAAGGTTTCGGGATGTTGTCAGTTCATTGCGTAGGGTGCGGCTTGCCGCACCAATCGCCTCTGATGTCAGGCAGATACGGTGCGGCAAGCCGCACCCTACGCATCGGTCCATCACAAAAAAGCATTTGCGTTTATTCGCGCTCATTTGCGGACTGACTTCATCCCAAGCTAATCAGGCGCTCCGCGGCACCGGCTCGCGGAAGCGTCCGTAGCTCCAGTAGGCGGCGCAGGCCCCCTCGGAGGAGACCATGCAGGAGCCCATGGGATTCTCCGGCGTGCAGACGGTACCGAACAGCTTGCAGTCGATAGGCCGCTTGACGCCGCGCAGGATCGAGGGGCACTCGCACCCTTTCACATCCTTGGCAGTTGAAACCGGGATCGGGAAGCGCTTCTCGGTATCCAGCTCCTGGTACTCCTTTTTGATCTTCAGCGCGCTGTAGGGCACCCGACCCAGGCCGCGCCACTCGAAGCTGCGGCGCAGTTCGAACACCTCGCCCACCAGCCGCTGGGCCTTTTGATTGCCTTCGCGGGTGACCACCCGGGTGTACTCGTTCTCCACCTCGTAGCGACCCTGGTTGAGCTGGCGGATCAGCATCAGGGTCGACTGCATCACGTCGAGAGGCTCGAAACCGGCGATCACCACCGGGCGGCGGAACTCCTCGGCGAAGAACTCGTAGGGCCGGCTGCCGATGATGGAACTCACATGCGAGGGACCGAAGAAACCGTGGATCGAGACGGTACCCAGTTCCCTGACCTCGGGGGATTCGAGGATGTTCTGGATCGCCGCCGGGGTCAGCACATGGTTGCAAAAGAGGCTGAAGTTCTGCAGCCCCTCGGCCCTCGCCTGCTGCAGGGCCACCGCGCTCGGGGGGGTGGTGGTCTCGAAGCCGATGGCGAAGAAGACCACCTCCCGATCGGGATTCTCGCGGGCGATGCGCAGGGCGTCCTGGGTCGAGTAGACCATGCGCACGTCGCCGCCGGCCGCCTTCACCCGGATCAGGCTCTTGCGGCCGCTGGCGGGTACCCGCAGCAGGTCGCCATAGGTGCAGAGGATGACGTCGTGGGCCTCCACCAGATGGATCGCCTCGTCGATGCGGCCGATTGGGAGCACGCAGACCGGGCAGCCCGGACCGTGCACGAACTTCACGTTGTCCGGCATCAGATCCTGCACCCCGTAGCGGAAGATGGCGTGGGTGTGGCCGCCGCAGAACTCCATCAGGTGGTACTGGCGCGAGGCATCGGCCTCCTGCGCGATGGCCGCTGCCAGCTGTTTGGCCAGGCTATGCTGGCGGAACTCGTCGACGTACTTCATGGCGCCACCCCCGCCTGGGCGAAGAGTTCGAGGGTCCTTTGCGCCTCCTCCTCGCTCACCTTGTTGAGTGCGTAGCCCACGTGGATCAGCACGAAATCGTCCACCGCCACATCCTCCACCAGGGCCAGGGAGACTTGCTTCCTCACCTCCCCCAGCTGCACCGTGGCATTGTCACCGGTGTCGTCGATAGCGACTACTCTTGCCGGTATGGCCAAGCACATATTCGGTCACTCCTCGGTTTGATGTTTGTATAACGCAATGGGTGCCATGAAGCGCAAAGCGCGCAAAGGTTATTCGTGTAGGGTGTGGCTTGCCGCACCGTATCGATCATCAAATGACCCATCTTGCTCAACCTTCGCCTGACTATGCTTATTCGGTGCGGCAAGCCGCACCCTACGTGTTACAAAAACCTTTGCGTGCTTTGCGCTTCATTGCGTTCTTTGCGTTATAACTCCTAAGCCGACAAGGCCGGATGGCCGACCAGCTCCATCTGCCGTGTGGCGGCGATCCACTGGTACCAGGCGGCCATGCCCTCGCCGGTGGTGGCGGAGACCTGCAGCACCCGGATACGCGGGTTGACCTGCTGGGCATAGGCGATACAGCGCTCCACGTCGAAATCCAGGTGGGGCAGCAGATCGGTCTTGTTCAACAGCATCAGGTCGGCGGCGTGGAACATGTCGGGATACTTGATGGGCTTGTCCTCCCCCTCGGTGACCGAGAGGATCGCCACTTTGTGGGCCTCGCCCAGGTCGAAGGCGGCGGGACAGACCAGGTTGCCCACATTTTCGATAAACAGCAGGCCGCCGTCGGCCGGCTGCAGGCTCTCCAGCGCATGCCCCACCATGTGACCGTCCAGATGGCAGCCCTTGCCGGTGTTGATCTGCAGCGCTTTGACCCCGGTGGCGCGGATGCGCTCGGCATCGTTGGCGGTCTGCTGGTCACCCTCGATCACCGCCATCTCATAGTCGCCCGTGAGGTCGGCGATAGTGCGGGTCAGCAGGGTGGTCTTGCCGGAGCCGGGACTGGAGACCAGGTTGAGCGCCAGAATGGCGTGTTCGCGAAAGTAGTGGCGATTGGCCGCCGCATACTGGTTGTTCTTGCTCAGGATATCCTGCTCGATCTGCACCATGCGTGACTGGCTCATGCCGGGGGCATGGGCGTGGGCCGGTCCCTGGCCATAGTCGTGAGTATGGCCGTGGTGATGGCCGCCGTGTTCGTGATGGTGATGCTCATGGGCGTGCGTGTGATCATGATCATGGTCGTGATCGTGCTCATGACCTTCTATTCGGGTTTCGCCTTCGCCACAGCCGCACACGGTGCACATAACGCTCTCCTCAAATGAAGAATGTTGAATTGGTAAGGCGCGCTTCGCGTTTTTGCTTGATCTCCCTCTCCCTGGCCCTCTCCCAGAGGGAGAGGGAATGCACGGAGCGTGTACCACGCGCATGAAGCGGGCTCATCAATTCAACATTCAAAATTAAACAAACTACTCGACTTCCAGTTCCTTGATCCTCATCTCCTCGCCGCCGGTGACCTGCAACTGGTAGCTGCCGCACTCGGGGCAGGCGTCGTAGCGGGCCTTTACCGCCACCGGTCTGCTGCAGGGCAGGCACCAGGCCTGGCCGGGCAATTCGATGATCTCCAGCGTCGCGCCGTCGGCCAGGGTACCCTTCATAACCGCATCGAAACCGAAGCGCATCGCCTCGGCATCGACACCGGAGAGGGCGCCGATCTCCAACCAGACGGTCTTCACCTGGCGGAAACCCTGGCTGCGGGCGTGATCCTGCAGAATCTGCAACACCCCCTCACAGAGCGACATTTCGTGCATCAGACGAACTCGAAGCTGTAGCCGACGCAGGGATCGACGGCGCCGATGAAGAGGCAGGCCTGCTCCCGCATGCTCGACTCATAGCCGCAAGCGAGCCCCATGAGCCCTTCGGCCACCACCCCGCGGGGATGGAAATTCCACTCCGTCGGGGCCAGGATCTGATAGCGCTCGATGGTGTTGCCCGACACGCTGGCACGATGAACCAGACGTCCCCTGGCGGCTTCCACCATGCCCAGCCCGCTGCCGGAGGCCGATGGCGGCTGAATACTGTGCGCTGGCTCAGGCAGCGCCACGACAGTCTGCAGCCGATTCGTCAGCAGCTCCGGAATCGAAGCCAGCTCCAGCAACCTGGCCACCACACGGGTCAGCAGCCCTTTGCCGTAAACCGACGCCAGGGAGACAATCAACGGGTGATCGTCGAGGCGGGTCAAGGCACTGGTTTCACACGGACCCGTCTGCCACTCGGGTGAGGCGATGAAGTCATCGGCATCCGCTTGCTGCAGACGCTCATGCAACAGTGCCGCATCGAGATCCGGCAGCGCCCCGATCCGGGTCTCTCCCAGTTGCGCCATACCCGACTCCAGGAGCTTGTCGAGGTAGCGCGCCGCAGCAGTCTCCCTGGCCGCTATCCAGCTCTCGAGCGTAGGCACCGAGCTCTGGGCATACCACTGCGCCGCCGGTCTGCCGAAAATCGTATCCTCCAGGATGCTCGAAAAGCGGCTGATCAGCCGTCTGAGCTCATCCGCGTCCGGCCGCACTACCGGTTCCAGACTGAAGGCGGAGGCAGTGTCGTCGAACAGGGCCCGCCTAGCGTCTGCAACCATCATCGAGAGCCCGGACAACTGCAGGCGATCGACCTCCTCGCCCAGATAACCGGGCCAGTCGATCAACACCCGCCACAGGTGTTCACGCGCCGTCTCGAACCAGACCAGCATCGATTCCGCCTGCAGGACCCGAGGATCCGCTTGCATGCCGACCGCCTGACGGCAGGCAGTGGCCGCGGCGCTGGCCTGGGCGGTGGCGCAGACGCTATAGAGCATGGGGATGGTCTGCAGTACTTCGTGCACCGACTTGCCCTCGAACAGCAGCGGCAGCTGCAGAGGACGGCTGGAGAGGATGCGCACCCGTTGAATCCGCTTTTCCCGGCAGAGCAGCTCGATGCGCAGTTTGCCTTCGATGCTCACGGCTGCCGCTCCCGCGCGCGCCGGCCGCGCAGCAGTTCGCGCCGGCTCAGGGGTTGTTCGAGGCGTTCGTCAATCGTCAGCGACTCCTGTTCGCCGAGCGTTTCCGATGTCTCCTCGCTCCCGGTCTCCGGCTCGCCACGCCAGCGGCGCTCGATCTCTTTCTCATGGGTGGAGACGGTGTCGCGATTCTCCGCCTCCATGAGTGCGCTCATGGCCGCCATGGCGGTAGCCTCGGCCGTCTCCTGATCGGCAAATTCGAAGACCGGCGAGAACAGCGAGCACATCTGGTAACGCCCCACCTCAGGCTCTTCACCGACGATGAACTCGTAGGGTCCCGAGGGGAGCTGATGCAGCTGCTTGTCACCGATGCTTAGCTCCTGCCAGTCGTCGCCTTCGTTGGGCAGCAGCATCAGGTTCATGAACCAGGGCGTGATCAGCACCCCCAGACAGTGGCCCTGCCAATGGCGAAAACCGACCGCCCTCACCTGCAAGGCGGGATTGAGGAACGGCAGTCCCTGCATGCGCTCCGTCTCGATGCGGCGGAACACCCGTTCCAACCCCTCGCAGAGATAGTCGGGACAGATCACGACCCTTCACCCACCACCATGAAGTCCTCCTTGCGGCCGTCGCAGTTGGGGCAGCTCCAGTGCTCCGGCAGTTGCGAGAAAGGGGTTCCGGGCGGTATCTGCCAGTAGTCGTCACCCTGCTTCGGATCGTAGACATACCAGCAGATCTTGCACTCCAGGCAGCTTTCATCGTCGATCTTGGAGGCGTCGCCACCGTAGGAGCCCCCGAAGAAGACACTGTTCACCGGTAGGCCTCCATCATCTCCGCCAAGCGCTCGGCGCTGTCCTGCAGATCCTCGACCGCGGCGGCCGCCACCGCCGGCACGCCGCCAATCTCGAGGGTATTGAGGATGTTCTTGTCCTGGGAGTTGAAATACTGCACCCACCAGACATGTTCCACCGCGGTGCTGGTGATGCGGCAATTGCCGTAGCCGCGCGAGAGGATGGTCAAGGGCCCCTCGCCCAGGCGCTCGATGAGATATCCCAGATCCTCCTCGGTCTGCGGCAGCAGCGTAAGGTTGATCACATGCGACTCATGGCCCGGACGGTATTCGGAGACCTTGTCGTTGATCTCAGCCAGCAGGGGCGGCGCGTTCAACACTCCCGCCGGGATGGCGTCCCGGTTCATCTCGGCGCGATGTGCGGCGTGGCTGAAGACGTGACGACGGCAGAGCTTTGGCACATCGGCCACCTCTATGGTGTCGCGCGTGAGCTCGCCCTCCGACCTAAAATACTTGACCCGCCAAACCCCGGCCAGCACCGACTCCTGGATCCGCGCATGGCAGTCGTTGCGTTCGAAGCGCATACTGACTTCGCCCTCGCCGAGCAACTGGTCGATCACTTCCAGGTCCTCGTCGTCGAGTACTCCCAGATCGAGGGTACTGCCTTGCAGCTGCCGATTGCCCGCCTGATCGACCAGGGCTCGATGCAGTGCGTCCATCATCACCCTCGCCTGCGACTGCTCATCGAGGCGTGTGGAATCGGGGATCTCGGGCATGCGGAAGGTCTGCATCTCATCCGGCAGCTGCAGGATATCGAGTGTCGCACCGTCCTCATCGGCCGGCTGGCTGCCCGCCCCGATGAGATTGACCGGAATCTTGATCTCTTGCATGGTCGTGCTCCATTCAGTGACAGGTGGATGAGGCGTCTGCGCTGACCACCGGAATCTTGAAACCGCTCAGGGAGCTGGGTTCACTCTCCAACAACCGCGCAATCTCGGCCAGATAGACTGCCCAGTCCTGCATCCGGCTGATGGCTCCGACATAACGCCCGTCACGCAGCAGCACCAGCGCCGGCCAGCTGTCGAAGGGGAATCGGGCATGCAGGCGTCGCTCGCTGTCGCGCGCCACCACGCCGACACGGAAGCGGTCGCCAAAGTGTTGCATCAATAGCGGCAGCACCACCGCCACATTGTTGCTCTCCGGAAATTGCTCTGGATTCTCGGTAAAGAAGAGCAGGACGTGGCGCTGCGATCTGCAGAACGCCTCCAGGGAAGCCTCATCGACCAGGGGCAGGCCCTTGTTGTCGATCAAATCCGCTATCAGGGGTGAGCTCATGATCAGACTCCAGATGCCGGATCAGCCGGCTTGGGTTGAAGGTGAACCGGCAGCGAAGGCTCCCGGTCGATCAGGTCGGCGAACAGGTGGTCCACTTCCGTCTCCCCCTTTATCGCCAGTTCCAGGGCGGTCAGTGCCTGACTGATCTGCGCGGCCCGCTCTTCGCTGAGCACTTCCCGAGCGCTGTCGAGAAAGACCAGCACCCAGCTGCCGACCGGGGGGTCGCCCACCAGCAGGGTATCCACCTCCCGCTGCTGGCCCATGCCCTGGCACAAGGCACGGCCCGGTTGTGCGGAGATCACCCGCATCGGCAGACCGATGCACATCAGAGATCCCCTCCGCTGCGGTATTTGTCGAGGTGGGCGTCGACACCGACGCTGAGTGCGCCCTCTTCCCCCCCGGCGCTCGCCGATGCGGGTTGAAATCCCTCCAATGCCAGGACGCGCGCGTCACCGACCCGGCAGGCCTGTGACTCGGCCGGTCGCTCCGCCTCGTAACGCTGCATATCCGCGATCGTCCCCTGGGACAAAAGGTCGGGCGTCATCGGCTGTTCACGCCGCCTGGCCAGGACGCCGAAGCCGCTGAGATAGTCAAGCGCCACTTCGATGGCCGGCTCGATCTGCGCCTTCACCGCATGGCGCAGGCTGCCACCGTAATCTTCCAACTCCACCGGTTGCACACCCACCAGCAGCAGGTGTTCCGGATAGTCCCCCAGCATCTCTGCCATGGCGAGCACCTCCTGAAACCCGGTCTGGTGCAGACTCACCTTCTTGGCTCCGAGGAATCTGGGTACTTCAGCACCCTCGACCCGTTTCAGGGTACCGCCGGGCAGCCCGTAATCCACGGCATCAAAGACCACCAGGACATCGGCCTCACGGATATGCTGAACCAGATAGATACCCTGAGTTCCCCCATCGATCAGCCGCACATTGGGAGGAAACTCATAAGTGCGTTGCAGGGACTCCAGCGCCCTGACGCCAAAGCCCTCGTCCGCCCACAGCAGATTGCCGATCCCGAGAATCAGGACCGAAGGCGTGGTCGTCATTTTCACCTCCCGGTCAATTGCGCTGGTTTCGCTTTGGCTGATTTGTGCGCAATCCGTGTGCCAAGGGGGAAATGACGGTTATCTTATTGATTTATTGCAATTCTCAAGACGAATCCCGGGCTCTGGAGCAAATAGTCCGGAAAGTATTCTCTCGATATTTGTCAATTATGGAAAGTTACTTATCAATTATATCGACACAACCATACCATTATCTGGCGTTAAGTAAGGTTTCAATCCAGTCTACAGACAAACTGATATGGGATTTACCTGAAACGGTGTCACTTTTTTGGTTCGATGCGTACCGCCAGGACGTCACAGGGGGCCGTGTGCAAAACTCCGCTGGCAGTGGAGCCCAGAATCCGCTGCAGACCATGTCGCCCATGGCTGCCGATGACAATCAGGTCGACCGCCTGCTCCGTTGCGACGCGAACGATCTCGAGGGTTGGCGACCCGGCCTGCACATATCGCGAAGCCTGTTTCAGGGCATTGCGCTGCGCCAGTTCCTCCAGCCTCTCGTTGGCTCTCTCGATAAACTGCTCTTCCAGATCGAAATCGATGGGCAGAGGGGTGTCGGGCGGAAACAGATAGGGCGAATATTCGACAACGTGAATCAAGGTGACTCTGGACTCAGGGCCCGTCACCATGGCCAGGGCCTTGTTCATGACCTGATCGGTCTCGTCCGAAAAATCGATGGCCACCAGAATGTGTTGGTAGTGTGACATGGCAGATCCCCCGACACGCTTGCCCTCAATCAAATTATGGCACGAGAAACGGCCGCAATGACCGCTCGATGAGCGGATCCTGAAGACCAAGATAGCACTTCTCTCAGGCTGCGAGCCACGCCTTGTTCTGGCGTATTGGGGTGTCTCTGAATGGTACAGAATCTATGATGGGGTACACTAGAGCACTATGAAGACCGGTTTCCTGAGCCTGATTACCCATCCGCAACACCCTGATCTGGTGCGAGTCCGCATCGATGACGAGTTGCCGGAGCTCAAACCCCTGGCAGACGGCAGCGCAATCCGTTACCTGGCACGCTTCATGGACAGTGAAGCAGGATTGATGCATGTGCAGAACGCCATGCATTCCGCCTTGGTGGATCTGGAGAATCGCATCTATCGCAAACCGCTGACGAAGATGATCGCTTGCGTCGAGGCCGAGGATCTCGATCACGAACGGATCTGGATCGACCCGGAGATCCCGGCTGGCGACAGGAGTCTGATCGACACCCTGACCAGGCAGCGTAAAGCCGCCCATCGACGCGTCGATCGCATCTGGCAGACTGTCGGCATTCTGGGACTGCTGCTGCTTCTGCTGTCCTCGCTGAAACTCTAGCCGCCCATGCGGTAACTCAGGCAGTGTACAGAACCTGGCTCAGTCCAGGTCGAAAATCGCCGGATTCCGTTGCAGCATTTCGAGGAGAAGATTGCCGATGACAGGATCCCGCCAGCCGTTGTCGAGCTCCTGTCGAAAGATGTCGATGATCCCTTCCACACCCAACGGGCCACTGTAGGCGCGTTTATAGCGAAGCGCATCGTAGATATCGGCGCACTGAAAGACACGCGCCACCCGGGGTATCTCCTCACCACGGAGTCCATCCGGATAGCCGCTGCCGTCCCAGCGCTCATGGTGATGGCGGATGATAGGCACCGCATCGCGAATGCTGTTGAGCCGCATGCAGAGTTCGGCGCCGATCTCCGCATGCCGGCGCATGACCTGCCACTCGCTCTCGGTCAATGGGCCGGGTTTGAGCAGAATCGAGTCCGGAATGCCGATTTTGCCAATATCGTGCAGTATCGCCCCTTTCTTCAAGGCGTTCAGCTCCCTCTCTTCGAGTCCCGCCGCACGACCGAGCATCAGGCTGGTCTTGACCAGCCGATTGCAGTGCTCGCCGGTGTTGGGATCTCTCGCCTCGACCATCTTGGCCAAGGTAAACAGCACGGATTCGGCGTTGTCCAGCTGATCCACCAACTGCTTTTTCTCCAGCGCCGCCTTGGCGCGGGAGAGGAGCTCGACCGTGTTGAAAGGTTTTTTGATGAAGTCGTTGGCGCCAAGGGAGAGGCTGCTACGCAGGTTCTCGCTGTCCCCCATGCCGGTCACCATGATGATCGGCAACAGATGATTACCCTGTTCCTGCCGGATGATACGGAGTACGTCGTCACCGCTGATATCGGGAAGGCCTTTGTCGAGCAGGAGCAGATCGAGCGCATGATCCTGCATGACCGCCAGGGCCTCTTTACCGCTGCGTGCCGTCAGGATGGTACAGCCGGGAATCTCCCGGAGAATCTCCACCTGCAGCTCCAATTGTCCCGGATCGTCGTCGACCACCAATATCCGGGCAAATACCTCTGAATGCCAGAGGTATGCCCTTTGAGCGACATTCACTCGTTCACCGCTTCCAGATGCGATACCTGAACATCCAGGCCGAGGGCCTGTTGCAGTGAGGTGACAGTGAAGGGTTTGGCCAGACAGGTCTCAGCGCCGGCTTTGATGATCTCGTGGCGGTTTTCCTCCGAACAGTATCCGCTCATGGCGATGACTCGGATAAAGCGGGTTTCGATGTCATCCTTGATCATCTTGCAGACCTCGAAACCGTCAAGCCCAGGCATCTTCAGGTCAAGCAACACCACATCGGGCTTGAACCGGGGAATCAGATTTCCGGCCACATAACCGGAATGGGCCACCTCGATGGCGGAGACTTCCGGCATGCCATCGAGGACCTCCATGATGAACTGGGAAAACTGCTGATCGTCATCCACAACCATTACACGGAGTGACAGGTCTTCCGGAAGCTGCAGTTCAATGCCGTTTTTCTTTGCCAGGCGTAGAACCTCACTGACCGGATATCGACGATGCCCACCTTCCGTGGTCTCGGCCCGCAAGCGTCCGCGGTTGGTCCACCCCCTCAGGGTAGCCGGCGTCACGCCAAGGATTTTTGCTGTCTCCCCGGGTGACAAATAGAGTTTTTTCCAAGGTTTTTGATACATCTTGTTTACTCTTCCTCCTATACAGGAGGATATATCAATCCAGCAAAAAAACCGGATATCGAAACCACGAGAGTGATCTGGATCAAGTGAAAATCAAGGAGAATACATTCGAACTACTTAGCCAATCCTGCTCAGGGCTTGTATAGGCGGTAGCTTCTACTTAATCAATCTTTGTCTATTGATTTTTGTAATATTAGCAACAACCACTTCAGGCGGCTGCCCCACAAAGATTATGGTTTTTTAAGATACCAGAAAACCCTCTCCCACGTGAAGTGTCAAAATTACCTGATTTCACGGTTGTGGAGTGAGTCACAATTGCTCCGAGCCTCTCTCCACTTGTCCGCATAGCTCGAAGACTCATAGCGTCAACACCGGCCACTCCCCGATAACACCTTCAACGAACACCGGGGATTGTATCATTCATCCCCAATATCCAGGACTACGCCCGCATCCAATGCCCCGCCCCATATCAGACAATTCCGATCATTTATATAGTTTTATTCGATTTCATTTATTGCCAATTTAACCATAGAGTCATTGCCGGTGTAGTGAGTCAGCAGCACATTGAGCATTATGCAAGCATGAGGTGGAACACCGTATGTTTCCGACACGCCGAGATCGTCGATCTAGCGCGGTTGAACCTTGTCGTCGCCTCGGCCTTCGCGCAGTGGCCGCTCCCCGAGCGGGTCAGACGTCTGGCACTACCGAGCTATTTGTACCGTGTGGATGACTTTGAACACCTTGAGATCGATCTGGCGGAGTTGGAAGAGACCGGTGACCTGGTTGCCGTCTCCGCACTCGAGCCGCTCGCCATCCGACCCACGCCCGATACCGGAAAGGGGATTTGGCTGCCAGCCGTCGGCGGCAGAAACAAAAAAACCGGTCAATGACCGGTTTTCGAGTGTTTGGTAGGCGCGATTGGAGTCGAACCAACGACCTCTACCATGTCAAGGTAGCGCTCTAACCAACTGAGCTACGCGCCTGTGAGACGGCGAATCATACAGGCTGCGTAGTGTCTATTGCAACCCTTTGGAGGCGGCATGGACCTATTACCCACGCAATTCCTGCGACAGGTATGCAGAGAGGAGAAAACGCTTGGATTTGCGGGGGGATGTCACCCCGATAAGAGTGCATTCCGGGTGGCGCAAGCGACGAACGGCTTGCGCGATTCCATATCTCAGGATGAAACCTGTCCCTCGTGCTCGCCCGCCAGCGGGACGAAGGTTACGGGCAGCAGACTGGTGGAGTGAATGTCCCCCTCCACACTCTTTTGTAGCAGGATCAGATCCTGGGTGTAGCGGCGTTTGCCGACCGGTAGAATCATACGCCCGCCCGGGGCCAGCTGTTGTATCAGCGGTACCGGCACGGTCTCCACTGCGGCGGTCACCATAATCACATCGAAAGGCGCGATTTCCGGCCAGCCATAATAGCCGTCACCGATGCGGTAGTGGACGTTGTGGTAGCCCTCTTCGTCCAGCCGATGCTGGGAGGCCTGCGCCAGTTCGGGGAGAATCTCGATGGTGAAGAGTTCGGCGGCCAGCTGAGCCAGTATGGCGGTCTGATAGCCGGAGCCGGTACCGACCTCCAGCACCTTGTCCAATGGCTTGGGATCGACCAGGTCGGTCATCAGTGCGACGATGAAGGGCTGGGTCAGGGTCTGTCCGCCACCGATCGGCAGGGGACTGTTTTCGTAGGCGTGGGAGCGGAAGGATTTGCTGACGAACCGTTGCCGCGGCACACGCCGCATGGCGCTCAGGGTCTGGTCGTTCAGTTGCCCACGGCCGGCCATGCGACAGACGTAATCCGCCTCCGCACGAATATCCTGCAACATGCCTTCGAGATCACCCATGGATTAAAGCCGTCGTATCGGCAGACAAAGCGCGCCACTCAATCATTTAAAACTACTTTAATTCTAGTTAAAACCCCAAAATAATAAATGAAATATATTGTTACAGCCTGTTTCAGTATCACGCCCGTCCGGCTGTCCCGCTGACGGACGCTTCGACAGGAGATCCGCCGGCGTCAGGCGACCAAGCCCCGTGCCTGTAACGATTTTATCTGGTCACGAATTCGGGCGGCCTCCTCGAACTCCAGATTCTGCGCATGGCGGTACATCTCATCCTCCAACTGGCGTATCCGTTTGGCCATCTGCTTAGGCGTCATTTCAGCGTACTCCACCTCCTCCTCGGCCACCTTGGCATAGCGCTTGGCGTTCATCTGCGCTCCGGGATAGGCGCCCTCCATGATGTCGGCGATCGACTTGAGGATGGTCTGTGGGGTGATGCCGTTGCGCCGGTTGTGCTCGATCTGTTTCTCCCTGCGCCGCTCGGTCTCTTCCAGCGCCCGACTCATGGAACCGGTGATGCGGTCGGCATAGAGAATCGCCTTGCCGTTGACGTTGCGCGCAGCGCGACCGATGGTCTGAATCAGGGATCCCTCGGAACGCAGGAACCCCTCCTTGTCCGCATCGAGGATCGCCACCAACGAGACCTCGGGCATGTCGAGCCCCTCGCGCAGGAGGTTGATGCCGACCAGCACGTCGAACTCGCCGAGACGCAGATCGCGGATGATCTCCACCCGCTCCACCGTGTCGATATCCGAGTGGAGATAGCGCACCCGCACATCGTGATCGTTGAGATAGTCGGTTAGATCCTCGGCCATGCGTTTGGTCAGGGTGGTGACCAGTACACGCTCGTTCTGTCCCACCCGCTGGCGGATCTCCGACAACAGATCGTCGACCTGACTGGAGGCGGGCCGCACCTCCACTTCCGGATCGACCAGTCCGGTGGGCCTCACCACCTGCTCGACGATGCCGCCGGAGTGTTCGATCTCGTAGTCCCTGGGGGTGGCGCTGACGTAGATGGTCTGCGGCGAACGGCGCTCGAACTCTTCGAACTTCAGGGGCCGGTTGTCCAACGCCGAGGGCAGACGAAAACCGTACTCCACCAGCGTCTCCTTACGTGAGCGGTCTCCCCGATACATGCCGCCGAGCTGGGGGATGGTGACGTGGCTCTCGTCGACCACCAGCAGGGACTCGTCGGGCAGGTAGTCGAACAGGGTCGGCGGCGGTTCCCCGGCCTTGCGCCCGGAGAGATAGCGCGAATAGTTCTCGATGCCGGAGCAGTAGCCCAGCTCCATGATCATCTCGATATCGAAGCGGGTGCGCTGGGCCAACCGCTGGGCCTCCACCAGCTTGTGGGCCGATTCGAGCTGGCCGAGACGCTCCTTCAACTCTTCCTTGATCTGATCGACGGCGTTGAGCAGGGTCTCCCGCGGCGTCACGTAGTGGCTCTTGGGGAAGATCGAGTAGCGCGGCACCTTGCGCAGGATCTCGCCGGTGAGCGGATCGAAAACGGAGAGCTGTTCCACCTCGTCGTCGAACAGCTCCACCCGCAGCGCCTCGGCGTCGGACTCCGCCGGATAGATATCGATCACCTCGCCGCGCACGCGGAAAGTGGCACGGTGCAACTCCACCTCGTTGCGGGTGTACTGCAGTTCGGCCAGCCGCCGCAGGATGGCCCGCTGATCGATGATGTCGCCGCGGCTCAGATGCAGCATCATGCCCAGATAGGCCCGCGGATCGCCCAATCCGTAGATGGAGGAGACGGTGGCAACGATGATGGTGTCCTGCCGCTCCAGCAACGCCTTGGTGGCGGAGAGGCGCATCTGTTCGATGTGGTCGTTGATCGAGGCGTCCTTCTCGATGAAAGTGTCCGATGCCGGGACGTAGGCCTCGGGCTGGTAGTAGTCGTAGTAGGAGACGAAATACTCCACCGCATTGTCGGGGAAGAACTCTTTGAACTCACCGTAGAGCTGCGCCGCCAGGGTCTTGTTGGGGGCCAGAATCAGGGTCGGCCGCTGGATACGCTCGATAACGTTGGCGATGGTGAAGGTCTTGCCCGAGCCGGTGACGCCGAGCAGGGTCATACCGGCCTCGCCGTCGTTGAGTCCCTCCACCAGACCGGCAATCGCCGTCGGCTGATCGCCGGCGGGCGCAAATTTGGAAACGAGTTGGAAAGTTTTGCTCATCGGGGGATTCTGTGGATTGGCTTAATTGGCTATTATGACATCCCGACCGCGTCATCCGCGAATGGCACCATCGACACAAGAACAGCCCAGAGCACCACGGGATCTCAGAAATGAACTCACAACTCTCCAGCCGCGTTAAAGCCGTCAAACCCTCCCCCACCCTCGCTGTCACCGCCCGCGCCGCCGAGATGCGCGCCGCCGGCAAGGATGTGATCGGGCTTGGCGCCGGGGAGCCCGACTTCGACACCCCCGACCACATCAAGGCTGCCGCCATTCAGGCGATCAACGACGGTTTCACCAAATACACCGCGGTGGACGGGA
Organism: Sedimenticolaceae bacterium; assembly: GCA_050305975.1. Classification (GTDB taxonomy): domain Bacteria; phylum Pseudomonadota; class Gammaproteobacteria; order Chromatiales; family Chromatiaceae; genus Thiodiazotropha. Next base: position 28,057 of record JBNLGI010000128.1, on the reverse strand, counting down.
CGCCGGCGCTGAAGAAGGCGATCATCGCCAAGTTCCAGCGCGACAACGGCTTCGACTACGCGCCGGAGCAGATCCTGGTCTCCTGCGGCGGCAAGCAGAGCTTCTACAACCTGGCTCAGGCGGTGCTCGACCCGGGTGACGAGGTGATCATCCCCGCCCCTTACTGGGTCTCCTACCCCGATATGTCGATCCTGGCCGGCGGCGTGCCGGTGCTGGTCTCCGCCGGAGCCGCGCAGAAGTTCAAGATCAACGCCCAGCAGCTGGCGGCGGCGATCACCGACAAGACCAAGCTGTTCGTCATCAACAGCCCCTCCAACCCCACCGGTATGGCCTACACCGCCGACGAGCTGGCGGCCCTGGGCGAGGTGCTGCGCGATCACCCCCGGGTGCTCATCGCCACCGACGACATGTATGAGCACATCCTCTGGCCGGGCAACGAGTTCATCAACATCCTCAACGTCTGCCCCGACCTGAAGGAGCGGACACTGGTCCTCAACGGCGTCTCCAAAGCCTACTCCATGACCGGCTGGCGCATCGGCTATGCCGGCGGTCCGGCCGAGATCATCAAGGCGATGAAGAAGATCCAGTCCCAGAGCACCTCCAACCCCACCTCCATCTCCCAGGTGGCGGCGCAGGCGGCTCTGGAGGGACCCCAGGATTGCATCACCACCATGCTGACTGCCTTCAAGCAGCGCCACGATTACGTGGTGGAGCGTCTCAACAGCATGGACGGCATCGACTGCCTGCCCAGCGACGGTACTTTTTACTGCTTTCCCAACGTGGAGCAGGCGCTGGCCAAGCTCTCCGGCGTGAAGAACGACCTGGAGTTCTCAGAGTATCTGATCACCGAGGCGGGCGTGGCGCTGGTGCCCGGCACCGCGTTCGGCCTCTCCGGCCATGTGCGCATCTCCATCGCCACCAGCATGCAGAACCTGGAGAAGGCCCTCGACCGCATTGAGCGGGTGCTGAAAGCCTGATAGCCTGAACAGGCGACAACGGGGCGCAGGACGCGCCCCGACAATTCCAACCGTTCCATGGAGGGACTGTAGATGCAACGGAATGCATGCCATTGCCGTGCCGGAGATCAGCGCGGCCTCACTCTGCTCAATCTGCTGATGTCGTTGGCGGTCATCGCCATCGCCCTTACCCTCGGCGTACCCTCCTTCAACGCCATCAGCGCCCGCTCCCAGCAGACGGTCGAAATCAACCGCTTCGTCAGTCATCTGCAGCTGGCGCGCAGCTATGCCGTCAAGACCGGGCATGACCACGTCCTCTGCCCCAGCCGCGACAGCAGCACCTGTCTGGAAAAGACCGACTGGAAACAGGGTTACATCCTGTTCGAAGACAGCGATGAGAACGGCCTCCGCTCGCCGGCGGAGCCCCTGGTGCAGGCCAGCCGCCCGAGCGGGAAAATCGGCATCGAAATACAATCCACCAGCGGCCGTAAACATGTGGTCTATCGGGCCGACGGCCGTTCCGACGGCAGCAATCTCACACTCACATTCTGCGACCCGGAAAATGACATCCCGCCCAGGGCGGTGATCCTCTCCAACACCGGACGCAGCCGAATATCCAAGACGCGTTGGGACGGTACGCCGCTCACCTGCGGCCAGTGATTGGGGCCGTGAAACTATTGACGCAGGGGGTCAGTCTCATTAATATGCGCCCCTCGCGATTCATTCCCCGGTAGCTCAGTCGGTAGAGCGGGTGACTGTTAATCACTAGGTCGGCAGTTCGAGCCTGTCCCGGGGAGCCAAATAAAACAAAGGCTTACACCATCATGGTGTAAGCCTTTTTTGTTGCTCCCAACGCAATCCGTCTCGCTCTGTCTTCCAGTTGTCCGCATAGTCCGGTCGTCCGGTTTGCAACAGATGTGGCTGACCGTCTGCGTCGCCATAATCACATTCCTGTTGACCGGTATGTACCCGGTAAACGCCATCGGCAGAAGAATCTCTCAGCGGCGCCACTGAGCCGGTCTTACCCAGCACAAGGGAAATCACTCATCCGCTAAGACTTCCCATTCCCGGGTTGAAGGGAATACCTTGCTTTTCAACAGGAGTGTCGCTCAAACTTGAGCGAGGGCGAGAGGCCACTCAAGCCCTGGTCGGACAACAACAACATCAAGGTGGGAGTGCTCGGACGGCATCGAGATCATCTCACCCCCAAGGACTTTCGATAGAGATGGATTTTCCCTTGAACAAGTCAATCTGGTTGCTTCTCGGCCTGTTGCTTCTGTGCAATATCGGCATGGCCGCAGAACGGACGCTCACGGAGCCGACTTTGCCAGGCCGTCCGCCGGAGGGTCGCGCTGACGTATTGACCATTGTCGGCAGTCGCAACATACCGCCCTTCAGCATGTTGAATCCCGATGGTGAGCCCGTCGGGATCGGCATCGACCTCTGGCGTCTGTGGGCGAAGAAGAGCGGGCGGAGCGTCCGCTTCCGTCTCACCGACATCAACAGATCGCTGGATGAGATGCGGGATGGCCGGGCCGATATTCATGCCGGACTCTTCCTCTCCGAGGCACGCGACAGCTGGCTGGATTTCTCGCTTCCGTTTTTGAAGACATCGGCCTATCTGCACTACCCCTTCGCGGATGGACGCCGCCGTTCACTCCAGGATTTTGCCGGCGCGAGGATCGGTTCTCAGGGCCCCATCCCAAACGAGCTTTTCTCGAAACTCTTTCCGCAGGCTGAACAGTCGGTATACGAAAACATCCCGCAGATGATCAGCGCCGTTGAGCGAAACGAGATCGACGCTTTCGTCGCCGATCGGCCCTCTTCCGATCTCGCCCTGTTGCGCCTTGGGCTGCGCGGCGAATTCATGACGCTGGAGAAACCGCTCTACCCGATCACTCTGCGGGCCGCCGTTATTGCAGGCGACAAATCCCTGTTACAGGAGATCGATGAAGGACTCGCCGCCATCAGCCTGGATGAGATGAATGCCATTCTCGCACGCTGGACAGATCAGTCCTCACGCATCGGTATCGAGTTGCCACTGCAATCGAGTATGGACCTGAGTGACGAAGAAAAGGCCTGGCTGAATCATCACAAAACACTGCGTATGGCCATAGATCCCGATTTTGCACCCTATGAATTCGCCGACGAGAACGGCCAGCACAGGGGAATCTCCGCGGAGATCATGCAGACCATCTCGCGCAAGTTGAATGTCGACTTCACTGTGACACCCACCGACAGCTGGGAGATGTCATTGCAGCTGGCACGCGAGCGCAAAGTGGATCTCCTGCCGCTGACGAACCGTACTCCTGAAAGAGAAACCTATCTGGATTTCACCGAGCCCTACCTGATTTCCCAGCGCCACATCATCACGCGTCGGCAGAAGAGCGGGATCCAGGCCGAGGAGGACCTGCCCGGACACATCCTGGCACTTCCGACCGGTTATTCGATCAATGATCTGGTACGCGCCAGATGGCCGGATATCAGAATCAACGAAGTGCCGGATATATCGGCCGCGTTACAGCAGGTCGCATTCGGCGCGGCCGACGCCACCATACTGAGCAGCGGGGTGGCCGCCTACTGGCTGGACCGCAACGAGATCACCAACCTGAGAATCGCCGGCACACTCGGCCAATCGAGCAGACTTTCCATCGCGAGTCGCAATGACTGGCCCATACTGGCGCAGATCATGCGCAAGGCTCTCAACACCATCGACCAGGATGCACGCAGGGCCATTCGACGACATTGGATCTTTCTCGAGGATGACCACATCGACCGAAACCAGCTGGGCCTCACAACCGAGGAGCTGGCCTGGGTCGAACGCCACCCCAGGATCCGGGTCGGCGCCAGCGGCCAAGCCCGGCCCATCAGCTTTCTGGATGCAGAGGGTGAGTATCGCGGACTTGCCGCCGACTATCTGAAGCTCCTGGAAAAGCGCATCGGCATCGAGTTCTCGGTTCGGTCCGATGGTGACTGGTCAGTCATGCTCGACGACATCCAGTCCAATGAACTCGACATGATCAATGGCATATCCAAGACCGATGAGCGCCAACAATACCTCGCCTTCTCTCTGCCTTACTATGCCGCACCGCTGAAACTCTATGTGCGCAAGGGAGCAAACAACATCCACGGCCCGCTGGATCTTGAAGGCAAGGTTGTCGCCGTCGAGAAGGACTACTGGCTGCATGAGCGCCTCTCCATGGAATATCCCTCCACGCACCTGCTGGTTCGAGACACTACCCGGGCAGCGCTCGAAGCGGTCAGTCAGGGGGAGGCCGAAGTCTACCTCGGTAACCTGAGCGTAGCGGACCGGCTGATCGCGGAGTATGGGATGGAAGGTCTCAAAGGCATCCCGGTGTCGCCCGAATTCGGCAAAACCCAACTGCGTATCGGCATTCGCAAGGATTGGCAGACGCTGGCTCAAATCATCAACAAGGCGCTCACAAGTATCACTCCGCAGGAGCATCGCAAGCTGCAATCGATCTGGCTCGCATCGGATCAGGTTAGAAGAAGTGACTCCTCGCTGGTACTGAACCGGGAGGAACGTGAGTGGCTGGCGCAACATCCACGGATTGAGATCGGCGTGATGAACGCCTGGCCGCCAATGGACTTCGTCGATGAATCGGGAGCCGCGGCCGGAATCGGCGCCGATATCGTCAAGCTGCTCGATGAGCGTCTGGGAGGAGTACTGCAGACGCGCTCCGGCAGCTTCAATGAACTCTTCGCCGAGGTCCGCGACGGACGCCTGCCGGCGCTGATGGGCATTACACCCACGCCGGAACGTATGCGACAGTTCAACTTCACTCAGCCCTATCTGAGCATTCCCCACGTGATCGTCACCCGAAAAGGTCACGCCAAGAGCGACCGACTCCCGGATCTCATCGGTCAGCGGGTCGCCGTGGAATCCGACTTCATGGTGGGTAAACTGATCGCCGAGCGCTATCCGGGAATTTCGCTGCTGGAGTACCCTGATACCAGCGATGCGCTCGATGCGGTCTCCCGAGGTGAAGCCGACGCCTATGTCGGTAACCGCGCCGTCGCCCTCTACCTGATTGAACATGAGCTGATTTCAAATCTGACGATACAGAACAAGATCGAGGAGAGCGCTTCGGTCAATGCCATCGGCGTGCGGACCGACTGGACGATCCTGCGGGATATTCTGCAGAAGGCGTTGACGACCATCTCACCCGACGAGATGCGTTCGATTTTGAAAAAATGGGTTCCGGACGCCGAGGCGGCGCCGATACAGTACCCCGCCAAAGAGCGCCTCGCGCTGACACCTCGGGAACAGGCCTGGCTCGACGCGCACCCCAGCATCCGCATCGGTATCGATCCGGACTGGGAGCCGATCGAGTTTGTCGACAAACAGGGACTGCATCGCGGCATCTCGGCCGACTTCCTGTCGCGCATCCGGGATATGCTGGGCGTCGACTTCACCTATTCCCCCGGCTTGAGCTGGTCGCAGGTCATGGAGCAGGCGAAAACCGGCGACATCGACCTGCTGCCCGCCATCACACCCTCAGCGGACCGCTCCCGGTATCTCAATTTCACCCAACCCTACCTGCACTTCCCCTTCATGATCTTCACCCGCAAGGAGGCGCCGCTGATCACCGGCATCGATGACCTCGGAAAGGCGCGCATCGCAGTCGAACGGGATTACGTCACCGAAGAGTACCTGCGCAGGGATTTCCCGATTCTGGAACTGGTTCTGACGGACTCGACCGCCGAGGCGCTGGAGACGCTGGCCAGCGGTGAGGTGGATGCCTACATCGGTAACCTGACGCTCGGCAGCTACCTCATCGACAAACTCGGACTCGGCAATCTGAAGGTTGCCGCCCCCACCCAATACGCCAACGACCTGGCCTTCGGTGTGCGCCAGGACTGGCCGCAGCTGCTGTCGATCATGGACAAGGCGCTGGCCGCGATCGATGAAAACGAGCGGCGGGCGCTGCGCCAGGAATCGTTGGGCATCCGCTATGACGTGGAGGTCGACTACACCCTGCTGTGGCAGGTACTGGCCGTCGCCGGCGTGCTGTTGCTGATCACTCTGCTCTGGATCGCGCAGATACGACATCAGAAAGCCAGACTCGCCGTGGCCAAGGCCGAAGCCGAGCAGGCCAACCGCTTCAAGAGCCATTTCCTGGCCAACATGAGCCATGAAATCCGCACCCCGATGAATGCGATCATGGGCTTCAGCCACCTGGCCCTGCAGACTGAGCTGACACCGAGACAGCACCACTATGTGGACAAGATCTACAGCTCGGCCCATGCCCTCCTCGGCGTCATCAATGACATCCTCGACTTTTCCAAGATAGAAGCCGGAAAACTGGAGATCGAGAACACCCCCTTCTCCCTCGACGAGGTGTTCGAGAACCTGGCCGGCCTGACCGGCATGCGGGCCGAAGAGAAGGGATTGGAGATCCTCTTCAACCGCGACATCGAGATTCCCTCCATGCTGCTCGGCGATCCGTTGCGCCTGGGACAGGTGTTGCTCAATCTCGCCGGCAACGCCATCAAGTTCACCGAGCGGGGGGAGATCGTCGTCAGCGCCACCCTGGAGAGCGCGACGCAAAACCAGATCCGAGTGCGATTCGCCGTACGCGACACCGGTATCGGCATCGACGAGGCGGAACTGCCGCGTCTGTTCGCCCCCTTCACCCAACTGGACGGTTCCACCACCCGGCGCTATGGCGGCAGCGGCCTTGGCCTGAGTATTTGCATCCACCTGGTCGAGCTGATGCAGGGCGAGCTGAGCGTGGAGAGCCGTCCCGGAACCGGCAGCACCTTCAGTTTTGTCCTTCCCTTCGGTATCAGCGGAGCCGAGGCAAGAAAGAGCTGGACCCCGGAACCCGGCTTGAGAGGGCTTCGGGTACTGGTGGTGGATGACAATCCCACCGCACTGGAGCTGTTGAGCAATCGACTCGAATCCTTCACCTTCGACGTCACCTCGGCAGCCAATGCCACGGAGGCCCTGCACTTGCTGCAAACGGCCGACAGCCTGGAGCACAATCCCTATCGCCTCGTCATCATGGACTGGCGCATGCCGGGACTCAACGGCATCGAGGCCGGACGTCGGATCAAACTCAACGCAGACAATCTGTCCTTCGTCCCGGCCGTCATCCTGATCACCGCCTTCGGTCGCGAGGAGGTCATTCTGCAGGCCGAGGAGGCCGGACTGGATGGCATCCTGATCAAACCGGTGAGTCCTTCGGTGCTCTACGACACAGTCATTCGCGCCCTTAGCGACCACGAAGAGATCGACGTCAAGCTGCCGCAGACGAAGCCACAGCACCAGCGGCTCTCGGGCCGCATACTGCTGGTCGAAGACAACATCATCAATCAACAGGTCGCACGGGAGTTGCTCGAGAACCTGGGCTTGCTGGTGCATACGGTCAACAACGGTCGGGAGGCCATCGATGCGCTGGATCAGCACGAGTTCGAGCTGGTTCTGATGGACCTGCAGATGCCGGAGATGGACGGTTACGAGACCACGCGCAGGATCCGCTCCCAATCCCGCCATGCCGAACTTCCGGTGATCGCCATGACCGCGCATGCCATGGCCGACGAACGCCAGCAGTGCCTCTCCGCCGGCATGAACGAGCATATCCCCAAGCCGATCGATCCCGAGCATCTCTATACGACGCTCAAGCGCTTTCTCAAACCTGCCGAACAGCAATCCAGGCCGGAGCAGACCGCGCGAGCGGATGACGCGCTGATCGAACTGCCCGACAACATCCCCGGTATCGACCTGCAGTGGGGGCTGGAACGGGTGGGCGGTAATCGCCGTCTCTATCTCAATCTCCTGCAAGAGTTCGTCAGCCACCACAACGGCGATGGTGAACGTCTGGATGCGGAGCTGAAGCAGGGGGAGACGGAAGGTGCCAGACACACCCTGCATACACTACAGGGCGTCTCGGGTAACATCGGAGCGCACCGGCTGCAGCAGGCAGCCGCGGCGCTGCATGAACGTGTAGTCAAGGATATGCCGAACCTTGAAGAGGATTGGTCCGTTGAGTTTCATGACGCCTTTGCGGAACTGTTCAGCGGTCTCCAGCTGTTTCTGGAGAGTTCCCGCGAGCGGACGGCACAGGTCGACGCAACCGGCAGTCAGGCGGCGGACGCTGTCGATGCGGAGAGACTGATTCAAGCCCTCGACCAGATGCTGACCGAGGGCAATCCGGAAGCGAAGCGGCTGTTTCTAAGTATCAGCGAAGCCTTGAGCAGTGAGGAGACTCAAGCGTTGATGGAACAACTGTCAACACAGATAAGAGAGTATGACTTCGATTTGGCCAGGGCGACCTTGGCGGCCCTGTCGGACCAACAAAGGATGTGAAGCGATGGATTCCAGCAAAGCGAAAATATTACTGGTGGATGACGAAACCCTCTATATCGATATTCTGGTCGACCTGTTGAAGTACGATTACAAGACCGTGGTGGCGAAAAACGGCGAGCAGGCCTTGAAGCGAGCCGCCGACAATCCGCCGCCCGACCTGATCCTGCTCGATATCCTGATGCCCGGCATGGACGGTTATGAGGTCTGTCGAGCCCTCAAGGAAAATCCGGCGACCAGTGCCGTGCCGGTGATCTTCCTGACCGTCAAAAGCGAGGTGCCGGACGAGGTCAGAGGCTTCGAGCTCGGTGCGGTCGACTACATCGCCAAGCCGATGAGTCCGCCTATCGTGCGCGCCCGGGTCAAGTCCCATCTGGACCTGCACCGGGCCCAGATGCAACTTGAGAATCACAACGAGCTGCTGGAACAGCGGGTCAGGGAGCGCACCGAGGAGCTCAACCGCACCAAGGATGTGGCCATCTTCTGCATGGCCTCGCTGGCCGAGACCCGGGACAGCGAAACCGGGGCTCATATCCTGCGCACGCAGAACTACATCAAGCGGCTGGCGGAACATCTCGTAGACCACCCCAGATTCAGCGGTTACCTGCAGGCGGACGGCACCATTGAATTGTTGTACAAGACTTCTCCGTTGCACGATATCGGCAAGGTCGGCGTACCCGACCGCATCCTGCTGAAACCGGGTAAACTCAACCCGGATGAGTGGGAGCTGATGAAGAAGCACGCCGAGTACGGACACGACGCCCTGCTGCGCGCGGAGCAGGAGCTGGGCAGCACCGACTTTCTGCAGATGGCCCGTGAGATCGCCTACACCCACCATGAGCGCTGGGACGGAACGGGTTATCCCCGCGGACTCAAGGGCGACGAGATCCCGGTTTCAGGCCGTTTGATGGCCATCGCCGACGTCTACGACGCCCTCATCAGCAAGCGGGTTTACAAAGACGCCTATACACATGAACAGGCGGTGGAGATCGTCAGTCAAAGCGGCGGCAGCCATCTCGATCCGGATATCGTGGAGGCCTTCCTCCAGCTACAGACCGAGTTCCGGCGAATCGCCACCGAATACAGCGACAAGGCATGATAAAACTCCTTGCCCTGAATGCGCGGAAACCGCTTCACACCTTTCGCCCGTCATCGTTCGGTAGCCCTTTGTAGGGCACCCCGAATCCGCTATCCTGACCCGCTCCATCATCTCATTGCCGAGTTCCATGTCGCCAGCCTCCTCTCTTCTGTATCCGCTGCTGAGCATGATCATCAGCGCGGCGCTCGCCCTGTCCGTCTGGTATTGGCTTGGGCGGCCGCTCCCGCTTGCAGAACCGCCCGTCACATCATCCCTGCGCTGTCTCTCCTACACTCACTTCCGCGAGGGCCAATCCCCATTTGACGCGGACACTGCAGAGAGATTGGTCACCGCCCATATCGAAGAGGACCTCAGGCTGTTGTCCGGCATCACCTCCTGTATCCGGCTCTACGCCACACTCGGTATGGAGCCGGTCCTGCGCATCGCCGGGAAATACGGCATCCAGGTGCTGCTGGGGGCCTGGGTGAGCCGCGACGAGGCGGCGACGCGGCGCGAGATCGAGACCCTCGTGAAGCTGGCCGACAGCCACCCGCAGACGATCCGCGCCGTGCTGGTCGGTAACGAGGCGCTGCTGCGACACGAGATCGAGGCGGACCGGTTGGCCGAGCTGATTGAAGAAGTACGACACCGCGTAGACCAACCCGTGAGCTACGCCGATGTCTGGGAGTTCCAGCTGCGCTATCCGCAGGTCGCCGAAGCCAGCGACTTCGTCACCATCCACATCCTTCCCTACTGGGAGGATGAGCCTGTCGCCATCGACGATGCGGTCGAACATACGCGGCGGATCCGCCAACAGCTGGTGGAGCGTTTTCCCGACAAGCCGGTACTGATCGGCGAAACGGGTTGGCCGACGCTTGGCCGCATGCGCGAGGGCGCGCTGCCGAGCCGGGTCAACGCGGCACGCTACATTCGGGGCTTCGCCGCCGCCGCGCACTCCGAAGCCTGGGACTACAACTTCATCGAGGCCTTCGATCAACCCTGGAAACGCTCGCTGGAAGGGGCTGTCGGCGGTTATTGGGGGCTATTCGACACCGCGCGTCATGACAAACTGTTGCTGAAGGGTGAGGTGAGTAACCACCCTCGCTGGTTAGGCTTCGGCATGGCGGCTATCGCCCTCTGCTGTCTGATCGTCCCCTTGCTGCGTCCGCCGCTCAAAGTGGCGCCGCTGCTGGCGCTGGTTGCAGCAGGCTGGACCCTTCAGCTGGAGCAGCTGTTGCCCATAGTCCGCAACGGACTCGAAACGGCCGGCGCGCTGCTGCTGCTCGCCATCACGCTGGCGGCTTCGCTGGCGGGCCTGGCACGACTTGCCGGACGCCCGTTCGCTCCCCGTCCTGAAGCGCACGTCCTGCTGGGCTTGGGCGCTGTCGCCTGCGTGTTCTCCCTGTGGCTGACATTCGATCCGCGTTATCGCGATTTCTTCGTCGCCGGTTTCATAGCCCCGACGCTGTTGCAGCTGCTCTCCCTCCGCACGCCCAAACCCGTGGTCAGGGAGGGACGTGAAGAGATTGCCATCGGTCTGCTGCTGTCACTGCTGGCCATCGTCATCGCCGTCAGCGAAACCTGGCTCAACCATCAGGCGATCGTCTGGTCGCTGGTCTCGCTCACTCTGGGAAGTGCACTCGCGCATCGGGGACTGCAAGCCACAAGGCGGCTCGGGAGTCAGCCTGTCAACTGAGCGACCTGTGGTGTCCGGGAGGAAAAGGCTGCAGCGCGGCCAGCAGCGACAGCACGACCGCCACCGCCGCGTAGGTAGTGTTGTAGAGCAACAGCCCGCAGCTCGCCAACAGCAGACCGGCGATCGCCGACCCGCGGAGTTTCGGCACCCAGCCGGCTAGTCCCAGCGCAAGCCCCATCAAGCCGAAGAGTTGATAGTGTATCGACAAGCCCAGCATTGACCGCACGCTGCACCACGCCCCCCCGCTTCCCTGCCGGCACATCAGATCCTGTGCCTCGTTGGCGAGAACACCGAAACGCATCGCGGTCGCCAGCAACAGTCCGCTGACGAGCGCGGCTCCGATCAACCACCACTGGCGGCTCATGCGTATCTCCATTGGATTCGATCGCTGCTTATGGCTCACAGATGATCAGGGAATCATTCGATGACAGGTACCGCCGTGAATCCCGCTGTTTGACGATGTCCATCCCGCGCTGACTGTAGGGCCCGGTGTTCATTGTAGACACTTCGGGTCAGTTGAATTGAAGCGTATCAAATCAAGTCGGCAATTGTGGCGCCATGGACAGCGGCGTTTCACCTTGGATCTTGCCCTCGCCCGACGCGGCGGGGGCTCACGGGAATCCGACCGCTTTAGGCAAATCTGACATGACAGGGACTGTCCGACGACCTTCCGGATCACGCTGAAAAAAGCCTGTGTCTATCACTCGCTGGTCGCATCACTTTGCACCGGCTCCAGCTCCGGGCGGTTGCGCATGAAGTCGGCCGTTTTCCACAACGCCTCGCCGAGGGACTGGCGCAGCGTCTGATCCATGCCCATCTCCTGCATGGCCCGGTTCATACAGAGCATCCACTGATCCCGCTCCTTGATACCGATACTGAACGGCATATGCCGGGCGCGCAGGCGGGGATGGCCGTATCGCTGGACATAGAGGTCGGGGCCGCCCAACCAGCCGGAGAGAAAGAGGAACAGTTTTTCCCGCGACCCCTTGAGACTCTTGGCATGCAGCGCCCGCAGATCCTTCACCTCCTCCAGCTGATCCATCAGGTCGTAGAAGCGGTCCACCAACTCACGCACACCCTGCTCGCCTCCGATCAGCTCATAGGCGGTCACTCTTTCAGTCATCGATTCACTCCTCGATTCGGCTCATCAACGGCGTTCGATCGCCCGTGCATATTCTCAGGCGTCATCCCGAATGGTTGAGAAGATAGTGTGCAATGAGACGGCAGACGATGACAAAGCGCAACCGCCAACCTTGAAGCCATGCCGCGTGATGCGCCTGACCCATCCATGCAACCCCATCAACTGCAGGAGAATGCCCCCCAGTTTGGCTGGCGTGCGGACGGGACAAACAGGGCTTTTATTGTACAATCCGTACAAGTTTTGTATCGCACTGTGGATCATTCATGCAGCCAGAATCCCCGATCGCCGGCGCCCAGTATCCCATCCGCAAGGTCTCCGAAATCACCGGCATCAATCCGGTGACTCTGCGCGCCTGGGAGCGCCGGTATGGACTCATCAAGCCGTCCCGCACCCCCAAGGGACACAGACTCTATAGCGCCGGGCAGATCGCCCTCATCGAGCGCATCCTCTCCCTGGTGCAACAGGGGGTCTCCATCGGTCAGGTGAGAAGGCTCATCGACAGCGACAGCCCGATCGGCCAGACCGCCTCCCCCTTGCTGGCCGAGGGTATCGATCCCTGGGAGCACTATCGGCAACGCATGCACCAGGCGCTCTCTGGCTTCGACGACAATGCGCTCGACGCGGTTTACAACGACTGCCTCTCCCTCTACCCGATGAGCCTGGCGGCAGACCGCCTGCTGCGTCCGCTGCTGGATGAGCTGGCACTGGTCGACAATCCGTTGCATCGGGGGCGACGCGGTTTGTTGCTCACCTACCTGAGAAACAAACTGGGCGCCCGCTTCCACCATCAAAACGTGCAGACCCGGGGTCGCCGGTTGCTGGGCGTGGCCCTGCCCGGCGAGGCGGGGGAACTGGAACTGCTGCTCTTCGGCCTGGCCGCCATGCCTCGGGGCAATCACTTTCTCATGCTCGGATGCATCGAGCCGGATGCCCTGCCGGAGATCCTGCCGCATGCCGATGCAGCGGCCCTGCTCCTGTTCAAGGACGCCACGCCCCTGCCGGCCCGTGTCGCGACCAAATTGACGGATCTGGCAAAGCACGCTTCAGTGCCCGTTTTCCTCGGTGGAAGAGTGACGCGCCGGGAACGCGAAAAGCTGCGAGGAAGCGACGCCATCCCCCTGAGTGAAACGCTCTCGGATGCGGTGAGTGAGTTTGAGGCAGCTCTCCAGGGAGAAGCCCTCCGATGAAGCGGGCGCTGCTCTGGTTCAGGCGCGATCTGCGGCTGACCGACAATCCTGCCCTCAAGGCCGCTCTACGCGAGTGCGACGAGGTGATTCCGCTCTATATCCATGCCCCGCAGGAGGAAGAGCCCTGGAACCCCGGCGGCGCCAGCCGCTGGTGGCTGCACCACAGCCTGAGTGAGCTGACGAGCCAGCTGCGGGCGCGCGGCAGCGATCTACTGATCCTGCGGGGACCGAGCCTCGACACCCTGGAATCCCTGACCGCCGAACACCGCATCAGCCACCTCTACTGGAACCGTCTCTACGAACCGGCCATGATCGAGCGCGACAAGGGGATCAAACGCCGACTGCTTGAACAGGGCGTCGAATGCCACAGCGCCAACGCCGCCCTGCTCTTCGAGCCCTGGCAGATCGCCAACCGTTCCGGCGCGCCGTTTCGCGTCTTCACCCCCTTCTGGCGCAACTGTCGGCAACGTCTGCACGAACTGGGGGCTCCGCAGGCCGCCCCCTCCAAACTGAAGCCGCCGTCGGCCAGGTACCGCGGCTTACGACCCGACGATCTGAAGCTGTTGCCGGATCTGCCATGGGACGTGGGGCTGAGCGAGAACTGGCAGCCCGGCGAAAAGGGTGCCCTGAAGCGACTGCAGGCGTTCAAGAGACGCACGCTCGAGGACTACGACGAGACGCGGGACCTGCCGGCCAGCCAGGGCACCTCCCGACTCTCACCCCATCTTCATTTCGGCGAAATCGGTCCCCGTCAGATCTTCCACGCCCTGTACGCGCAAGCGACAACCCCCGCCGGTGGAACGGAGAGCTTTCTGCGCGAGCTGGGCTGGCGTGAGTTCGCTCACCACCTGCTCTACCATTTCCCGCAGACCGATCAGTCGCCACTCAACTCCAAGTTCAAGCACTTCCCCTGGGGTTGGGCGAAACAGCTGCCCGAAGAGCTGGCGGCCTGGCAACAGGGTCGTACCGGCATCCCCATCGTGGATGCCGGCATGCGGGAGCTCTGGCACACCGGCTGGATGCACAACCGGGTGCGCATGATCGTCGCCTCCCTGTTGACCAAGAACCTCGGCCTCCACTGGCTGGAAGGGGCGCGCTGGTTCTGGGACACCCTGGTGGATGCCGACCTCGCGAACAACACGCTCGGCTGGCAGTGGACGGCGGGCTGCGGCGCGGACGCCGCCCCCTTCTTCCGCATCTTCAACCCGGTGCGCCAGGGCCAGCGTTTCGATCCCGAGGGGAGCTATGTCAGACGCTGGGTGCCCGAACTGGCCAGGCTGCCGAACGCCCGCCTGCACGCCCCCTGGGAGGCCGACCGCAAGGCGCTCGCTGCAGCCGGTATCGATCCTGGAGTCACATATCCGCAGCCGATCGTTGACCTGAAGCAGTCGCGCGAACAGGCCTTGAGTCACTGGAATCGGATCAAATAGGTCGCACCCATGCCAAGGATACTCAGACTCCGCTTTCTGTTGACGACGCCAACCCATGACACGCTGGCGGGACTCGCCCAGCTGTCAGTCAGACTGAACGAGGTCAGCATATGAGCCAGAAAAAGCCCAAAGTCGGCATCAGCGCCTGCCTGCTGGGCCATCAGGTCCGCTACGACGGCGGCCACAAGCGGGATGCCTTCATCGTCGGGCCACTGAGCCAGCACATGGCGTTCGTGCCCGTCTGCCCGGAAACGGCGATCGGTCTCGGCATACCCCGACCAACCATCCGCCTGATGGGCGATATCGCGCATCCCCGCCTGGTGGGCACCGCGGATGCCGGCTTCGACGTTACACAGCAGATGGAGCGCTACGCGGAGACTCAGGTGGCCGAGTTCGATGATCTGTGCGGCTACATCCTGAAGAAGGACTCCCCCAGCTGCGGCATGGAACGAGTCAAGGTCTTCAACGACAAGGGCACCCATGCCGAGCGCAAGGGCAGCGGCGTCTTCGCACGCATCCTCATGCAGCGTCTGCCGCTGCTGCCGGTGGAGGAGGAGGGCCGCCTCAACGACGCGGTGCTGCGCGAGAACTTCGTCAACCGGGTCTTCGTCATGCAGCGTTGGCGGGCCCTGTTGGAACAGGGATTGACGCCGGCCCGTCTGATCGAATTCCATACCGCCCACAAATACCTGGTGATGGCCCACTCCCAAGCCGCCTATCAGCGACTGGGCCGACTGCTGTCCAATCTTGCCCGGCCCGAGCTGGAGAACATCGCACAAGACTACTGCGAGGAGCTGATGCATACGCTCAAGCGCCGTGTCACCCGCAAGCGTCACGTCAACGTGCTGCAGCACATCATGGGCTATCTCAAAAAGCGCATCGACAGCGACGACAAGGCGGAACTCACGCAGAGTATCGAAGCCTACCGCCGAGGCGAGACCCCGCTGATCGTGCCCATCACCCTGCTGCGCCACTACTTCAGACGCCATCCCGATAGCTACATGGAGAAGCAGGTCTATCTGCGCCCCCATCCGGACAAGCTGGGGTTGCGCAACGGGATTTGAGCCGGGGTATTAACGGATTGCCCTGGATCGCCGTCCAGTGCGGGGTGTTCACGAAGGTAGGATTCGATTCAAAGTACATGACGGTGCGGCAAGCCGCACCGTAACAGGTTAGCCGTGACTCTATGGTGGGGCAGGGCCCCACCAATCTCTGCCACGGCATGCACCAACAAACGGATATGCTGTATCGGTATGCGTCGCAGCCTGTATCCAGGGGCTCTTGAGTTTAACTCGGGCTTTTGAATCGGCAGTGATTCAACCCATTAATCTAATCAACCAAGGGACCACACACCCAGTGCACCCCATCGCCAACGCCCTGCTGCCGATTCTCAGCCTGATCCTGCTCGGGCTGGCCCTGAAGCAGATCCGCTTCATCTCCGACGAGGCCTGGGCCGGTATGGAGCGATTGACCTACTACGTGTTGTTTCCGGCCCTGCTGATCCACGCCCTGGGACGGCAGCGGCTCGACGGCGTGCCCTGGCTGGAGATCCTCGGCGTGGTGGTCGGGGTGCTGCTGTTGGCGTCCCTGCTGCTGGTCGTGGGATGGCGGCTTCTGCCCAACACCTCCGGCCCGACTTTCACCTCCATCTTTCAGGGCGGTGTGCGCTTCAACACCTATATCGCACTGGCGCTGGCGCAGTCCTTTTACGGGGCGGAAGGTCTCGCCGTGGGCGCGGTGGCGGCAGGCTTCATGATCGTGCTGATCAATCTGCTCTGCATCTCAGCCCTGTCGCTCTGGGGGCATGCCCGTGAGCCCGGATCGGGCGGACTGTTACGGGATATCGTCGGCAATCCGCTGATCATCGCCTGCCTCATCGGCTGGGCATTGAACCTCAGCGGCACCGGCTTGCCCGGTCCGAGCCGGGATGTACTGGAGATCGTCGGACGCGCAGCCCTCCCCTTCGGACTGCTGGCAGTCGGGGCCGCCCTCAGGCCGCGGGCGCTGCATGGCCATCTGGGACCGGTCCTCGCCTCATCCCTGGTGCAGTTCGGCGTCAAGCCGTTGGCTACGGCCGGTTTGATCGTGGTCACGGGTCTGGGAGGAGTGGCCGCCGGCGTACTGGTGATCGCCTTCATGACACCGACCGCTTCATCCGCCTACATCCTGGCCCGGCAACTCGGCGGCGATACCGAGGCCATGGCCTCGATCATCACCCTGCAGACCCTCCTGGGATTCGCCGTAATGCCGCTGATCGCCTATCTGATGCTGTCCTGAGGCGAGCGCCCCGGCAGCGCCGCCCTCAGTCGCGAATGCTACGCGCCTGCTTCCACTGCTGCTGTTGGTTGGTGCTGAGCCACACCGCTTCCAGGTAGGGCACCGCGCCATTCTTGCGAATGATCTCGCGCCCCTCGCGGCTGTGAGCGAACTTGAGGAAGGCCTTGACCTCGGACAGTTGCTCGCTCTCCCGGTTGGTGACGATGTAGAGCGGACGATAGAGCAGATACTTGCCGTCTTTGATGTTCTGGTAACCGGGATCCTTGCCCTCGAGATTGAGGATCTTGAAATCGCGCTTGCGCGCGCTGCTGATACCGGTGACCGCAATGGCGTTGGGATTCTCCTCCACCGCCTGCTCCAGCGGGCCGGAAGACTTGTAGCTGGCGCTGGCCTTGAAATCCATCTCCGCATCGTCGAACAGCAGTTTCCTCAAGGTATGCCCGACGCCTGAGATTTTGCCGTTGCGGACCAGCAGCTCCAGCGGCTGATCGGGACCGCCGAGGGCGGACCAGTTGGTGATTTTCCCCGTGAAGACATCGCGCAGCTGATCCAGGGTGAGGCTCTCCACCGGATTGGATTTGTGCACGACCACGGTGAGGGCGTCCCAGGCGACCGGATTGAACTGGATCTGGGACGACGAAACGGCATCCTGCTCCACCTGAAACCGGCAGGAACCGGCGAAGTCAACCTCCCGGTCGGCGATTTTGCGGATACCCTTGGTGGCTCCACCACCTTCCAGCTCCACATGAATGCCGGTCTTCTGCTCGTAGGCGGTGGCCAGTTCGGCCATAAAGGCTTTCTTGGTGATACCGCAACCCGCCCAGTTGAGGGTGACGGCTTCGGCGCTTACTGAAAAACAGAGGAAGACGAGCGTTACTGTTACTGTGGTACTGAAAAATCTAGACATCGAAACACCTCTCCATACCGACAGGTCGCTTCCATGCACTGACTGATACTGAACGGGTTGCGCTTCCCGGCGCGCGCCCTATGCAGTGAGGATCTTAGGTGAGCGGCAGAGAATGGGTATTATGGTTATCCATAACTGCCTAAGGAAGAAACCACATAACAACCTACTGTATTCTTTGAACTGCTGGCGTTATCTCTTTGTTTTTCGGTGTGTTACCAAGCCGAGAGCCGGCGTGGTGGCCATGCTCGCTCCGGCAGCTTGAAAAGTGTGAGCTCAATCACGCTTTTAAATAGTAATGACTCTCAGATGCATTGCATTCCTAATTGATTCCGACCTGAGCGGCACTCACTCCTTCTCCGCCCAGACGGCGTAGACCGGGTCGGCGAAGGGCAGCCGGCCGGCATACTTGTCATCCTGCGGTCGCAGCAGGCCTCGCAGGGACCAGGTCTCCAGGCCACGGAAGCCACCGGTTTTCAGGAAATACTCCAGAACCAGGCCCATGCGCTCGAACTCGTGCAGATCCTGCCAGATCTTGATCACCTTGGGCTGGAACCAGCGGTTCGAGAAGGTGAGGATGAACCTACCCCCAGACTTCAAAACCCGCGCCGCCTCGGCGAACACCTCCAGCGGCTTGATCAGGTACTCCACCGACACCGTACAGACGATGGCGTCGAAACGCTTGTCCTCGAACGGCAGACGGGGCTGCAGGTTGAGATCGTGCACCACCCGCTCGTCGAGCCGGGGATTGGCCTCGAGCTCCTCAAGGTTCATGCCCAGGCCCGCCACCCCCGCCAGGGAGAGCGTCTCCGGCAGGTGGGACCGCCAGCTCGACATCAGGTCGAGCACCTCGGCACCCGGCGGAATCAGGCGCCCGTAGAGGGCCTCGATCTGGCCGCGCGCCGCGCTGTCGATATGGTCGACCAGGCGCGGCATCTGGTAGAAATAGGCATCGGCCTCCCCCGCCATGCGGGAAAACGGCAGATCGGACCAGAAGTCGCCCGGCCGCCCTTGCCAGCGGGCCTGCATGCCGGGGCCGCCCAGGGTCGCCAGCTCGGCGATATCATGACAAAAGCCGCCATGCTCCTCGCCGGCCCGGCGGATATTCAACAGCGTCGCCGAGAGTCGCAGCTCAGAGCCCGCTAGCGGGTGATTCAGATCCACCCCCAGGGACTCATCGCTATGGGTGACACGAAACGGCGTGGCGTCCTCGGGATAGATGCCTCTGACCGAGGCGATGAAACCCTTTGGATAGAAGCGACCGGCCCGCGGCTCCACATAATTTCCCTTGCGAAAGCGGCGGTTGAATTGGTGGGACTGGATATCGAAACTGTCGTTCGGACGGTAGGCTTCCATCAGCTCGCCCACCTGGAAATCCGCGCTTGCCGTATGCCCGACCGGCTTGTCCAGGACCCCCTCCTCCAGCTGCTGCGGGAAGAGGTCTCGCCAGAGATTCAGTTTCTGCGAGACTTGGGAATCGGTATGCAGGGCGTGCTGCGAACGCCACTGCAGATCGAACCGCATGGCGCAGAGGCTGTGCCGGCTGGAGCGCTCCGGCTGATCGATCCCGTCCCCGGGTGTGGTCGCCGGATCGAAGAGCTCAGCGGGCGGTACGAACAGGCTCTCGTCCATCTTGGCGATCCTCCTCACAGGTAGCGGGTTGGGATGGATAGGGGTAGTATTTGTACAAATAATGTACAAGTCTTGTGAGCCGATTCCAACAACTCCACCACAGCTCAAGTGGGTATTGGAGAAGGGGCTCGGAGAGTCGACGCGACGAGACCGGAGTATGTATCAACTACAGAGTGACAGCTTTGGCTTGATCGTGATCGGCGATGAGATTCTTTTCGGGCGCCGCCGTGACAGTCATCTCGAACACTTCCGTCACGCGCTGGCAGCGCGCGGCTTGCGCCTCATCCGCTGCTGGTTGCTTCCCGACCAGGCGGAGAGCCTGATCGATCACCTGCGTTTCTCACTGCAAAGCGGGCTGCCGACCTTTGTCTGCGGCGGCATTGGCGCCACTCCGGACGACCTTACCCGACCCTGCGCGGCGGAAGCGGCCGGCGTTCCGCTGGTGCG
Source organism: Sedimenticolaceae bacterium (assembly GCA_050305975.1). Classification (GTDB taxonomy): domain Bacteria; phylum Pseudomonadota; class Gammaproteobacteria; order Chromatiales; family Chromatiaceae; genus Thiodiazotropha. Next base: position 7,979 of record JBNLGI010000128.1, on the reverse strand, counting down.
CCATCCCGAGGCGGTCGCCCTGATCGAGGCGCGTTTCGGAGAAGCGGCCTACCCCACCCGTATCCGCATGGCCGATCTGCCCCGGGATTGCCAACTGATACCCAATCCTCACAACCAGATCCCCGGCTTCAGTCTGCGCCAGCACCACTTCCTGCCGGGCTTTCCGGAGATGGCCTGGCCAATGGCCGATTGGGTGCTGGACAATCTCTACAGCGGCGGGTCAACGCCGCTGCAGGAGGCCTCGCTGCTGGTGCTCGAGACACCGGAAAGCGCCCTGGTCCCGCTCATGGAGGGCTTCGCAGACCGCTTCCCCGATTTCAAGCTCTATAGCCTGCCCCACCTTGGCGAGACGCCGAAGATCGAGTTGGGGCTGCGCGGCCGCGGTGATATCGCCTCCGCCATCAAAGCCCTGGCGCAGGCGTTGGATGACGCCGGCATCCCTTATCGCCGGCCCGACGCCTAGGGGGCTCCCGCTCCCAGCGCCTGCAGCTGCTCGATGACCTCGTCGCTGTGACGCTTGGGGTCCACCTCGCGGTAGATGTGGGCAATCCGCCCCTCGGGATCGATGATGAAACTGTGGCGCTTGGCGAACTTGATCGGTCCCAACTGCCACAGCGATCCATAGTGACTGGCGACCTGCCCGTCCGCATCGGAGAGCAGTGGAAACGGAAGATGATATTTTTCGGCGAAAGCCTGATGACTCTCCAGATCGTCGGTACTCACTCCCAGCAGGGCCACGCCCATATCCGCCAGGCGGTTGTGATCGTCACGGAATTCACAGGCCTCCCTGGTACAGCCGGGCGTGTCGTCCTTGGGATAGAAGTAGAGCACCAGCCACTGGCCCCGGTACTCGGCAAGGCTGTGGGTCACCCCATTCTGGTCCATCAGGTGGAATTCGGGCGCCTGCTCCCCTGTCTGCACCTCGGCCATCGCCTGCCCGAAGGAAAACAGACCAAGGGCGATCAACACAAATGAAGAGGTTATCGGCATCGGGAGTCTCCTTCGGCTACGATCCCTGGAATGGATACCAGTACGACTCCTGATGCCGCTCGAAGTTTGATTTCAATGATTCGGCGCTGTGGAAGGTCAGGTCGAGCGCTCTGCCTTCGCTGCCGGATCGAGGTTCTTCAGCAGCAGATAGCCGACCACTGCCGAGATGGCCGAGCCGAGCAGAATCCCGATTCGGTCTCCGACCACCACCAGGTCCGAGCCGCCCTGCTCGAAGGCCAGAGAGGCGATGAACAGACTCATGGTGAAGCCGATGCCGCAGAGCACGCTGGTGCCATAGAATCCCCACCAGCTGGCTCCCGTGGGCAGTTTGGCCAAACCCAGCCAGATAGCGCTTCCGCAAAACAGCAGAATCCCCAGCTGCTTGCCGATGAAGAGCCCGCCGGCGATGCCCAGGGGTATGGGTTCGAGCAGGCTGTCGAGTGTGAAACCCTGCAACGAGACCCCGGCGTTGGCGAAGGCGAACACCGGCACGATGAAAAAGGCGACCCACTGATGCAGGCCGTGTTCCACCGTCTTCAGCGGGGAGCGCTCGGGGTTCGCGGGATCGCGCAGGGGGATCATCATGCCGACGATGACACCGGCCAGGGTAGCGTGCACGCCCGACTTGAGCACCGCCACCCAAAGGATGGTACCCACCAGCATGTAGGCTGAAATCCGCGTGACTTTCAGCAGATTCATACCCAGCATCACCGCCACGGCAACCAGCGCTGTCAGCAGACTGCTTGTCGAGAGATCGGCGGTGTAAAACAGCGCAATGATCACCACCGCCCCCAGATCGTCGAAAATCGCCAGCGCCATCAGGAAGATACGCAGTGAGACCGGAACCCGGTCACCGAGCAGCGCCAATACGCCGAGGGCGAAGGCGATGTCGGTGGCCGCTGGAATGGCCCAGCCGTTCATGGCCTGCGGATCTCCCTGATTGAGCCAGAAATAGATCGCCGCCGGCACCAGCATGCCCCCCACCGCGCCCAGCCCCGGCAGGATGATCTGATCGGGACGGGAGAGCTCCCCTTCCAGGAATTCGCGTTTGACCTCGAGTCCGATGAGCATGAAGAAGACGGCCATCAGACCGTCGTTGACCCACAGCAGCAGAGGCTTGTCCAGATGCAGCGCGCCGATGCGGATCTCCACCGGAGTACTCAACAGCGCATCGTAGAGCCAGCTGAGCGGTGAGTTCACCAGCACCATCGCCAGTACGGCGGCGGCTATCAACAGAATGCCGCTGAAGGAGTCCTGTTTGATGAAATCCTGCAGCCACTCTGAGATCGCATCTGTCGTGTTGTTCTTCGAGTTCATCTTGCCTCGTCCCCGGTTTGACCGAGTCTGTCATCTAGACCATGGATGATAGCGCTTATTGTGCCAAACAGGTGTGGTGAGACTCCAGTTCACCCAACCCTGTAAAAAAGCACGTCTTCCCCTGCCCCAGGTCAAGCGAAGTCGGGGACGGTCGGTACCGAGGGATCCCCCCGAGGGCGGCTCCGGCCGGGCACTCCGGGCGATCCGGTGGTGGCGCAGATGGTCCAGCACCTCTCTCACCGCCTGCACCACCGCCCGTGGCGTGAGCGCGGCGCCGGATAGGCGGTCACCGGCAGTGATGCGCCACAATCGCGCCGGATGGTGAAGCGTATGGTGGCGTTTCAGGGACAGCGCTCAAGCTCTGCGGCGATAGGTTGATGGCCGCCCCGGTATTCTCAAGGGGCAAAACCACGCAATGCCTGCCCTTAATCAATATCGCTGAAGGTTTGACGAGCCACACTCCCCACCAGACGACCGCCACGGGCTACACTAGGGCTAGGAGAAGGACGCGCCAGCGCGGGCCGCATTTGCCTGTGCCCGATACCGCGTCCGAAGCAAGCGCATTGAGGTGTATGAGATGCCCTACATCAATATCAAGGTCACACGCGAAGGGGTCACCAAGCGGCAGAAGCAGGAGCTGATCGCCGGCGCCACGCAACTGCTGGTCGATGTCCTCGGCAAGGACCCGTCCACCACGGTCGTGGTGATCGATGAAGTCGATACCGACAATTGGGGATTTGCCGGAGAACCGATTACGGAGCTGCGACGCAAAAGCAAGAAGTGAAGGAGTGTCGCCGGCCGAAAATCCACGAAGACCTGCCGGACCTGCACCTTGCAGCCATGCCTCACCCTGCAGCAAATCCATTCGCCGGATTCCAGGGATCTGGGTGAGGCCCTGCTGTCGCTTGCGTCCAATCGGTGAATCTCTTCGAATCCGTCGTCGAGACGATTTTGCCCGCAACGAATTGAACGCGGCACACTGCGGGTCGTGATTCGATCGGGCTCCGCTCAACCTCAACTGGCAGGGATTCTGTGCTCTGACGACGTATGAAATGGATAAAATGAACCACTCTCATTCAAGTCACCGGCTAGACTATGAAACCAACCGACAACTTCGAACGCCATGTGGTTGTGCTGGGAGCCAGCAACAAACCCCTGCGCTACTCCAACCAGGCGATCCGGCTGTTGCTGGAGAAGGGGTATCAGGTTACGCCGATTCACCCCCGTCTCGAACTCATCGAGGATCTGCCTGTCGCACATTCTCTGCAAAAGATCCGCCAGCCGGTGGATACCCTGACCCTCTATGTGGGCCCGAAGCGATTGGAGCCGATGATCGATGAGGTCGTTCTGCTCAAACCCCAACGGGTGATCTTCAATCCGGGCAGCGAATCGGCCACACTGCAACAGCGACTCAAACAGGCAGGAATCCACTGGCTGGAAGCCTGCACCCTGGTGATGTTGCGCATCGGGACCTTTTAGCGTTTGAGCCCCTATCCCGATACTGCCCGGCTGAGGCGCTGACTCGAGTCGGCGTTGACGTGCTCTGAATGAGATCAACTCCAACTAGTTGACGGATTCAAGCCAGACATACCCCAGCATATTCATCTGCTGCTCGATCCAGGCCGCCCGTTCTGCGATATAGTCGGTCGGCGGCTCTGCGCGATAGCGCCAGGGATTGGGCAGGATTGCCGCCAGTCTGGCCGCCTGGTTGTTCGTCAGGCGATGCAACGGGCGCCGATACCAATACGCACTGGCCGCATCGACCCCGTAGACGCCGGGGCCGAATTCGGCGATGTTCAGATAGACTTCCAGTATGCGTTGCTTGTCCCAAAGCAAATCGACCAGCAACGCCAAACCGCCCTCGAGAACTTTCCTGCTCCAGGCCTTCTGTGGCCAGAGGAACAGGTTCTTCACGGTCTGCTGTGTGATGGTGCTGGCGCCGCGTAGCGACTTGCCGTCTTCCGCTTCATCGATGGCCTTTTGAATGGCCCCGAAATCAACGCCGTGATGATGGGGAAAGTTCTGGTCTTCCGAAGCCACGACCGCGAGTTGCACGGCCAGGGGTATTTGACTGATATCGAGCCAGTGGTGTCGCGCCACGCTGGGATATCCGGCCGGGGGATTCAGTTCACGGTGGATTTTCCAGGCCCAGGTCGGAGGATCGATGAAACGCAGTGTCACGATCGAGGCGAGCAGTAGCGCGAACACGGCGAGGGCGGCAAGCAGCGCCCACCTCAGCATTCGCGTCAAATAGCCGCTTGCCGTGTTTCCACGACGCCCCCTGCGGGGTTTTCTGCGTTTCATGGCAGGCAGGATCGTTTTCAGTGCTCCCAGCAATGATGCCCCCCTCCAGGTCGGTTACTTTGCATGCGATTAGCCGCATGACCTCTATTCGTGATCTGAGATTGGCACAATCACTCAGGTGTCGATTCGAGGGGAAGGTTCCCCTATTCCAGGGGGAATTACAAAACCGGGGATGGCAACAAGCGTACCTATTCAAACTTTTCAGTGTGAGCCAGGCGGAAACCTGGAGAATCGTCACAGGGGAACCGTCGTCTGACCAACACGCAATTTCCGGCGAATAAAAAAGGAGCCCGGTATGGGCTCCCGAAGGCGTCGAGCATTGGAATCAGGAGATGTCAGGGACGGTCGTCTTTGAACATGCGCCAGCCGCTTACCATGGTGCTGATGAGGCTCTGGCGGGAGACGATGTCCTCGCGAATAGCCACGTAGACGTGGATCATGACGAAGCAGACGATGATCCACATGCCCCAGTGGTGCCAGAGGCGCACGTCCTGGCTCTGGCCGACCAGGGGGATGAGCCAGCCAAAGAGCTGGTCCTGCCAGCTGCCCATGCCGGTCTGTTCGGCGTAGAGGGCGAAGCCGGTGAGGAGCATGGCGATACCGCCGATGGTGACGATGGCGACCATCACCAGGTGGGCCAGCGGGTTGTGGCCGACGTATTTCATCGGCTCCTTCTCCAGGAAGGCGTACCAGCGCACCTCGTGTATCAGCTCTTTCCAGAACGAGAGTTTGTAGAGCGGCAGTTTGAACAGCTGTCGCGAGTGCTCGTTACCGACGAAGGCCCAGTAGATACGGCCGAGGAAACCCACGGTGAAGATGTAGGCGGCGGCGAAGTGGGCAAAGCGCATATAGCCCATGAGAAAGTTGGCGCTCGCCTCCCCCGGCATCGTGGGCAGCGGATTGGCGATGAAGTAACCGGTGATCGCCAGCACGGTGATCGAGAGGGCGTTGATCCAGTGCCAGAGTCTGACCGGGGCTTCGTAGACGTAGACCGCGGTGCGTTTGATGGCTGTCTGCATGTGACTTCTCCTGTTTGGTGCACCCCAAGGGCACTTCCTTCGGGCGCGGCAAGCCGCACCCTACGAATCATTCGGGCATACGTGGTTGCTGAAGGCGTGGGGTGCGGCTTGCCGCACCTTGAGCATCATCAGGCACGCAACAGCCGTTTGAGCATCAGGCCGCCTGCAATCAGCGCGACGACTGCGATGGGCAGGGCGTGTTCTGATAGCAGATGAGCCAATCCCGTTAGCAGGCCGAGGTCGTGGTGCTCGCCGACGTGGGCAGACACGCTGGTGCTGGCCAGTGTGGCGCTCAGGCCGGTTAGTGTGAGGGTGATGGGTTTCATTGGGCCTCCGGGTTTCTTTGGTTGAGTTGTTGATTGTTTTGATTACCCCTCTCCCCGGCCCTCTCCCGCAAGGGGAGAGGGAGTGAAGAAGGGGGTTTGAGGAGACTTCGCGGGTAGCGGCCGCCTCCTGCCCCAAACAACTCATAATTCAAAATTCAACATTCAAAATACTTCCGTCATCGTACTTTGACCTGCGCCAGCTCCCTCCCCTCCTCGCTCATGACGTGGGTCGAGCAGGCGAGGCAGGGGTCGAAGCTGTGCAGGGTGCGCAGGATCTCAACCGGTTCCTCTTTGACTTCCACCTTGGTGTTCATCAGTGAGGCTTCGAAGGCGCCGATGTTGCCTTCGCTGTCGCGGGGCGAGCCGTTCCAGGTGGTGGGCACCACGCACTGGTAGTTGTCGATGCGCGTATCCTTGATGCGGATCCAGTGGCCAAGCGCACCGCGTGGCGCTTCGGTAAAGCCGACACCCTTGGCTTCCTTGGGCCAGGTGGAAGGTTCCCAGTTGTCCACGTTGGCGGTGCTGGAGTCGCCGGCTTTGATGTTGGCGATCAGCTTGTCCATGAAGTAGCGCATCTTGTCGCCGGCCCAGTCGGCTTCCAGCGCTCGGGCCGCGGTGCGACCTAGAGTCGAGAAGAGCGCGGTGACCGGGACGTCGAGAGTCTTGAGCACGAAGTTGATCTGCTCGGTGATCTCCTCATGGCCCTTGGCGTAGCCGACCACGTAGCGCGCCAGCGGTCCCACCTCCATCGCATGGCCGCGCCAGCGCGGGGCCTTGATCCAGGAGTACTTGGCGTTCTCGTCGATCTGCTCGATGTTGGTCTTGGTCCCCTTGGCGTTGGGCCCGAGCTGGAAGTTGGGCTGAGTGACGCCGTCCCAGGGGTGCAGGCCCTTGGCGCCGTCGGGATAGTCGTACCAGGAGTGGGGAATGAACTCCTGGATCTCGTCCGGGTTACGCAGGTCGACCTCGTGCACCTCTTTCAGGTTGCCGTCGATGACGGCGCCGCTCGGCATCAGCAGGTTGCCGGGCGAGTAGTCGTTGGCGCGGTCGGGGATGTCGCCGTAGGCCAGCACGCTGGTGCCGGAGAGGCCGCCGCCGTAGAGCCAGCCCTTGTAGAACTGCCCCACCGCCAGGATGTCGGGGATGTAGACGTTTTTCACGAACTCCCGCGAGGCGTCGATGATCGACGAGATCTGGTTCAGGCTGACCATGTTGAGCGCGCCCACCGAGCCGACGCCGTCCACGTTGATGGGACAGGGCACGCCGCCCACCAGCCAATTGGGATGGGGATCCTTGCCACCGAGGATGGTGCGGATCTTCATGATCTCCTTCTGGAAGTCGAGGGTCTCCAGGTAGTGGGTCACTGCCATCAGGTCGGCCTCCGGCGGCAGCAGGTAGGCCGGGTTGGTCCAGTAGCCGTTCTTGAACGGGCCGAGCTGGCCGCTCTCGACGAACTTCTTCAAACGGCTCTGGATGTCGCGGAAGTAGCCGGGCGACGACTTGGGATGGTTGGGCGAGACCTTCATCTGCAGCTCGGAGGTCGCCTTCGGATCGGCCTTCAAGGCGTTCACCGGGTTGACCCAGTCGAGCGCGTGCAGGTGATAGAAGTGGACCAGATGGTCGTGCACCTGCAGGGTCAGCTGCATGATGTTGCGGATGGAGTTGGCGTTCTCCGGGATCTGGATGCCCAGCGCATCCTCCACCGCGCGCACCGAGGTCAAGGCATGGGTGCCGGTGCAAACGCCGCAGATGCGCTGGGTGAAGGCCCAGGCGTCGCGCGGGTCGCGGCCTTTGAGGATGACCTCCAGACCGCGCCACATGGTGCCGGTGGAGACGGCGTTGCGGATCATGTTCTCGTCGTCGATGTTGACCTCGCAGCGCATGTGGCCTTCGATGCGGGTGACCGGATCGACCACCACGCGCTGGCCGGCATCGTCCAGGGTGTAACCGTTGGGTGTGGTTTTCGTAGTCATTGATCCTGGTCTCCTTTCTTCTGCGCGTTCTTGATGGCGGTGACGGCGGC
>JBNLGI010000127.1:0-22407 GCA_050305975.1 Sedimenticolaceae bacterium | reverse complement strand
GGGCAAGATCATTGGTATCGACCTGGGAACCACCAACTCCTGCGTGGCAGTGATGGAGGGCAGTTCCACCAAGGTCATTGAAAACAGTGAGGGTGACCGCACCACTCCGTCCATCATCGCCTATACCAATGATGGGGAGATCCTGGTCGGCCAATCGGCCAAGCGTCAGGCGGTCACCAACCCCCACAACACCCTGTTCGCCATCAAGCGTCTGATCGGCCGCATGTTCAAGGACGACGTGGTGCAGCGTGACGTGGACATGGTGCCCTACAAGATCGTGCAGGCCGACAACGGCGATGCCTGGGTCGAGGTCAATGGCAAGAAGATGGCGCCGCCGGAGATCTCCGCCAAGATCCTGCAGAAGATGAAGAAGACCGCCGAGGACTACCTGGGCGAGACCGTCACCGAGGCGGTCATCACCGTGCCGGCCTACTTCAACGACTCCCAGCGGCAGGCGACCAAGGACGCCGGCCGCATCGCCGGTCTCGACGTCAAGCGCATCATCAACGAGCCGACCGCGGCCGCACTGGCCTACGGCATGGACAAGAAGCGCGGCGATCAGACCCTGGCGGTCTATGACCTGGGCGGCGGCACCTTCGACATCTCCATCATCGAGATCGCCGAAATCGACGGCGAGCACCAGTTCGAGGTGCTCTCCACCAACGGCGACACCTTCCTCGGTGGCGAAGATTTCGACATGCGCATCATTGACCATCTGGTGGAGGCCTTTAAAAAGGACCAGGGTTTCGATCTGCGCAACGATCCGCTGGCCCTGCAGCGCCTGAAAGAGGCGGCGGAGAAGGCCAAGATCGAGCTCTCCTCCAGCCAGCAGACCGACATCAATCTGCCCTATATCACGGCGGATGCCAGCGGTCCCAAGCATCTGAACCTCAAGCTGACCCGCTCCAAGCTGGAGTCGCTGGTCGAAGATCTGGTGACCCGCACCATCGAGCCCTGCAAACAGGCGCTGAAAGACGCCGGCATCGCCGCGTCCAAGATCGACGAGGTGATCCTGGTCGGCGGTCAGACCCGCATGCCCAAGGTGCAGGAGACGGTGAAGGCGTTCTTCGGCAAGGAGCCGCGCAAGGACGCCAACCCGGACGAGGCCGTGGCCATCGGCGCCGCCATCCAGGGCGGCGTGCTGGGCGGCGAGGTGAAGGATGTGCTGCTGCTCGACGTCACCCCGCTGTCGCTGGGCATCGAGACCCTGGGCGGCGTGATGACCAAACTGATCGAGAAGAACACCACTATCCCGACCAGCGCCTCGCAGGTCTTCTCCACCGCCGACGACAACCAGACCGCGGTGACCGTGCACGTACTGCAGGGTGAGCGCGAGCAGGCGTCCGCCAACAAATCCCTTGGCCGCTTCGATCTCAGCGACATTCCGCCGGCACCGCGCGGCGTGCCGCAGATCGAGGTCAGCTTCGACATCGATGCCAACGGCATCCTCAACGTCTCCGCCAAGGACAAGGCCACCGGCAAGGAGCAATCGATCGTGATCAAGGCCTCTTCCGGTCTCAGCGACGAAGAGGTCGAGCGCATGGTGAAGGACGCCGAGGCCCACGCCGACGACGATCGCAAGTTCCACGAGCTGGTGGGTGCCCGCAACCAGGCTGACACCATGATCCACGCCACCCGCAAATCGATGGAGGAGCTGGGTGACGACAAGCTCGAGGCCGGCGAGAAGGAGTCGATCGAAAGCGCCATCAAGGAGTTGGAAGAGGCGATGAAGGGCGACGACAAGGATGCCATCGAGGCCAAGACCAAGGCCCTGACGGAAGCCTCCGGCAAAATGGCCGAGCGGCTCTACGCCCAGAAAGGCGCCGAGGGCGGCGCGGCCGAAGAGACGGCTGAGGCGCAGCAAAGCGCTGGCGGCAAGGCGGACGATGACGTGGTCGACGCCGAGTTCGAAGAGGTCAAGGACAACAAGAACTGACCGCTCCGGCATCGCCTGCAAGACCGCGCACCGGCCTCCGCCGGTGTGCGGTTTTTGGCGTTAAGCCGAGCCGGCAGATCACGGCAGGGAGCAACCTGTCGCCGACCGGGCAAAATCGGGTTGGCGCCGGGTTCAGCCGGATTGTGGTGGGGCAGGGCCCCACCCTGCATTGGGTCCGGAGTCTAGGGTGGGACCCTGCCCCACCAGTGGATGTCGGTAGTCGACCCGGAGTTGTCGACCGAGTGACACTCCGGTCAGAATCGATAACGGCGGCGGAGTCGTCGCACTAAGAAGTACAGAAAACAGACATGGCAAAACGCGACTATTACGAAGTGCTGGGCGTCACCAAGAATGCCAGCGAGGCTGAGATCAAGAAGGCCTACCGGCGGCTTGCCATGAAATATCACCCCGACCGCAATGCCGGGGATGCCGCGGCCAGCGCGGAAAAGAGTTTCAAAGAAGCCAAGGAGGCCTACGAAATCCTCTCCGATCCCCAGAAGCGCTCCGCCTACGACCAGTTCGGTCATGCCGGCGTCGATCCCAGCATGGGCGCGGGACCGGGCGGTTTCGGCGGCGCCGGCGGCGCCAGCTTCTCCGACATCTTCGGCGACGTCTTCGGCGACATCTTCGGCGGCGGCCGCGGTGGCGGCGGCAGCCGGGTCCATCGCGGCGCCGATCTGCGCTACAACCTGCAGCTCTCGCTGGAGGATGCCGTGACCGGCACCACCGTCAAGATCCGCGTACCGACCCTGGTAGTCTGCGACACCTGCGGCGGTAGCGGCGCGAAGAAGGGCTCCAAGCCGAAGACCTGCGACACCTGCGCCGGACACGGTCAGGTGCGCATGCAACAGGGTTTCTTCTCGGTGCAACAGACCTGCCCGCGCTGCCACGGCAAGGGTACGGTGATCGACGATCCCTGTGGCACCTGCCACGGTCAGGGCCGGGTGCAGGAGCACAAGACCCTCTCGGTCAAGGTGCCGCCGGGCGTCGACTCCGGCGATCGCATTCGCCTGGCCGGCGAGGGCGAGGCGGGGGAGAACGGTGGGCCACCCGGCGATCTCTATGTGCAGGTCGCGGTCAAACCCCACGAGATCTTCACCCGTGAGGACAGTCACCTCTTCTGCGAGGTGCCGATCAGTTTCGCCACCGCGGCCCTGGGCGGAGAGCTGGAGGTACCGACACTCAACGGCAAGGTGATGCTGAAGATTCCGCCGGGCACCCAGACCGGGCGCATGTTCCGCATGCGTGGCAAAGGGGTGAAGCCGGTACGCGGCGGACCTGTCGGCGACCTGTTGTGCCGGGTGTTGGTGGAGACGCCGGTCAAGCTGACCTCCGAGCAGGAGGAGCTGTTGCGCAAGCTCGACGAGACCATGAAGAAGGGCGGGGCCAAACACAGCCCCCACTCCACCACCTGGGTCGACGGGGTGAAGAAGTTTTTCGAGAACATGGGGTTTTGAAACTGCGGGGTGAATAGACCCTGGATTCTGATGGGTCAGGGCTCCACCCCGCCGTCATAGCCGGTCTACGAAACGGCAGCCGACACCGCTCAATGCGTGGGATGAATCGAGGTTGTTCGGTGCGGCAAGCCGCAACCTAAGCTTCCTGCGCCGGCAGGGTGCGGCTTGCCGCACCGCCACAGTCTCAACTGTTTTCTGAGGTGACTGGTGATTACCTCGTGTTATCAACATGTTGCCATGTCTTCCTGGACATGGGGCCATAAGCTCAAGAGGCAATAATCATGACAAGAATAGCAATCGTTGGCGCCGGTGGACGCATGGGCAGATCCCTGATCCAGGCGATCAATGAAGCTGAGGGCCTGACCCTGGGCGCCGCCACGGAGCGCAGCGGCAGTCCGCTGCTCGGTCATGACGCCGGCGAACTGGCCGGAACGGAACCGCTGGGTGTTTCTGTGGTGGACGACCTGGCATCGGTCACCGGCGACTTCGACGTGTTGATCGACTTCACCGCCCCGGCCGCCACCCTGACTCATCTGCAGATCTGTCGGCAGGCGGGCAAGCGGATGGTCATCGGCACCACCGGCTTCAGCGAGGCGGAGAAACAGCAGCTGGCGCAGGCGGCGGAGGAGATCGCCATCGTCTTCGCCCCCAACATGAGCGTCGGCGTCAATCTCTGCTTCAAGCTGCTGGAGCTGGCGGCGAAGGTGCTCGGCGATGCGGCCGATGTGGAGATCATCGAGGCCCACCATCGCCACAAGGTCGACGCCCCTTCGGGCACTGCCCTGCGCATGGGCGAGGTGGTGGCCGGGGCGCTGGGGCGGGATCTCGACGCCTGTGCCGTCTATGGCCGGGAGGGACAGACCGGCCCCCGTGAACGTCAGACCATCGGTTTCGAGACCATCCGCGCCGGTGATGTGGTGGGCGAGCACAGCGTCTGGTTCGCGATGGAGGGGGAGCGTGTCGAGATCGCGCACAAGGCCTCCAGTCGCATGACCTTCGCCCATGGCGCGGCCCGGGCGGCGGGCTGGATCGCCGGTCGTGAGAAGGGCTTGTTCGACATGCAGGATGTGCTCGATCTGAGGTAGCGCGGTGGACACCTCGCCTCACCGTCCCGGTCGGATAACGCTTTGGCGGTTGCCGGTGGCGCTCGCCGGTGGGATCGTCAGGTGGCTCGGCCTGTTGACGGTTGCGCTCTTGCTGTCGGCATGCGCTGGCGAGCCGCCATCAGCCGAGGCACAGCTGAGAGCCCTGCTGGAGGCGGGGGAGGCCGAGGTGGAAGCCCGAGATCTGGCAGCCCTCATGGAGCGGGTCGATCCCGCCTACCGGGACAGCCACCAGCGCGACTGGCGTCAGTTGCGTGCGCTGCTGGCCGGCTACTTCTTCCGCCACCCAGCCATCTATGTCCTCTCGCGGATCGACCGCATCGAGATCGAGCAGCCGGACCGGGCCAGGGTGGTCCTGATCGCCGGACTGGCGGGTTCCGCCCAGGAGGCGGCCGGGCCACTGACGGGTTGGCGCGGCAATCTGCTGCGACTCGATCTCCAATTCAGGCAGCATGATGAAGGGGTCTGGCAGCTGATTCAGGCCGACTGGCGGTCGGCCCGGCGCGAGGATTTCACTCCCTAGGCCCCACCACGGATCCTACCTTCCGCATTGAACCTGGAGTGCCGCAAGCGCGGTTGGCCCGGATTCTGCATTTTTCAGGGCGAGATCACCAATTTGACGGATTCAGCCTATGACTCATTTCGCCACCATGATTCCGCTCCAGAGCGTTGCGCCAAACCTCAAAACCTCGAACGGACCCACTGTGGAGAGCCTGCAATCAAGCTTGACGGGGGAGGGCCAGGGTTTGGATTTCACCCAGACCCTGCAGGATCTCTCTGCCTCGAATCCCTATGCAGCCGCGCTGTTGATGGCGTTTCAGCAAGCGGGGATGCTGTCCGAGGCTCCGGTCACCCTGCAAACCGGCGGCAGTCTCCTGCCGCTTACGACCGAGATGGCCGGCAAGGCCTTGCCGCAGGCGGCGATGCAGTCGGTTCAGCCCGGCAGTCAGCCGGCGTTGCAGGCCGACGATGCTTTGTCGGCCTTGGAGCCGATTCAGCTGCAGCGACTGCTGGCACAGGGTCAGCCGGGCAACGCGCAGCCGACCTTCACCCAACTGGTTCAGTCCGGCTTGGCTGGCGAGGGCGTCCAGGGTCTGGAATCCCGGGGACTCGGGGATGTTACCAGTCCGCTGCAGGGATTGGGTGCGCAACTCCACAGTGCGCATACGGTCACCGGTCAGCGCCCCACGATCATCCTTCCGGTGCAGGTGCCGGTCGGTCAGCCGGGTTGGGACAGCGCCGTGGGTGAGCGTATTCAGTGGATGATGAACCGCCAGGTGCAGCAGGCTGAAATCAAATTGTCGCCCCCGGATCTGGGGCCTCTGGAGATCAAGATCTCACTCCAGAACGACCAGACCAGCGTCCACTTTCTCGCCAGCCACAGCGCTACCCGCGACGCCCTGGAGGCGGCCATTCCGCGATTGAGAGAGCTGTTCGGTGATATCAACCTCAATCTTGCCAATGTGGACGTCAGTCAGCGTCAGGCCGGGGATGCCGGGACTCATCATGGTTCCTCGGAGTCCGCGGCAGGAACGGGAAGTGCTGCCGGGGACGATGGACTCTCCCCGATGCAGGATGACCCGGGCGGCCTCGTGCGGTTGCGCAGCGAGGGTCTGCTCGATACCTACGTCTGATACCGGTCTGCGGCCTCAGGCCGGGTGTGGAGCCGTCGCTCCGGCTCGCGCATGCGCTGATCCCGGTCCGCCTATTTCAAACTCGTCCTGAGTAGGCGAGAATGGTCACTTGCGAGTAGATCAACCACAGGACGACCGATGCGGATCATCAAACTCATTCTGCTCATGCTGATCGTAATGCTGGGCGCGGTGTTTGCCGTGTTGAATGCCGAGCCGGTTCAGTTCAACTACTACTTCGGCAGTCGTGAACTGCCACTCTCTCTCATCATGACCCTGGCACTGGGTGCCGGGGCTCTGCTTGGGATCCTCGCCTGTATGGGCTTGATGTTCGGCATGAAACGGGAAAACATCCTGCTCAGACGCAAGAGTCAGTTGGCCAGTCAGGAGGTGAACAACCTGAGGGCTCTGCCGCTGAAGGATCGCTGAGCACTCTATGGCTTCATCCCCTCACTTCCTTCATTCAGCTGGGACTTCCGGATCACCGTTCACACGCCGTGCCCGAGGGGATGGATAGCCCCATGATGGAGTTTCTGATTCTGCTGCTTCCCGTGGCCGCGGCTTCCGGATGGTTCGCCGCCCGGCGCAGTTTCGCCGCCAAACAGCAGAAGCAGCCGCAGGAGATCTCTCCTGTCTATTTCAAGGGGTTGAACTATCTACTCAACGAGCAGCCCGACAAAGCCATCGATCTCTTCATCAAACTGCTCGATGTCGACAGCGATACGGTGGAGACTCATCTGGCCCTGGGCAATCTCTTCCGCCGTCGGGGCGAGGTCGATCGGGCGATTCGCATCCATCAGAATCTGATCGCACGCCCGAGTCTCAATCGGGAACAGCGCGCCCAGGCCCTGCTGGAGCTGGGTCAGGACTACATGCGGGCCGGTCTCTTCGACCGGGCGGAAAACCTGTTCGTGGAGCTGACCGAGATGCGCCTGTTCAACGAGCAGGCCTATCTCAATCTGCTGGAGATCTACCAGCAGGAGAAGGAGTGGCAGCGCTGTCTGGAGGTGGCGGCTAAAATCAATACCCTGCGTGATCCCTCGCTGAACAATGCGGTCGCCCACTTTTATTGCGAGCTGGCCGAGATCCAGCTGCGGCAGCAGAATACGGGCGCGGCCGAGAATTTCCTGAAACGGGCTCAGCAGGCGGTCCGCAACCATGTCCGGGCCACGCTGCTGCAGGGCCAGATCGAGATGGCGCGAGGCGACTGCAAAGGGGTGATCCGGGTGCTTAGACGGATCGAGGAGCAGGAGCCGGTCTACCTCTCGGAGATTCTGCCGGCCATCGTCAGTTGCTACCGCAAGATGGGTCAGCAGAAAGAGCTGCACGACTATCTCGAGGAGCTCTATGCGCGACATCAATGCACCGAGGCAATGCTCTATCTGACCGATATTCTGGCCGAGAAGGAGGGCAGCCAGGTGGCGGTGGAGCGGGTGCTCGCGCATCTCTCCAGTCACCCCGACCTGAAAGGTCTGGAGCGCCTGGTCAGGCTCAACCTGCAACGCGGCGAGGAGAGTCCGCGCGAGACCCTGGAGGTGCTGCTGCAGTCGGTCGCTCAACTGCTCGATCGTCAGCCCGCCTTCCAGTGCGAACAGTGCGGCTTTACCGCCAAGAAACTGCATTGGCACTGCCCGAGCTGCAAGACCTGGGGCAGCATCAAACCGACGCAGGGACTGGCCAGGGGCAACCAGGCGCTGCTCACCCAGTGAGACGGCCGCGCTACGCCCGATGCGCGGCCGGCCTGACGACACACAAGACACAGAATCAGCGAAACAGAGGTAATCGAGACTATGCAGCAAACTGAGCCAAGGGTGATTGTCGCCCTCGACTTTCCCGAACAGGCGCCGGCGATGCGACTGGTTGAACGACTCGACCCCGCCCTGTGTCGGCTGAAGGTGGGCAAGGAGATGTTCACCCGTTTCGGGCCGCCCCTCGTGGAGGCGCTCAGGAAGCAGGGATTCGAGATCTTTCTGGATCTGAAGTTCCATGACATTCCGAATACGGTGGCGGCTGCCTGTGACGCTGCGGCGGATCTGGGGGTATGGATGATGAACCTGCATGCCTCAGGTGGTCGACGGATGATGGAGGCGGCACGCGAGCGACTGGCCCAGCGCGCGCAATCACCGTTGCTGGTGGCGGTGACCATTCTCACCAGCCTGGCGGCCGAAGACATCGCCGAGGTCGGCTACTCGGGGGAGCCGGCCGAGAATGTGCTCAGGCTGGCTCAGCTGACCCATGAGGCCGGACTCGATGGCGTGGTCTGCTCGCCCCGGGAGGCGGTGGAGATCAGGCGTCGTATCGGCGATGACTTTCTGCTGGTGACGCCGGGCGTGCGCCCGAAGCAGGCGGCGGCGGACGATCAGCGACGGGTGATGACGCCGGGCGAGGCCATCGCCGCCGGCGCCAGCTATCTAGTGGTGGGGCGGCCGATCACCGGTGCGGAGGATCCGATCGAGGCCCTCAGACAGATCAGCGCGGAGATTGCCGCTTCGATCTAAGCTGCTGCATTGACAGCGGATTTTTCCCCCATACCCTAAAAAACAAGATATCGAGACTGTTCAGGAGACACCATGAGCAAAAAGATCAGAAAGGCGGTCTTCCCCGTGGCCGGATTGGGCACGCGTTTCCTGCCCGCCACCAAGGCCAATCCCAAAGAGATGCTGCCGGTGGTGGACAAGCCGTTGATCCAGTATGCAGCCGAAGAGGCTGAGGAGGCGGGGGTCGATGCCCTGGTCTTTGTTACCGGCCGGAACAAGCGGTCGATCCCTGACCATTTCGACAAGGCCTATGAACTGGAGGCGGAGTTGCAGGAGGCGGGCAAGACGGACCTGCTGAAGAAGGTCCAGAACGTCCTTCCGGAGGACGTCACCTGTATCTATCTGCGTCAGGCCGAAGCGCTCGGACTCGGGCATGCGGTGCTCTGTGCCGAACCGGTCGTGGGGGATGAGCCCTTCGCCGTGATCCTGGCCGACGATCTGATCAAGGGCGACGGTGGCGTCGGCGCCATTGCGCAGATGAACAAGATCTACGAACGCTACCAGTGCAGCGTGATCCTGGTCGAGGAGGTGCCCCCCGAAGAGACCCAGAAGTACGGCATCGTGGAGATCGAGGACGACGACGGGGAGACGGCGATAATCACCTCCATCGTGGAGAAACCCAAACCTGAAGAGGCTCCCTCCAACCTGGGCGTGGTCGGGCGCTACATCCTGACGCCGCGCATCTTCGATCTGATCAAGCAGACCGGTCGGGGCGCCGGCGGCGAGATCCAACTCACCGACGCGATCGCGGAACTGCTCAAGTACGAGAAGGTGCGCGCCTATCGGGTCAAAGGCAAACGCTACGACTGTGGCAGCAAGCTGGGCTACCTGGAGGCCTCGGTGGAGTACGGTCTCGCCCATCCGGAACTGGGAGCGGATTTCAAAGAGTACCTGAAGGGGCTGACGCAGAAGCTGTGAGAGGTCCGCTTCGGCGGTTCGGAAAAAGAAAGGCCGCAGGATATGCGGCCTCTGCTTTTGAGTGATTGGTACTCCCTAGGGGAATCGAACCCCTGTTACCGGCGTGAGAGGCCGGCGTCCTAACCGCTAGACGAAGGGAGCAGTTTCTCGCGAAAGGCGGTATTATACTGACTTGGTCGCCAGGTACAATTCCCTGGCCGTTTTTTTTCATCACCTTCATGGTCGTACTCTTAGAAGCAACCCGTGGTCCTTTCTCCTTATCAATCGCATACCATTCAGCAGGCCGGGCGGGGGGTTGCCGCGCCTTCTAGCGATCTGCCGGGGCGGCGTTGAGTGGTACTGAAGCGATGAAACGATATACCGGTTGGCTGAAAAAGAAATTGAGCAGCATTGTCGGCGCCGCGGGCGCTGAGGCCGCGCCAAGGCAAGAGCCATTGTCGGAACCGGTGACCGTACCCCGGGACGAGCACAACATCTCCCGTTCCAATATCAGCCGCAATGCGGTAAAGGTGCTGTATCGGCTCAACGGCGCCGGTTACCAGGCCTATCTGGTCGGCGGTGGGGTGAGAGATCTGCTGCTGGGTCGTGAGCCCAAGGACTTCGACGTGGCCACGGACGCCCGTCCGGAGCAGGTCAAAGAGGTCTTTTCCAACTGCCGCTTGATCGGTCGCCGTTTTCGCTTGGCCCATGTCCATTTCGGCCGGGAAATCATTGAAGTGGCGACCTTCCGCAGCAATCAGGACGGCGGCGACGAGGGTGATCGTCAGCTCGAAAACGGCATGTTGCTCAGCGACAATGTCTACGGCACCCTGGAAGAGGATGCGCAGCGGCGTGATTTCACCATCAATGCCCTCTATTACAATGTCGAAGACTTCTCCGTCATCGATTTCGCCGGTGGTCTCGAGGATCTGCGCAAGGGCGTGATTCGCCTTTTGGGGGATCCGGAGAGCCGTTTTCGCGAGGATCCGGTGCGTCTTCTGCGGGCGGTGCGCTTCGCCGCCAAACTTGGTTTCCTGGTCGAGCCGGAGACCGAAGGGCCGATGACCCATCTGGCACCGCTGTTGAAGGATATTCCAGCGGCACGGCTGTTCGAGGAGGTGCTGAAACTCTTCCTGGCCGGGAGCGCGCTGGAGAGCTTCGAGAAACTGCGCCACTACCAACTCTTCGGTCAGCTGTTTCCCGCCACCGAAGAGGCGCTGACCCACCAGGATCACGAATTTCCCATCACCTTCGTCAATCGGGGCCTGCAGAACACCGATCAGCGGATTCTGGAGAACAAGCCGGTTACGCCGGCTTTCCTCTTCGCCGTGCTGCTGTGGGAGCCGGTGCGGCTGCGTGCCGAGGCCCTGCAGCACAGCGGCATGCATCCCTATGATGCGCTGCAGACCGCGGCCACCGAAGTGCTTGCGGGACAGACGCGGCATGTCTCGATACCGAAAAGGTTCAGCTATCCGATGCGCGAGATCTGGCAGCTGCAAAATCGCTTTTTTCAGCGCAACGGCAAACGGCCGCAGCGGCTGTTGACCCATCCCCGTTTCCGTGCCGCCTACGATTTCTTTCTGCTGCGTGCCGAGGCCGGCGAGGTCGACCAGGCCGATGCCGACTGGTGGATAGGTTTCGTGGACAAACCTGAGGAATCGCCGGGGCAACAGCAGACTGTGCAAGAGCAGTCGACCAAGCGTCGCCACCGGCGTCGTCGCCGGCCGAAGAGGTCCGCCAGCGACGATGAGTGAATCCTCACCGGTACTCGCCTATGTTGGTTTGGGCAGCAATCTGGAGCAACCGCGGACACAAGTCTCTGAAGCCCTCAAGGAGTTGGCGCTGTTGCCCGACACCCGGGTGACCGCCCGCTCGTCGCTCTACCGCACACCACCGCTCGGTCCCGCCGGACAACCGGATTACATCAATGCGGTGGCGGCCTTGTCCACCCGGCTTGCGGCGGAATCCCTGCTCGATGCCTTGCAAGGCCTGGAACAGCGACATGGACGGGTTCGCAGCGGCCTTCGCTGGGGACCCAGGACGCTGGATCTCGATCTGCTGCTTTATGGCGACAGCCGAATCGCCACCTCCCGCCTGCAGGTACCGCATCCTCGGATAGCCGAGCGTGCCTTCGTGCTGGTACCGCTGGCGGAGATCGCCCCTGCCGCGCTGCTGATTCCCGGCCAGGGCAGACTGCGGGAGCTGCTAGCACAGGTCACGGAGGCCGACGTTGTACGGCTTGACTGAGGCGGCGATGCCGCCGGGATTCCTGGTCATCGAGGGACCTATCGGTGTCGGTAAGACCAGCCTGGCGCAGCGTCTGGCCTTCCATTTCGGCAGCGAGACCTTGCTCGAAGGGGCGGAGGAGAACCCGTTTCTGCAGCGCTTCTACGACAACCCCCGCGAAGCGGCGCTGCCCGCCCAGCTTCACTTCCTTTTTCAACGCAGTCGACAGATGAGCGAACTGCGACAGCGGGACCTGTTTCAACAGCGGCTGATCGCTGATTTCATGCTGGAGAAGGATCGCCTGTTCGCCCGTATCAACCTCGATCAAGAGGAGTTGAAACTCTATGAGCAGGTCTACGAGCGGATGACGCTGGAGGCGCCGGCGCCCGATCTGGTGGTCTATCTGCAAGCCCCGGTGGATGTGCTGATGGCCCGCATACGCAAACGCGCCCGTCCCCAGGAGCGAACCATTGAACGGGCCTACCTGCAGCGACTGTGCGATGCCTATACCGAGTTTTTCTACTTCTATGATCGTTCACCGCTGTTGATCATCAACGCCGCGGAGATCAATCCGCTCGAGAGCGAAGCCGACTTCAGACTGCTGATCGATCACATCTGCGCGGAGGGTCCGCAACGGCGCTATCTGAATCCCATGCCGTTGCTATTGTGACCGCTTCCGCACGGTCAATGGCAGAAGTCTGTCGTGCTATGATTGCCCCCATGTCGAATCACCCACAGAAAGAACCGAGATGAGCGTCCCTTCGATTACCATCCGACACCTGAAGGAGATGAAATCCGAAGGGCGGAAGATCAGTGTCCTGACCAGCTACGATGCCAGCATGACGCGCCTGCTCGAGGCGGCGGGCGTCGAGGTGCTGCTGGTGGGCGACTCGCTGGGCAATGTGATTCAGGGCTATGAGAGCACCCTGCCGGTCACCGTCGACGAGATGGTCTACCATACCCGCAACGTGGCCCGGGCCAGGCAGAGGGCGCTGCTGGTCGCCGACATGCCGTTCATGAGTTACCGCACGCCGGAACTGGCGCTGGAGTCGGCCGGGCGCCTGATGAAAGAGGGGGGTGCCCACATGGTCAAGCTCGAGGGCGGCGCGCCTCAACTCGATGTCATCAGACGCATCACCGACCAAGGCATACCGGTCTGCGGACACCTGGGCCTGATTCCGCAATCGGTGCACAAGCTGGGCGGTTACCGGGTGCAGGGCAGGGAGGCCGAGCGGGCCGCGGCCATGCTGAAAGATGCACAGGCCCTGCAGCAGGCGGGTATGGATATGCTGGTGCTCGAGTGTGTCCCCTCCGGTCTGGCGGCGGAGATCACTCAGGCCCTGGAGGTGCCGGTGATCGGCATCGGGGCGGGCGCGGCCTGTGACGGTCAGGTGCTGGTGGTCTACGACATGCTCGGTATGAATCCGCGGCCGCCCCGCTTCGTGAAGGATTTTCTTGCCGAAGGGGGCTCGATCCTGCAGGCCTTCAAGGACTATGTTGGCGCCGTGCGTGAAGGTCGTTTTCCAACCGAGCAACAGAGCTTCGAGTGACTTCGGCGATGTTGATACACACTCAGTTGGAGGCCTTGAGGGCTACCGTCGGGCAGTGGCGAAAGGAGGGCGAGCGCATTGCCTTCGTGCCGACTATGGGCAATCTGCACGCCGGACACCTCGATCTGGTGAAGGAGGCCGCCCGGCAGGCCGATCGTGTGGTGGTCAGTATCTTCGTCAATCCGCTGCAGTTCGGCGAAGGGGAGGACTACGACGCCTATCCGCGTACCCTTCAAGAGGATGAGCGCAAACTGACGCAGGTGGGGGTCGATCTGCTCTTCGCGCCAACGGTCGACACCCTCTATCCCTCGGGGCAGGCGGCGCAAACCCGGGTGGAGGTACCCGGTCTCTCAGACATCCTGTGCGGCGCCAGCCGGCCGGGCCACTTCGTCGGTGTCGCCACGGTGGTCTGCAAACTCTTCAACATGGTGCAGCCCGACCTGGCCGTATTCGGGGAGAAAGACTATCAGCAGCTGATGGTGATACGCCGCATGGTGGCCGACCTGGCCATGCCCATACGAATTATAGGGAAATCGACCGTGCGGGAACCGGATGGCCTGGCCATGAGCTCGCGCAACGGCTATCTTTCCGCTGAACAGCGCGGCGTTGCACCCCTGCTCTATGGCACCCTGCAGTCCACCGCTGAGGCCCTGAAAACAGGCAACAGGGACTTCAGCGACCTGGAGTCGGCGGCGCAGAGGATTTTACGGGAAGCGGGCTTTCGTCCCGACTACTTCGTTATCCGGCGGGCCGGGGATCTGGCGGCGCCGGAGCAAGCCGAGGACAGTCTGGTGATTCTGGCAGCGGCCTATTTAGGAACAACGCGACTGATCGACAATCTGATTGTTGCATAGCAGCAATCTTACTGTTGATACTCGCATAAAGATCATCGATAATCCCCCGTTCATTCATCCATAAGGGCGTGTCATTCATGCAGTTGACAGTACTCAAGTGTAAGCTACACCGAGCATGTGTCACTCATTCCGAACTGGATTACGAGGGTTCGTGTGCCATTGACGTCGACCTGATGAAGCTCGCGGGTATACACGAGTACGAGCAGATTCAGATCTACAATGTGACCAACGGAGAGCGGTTCACCACCTATGCCATCCAGGCGGAAGCCGGTTCGCGGGTGATTTCGGTGAACGGCGCAGCTGCACACAAGGCGAATCCCGGCGACCGGGTCATCATTTGCGCCTATGCGGGACTGGATGCGGATGAGATGAAGCAGTTCAAACCGACGCTGGTCTACCTTGACGAGGAGAATCAGGTCATTCGCACAGGCAACACGATTCCAACCCAGGCAGCCTGATTCTGCGGCGACCCGTTCGCGATCCGAGCTGATCCTTCGCTCATTCGACTCACGCTTTCAAATGGACCTGATGCGTCTGACGGCAGGCGGTTGGGTCGCCTGCAGCGGCGCTGCTCGCCGTTTACAACCCCGGTTCCGCCAGCGCGGTGCGATAGACCTCGAGGTAGTGCTGAGCGCTCGCCTCCCAGCTGAAATCCTGGCGCATGCCGGTGCGGGCGAGGATCTCCCAATCGGTATCGGATCGACGATAGAAGTGGATCGCATGCTCCAGGGCACCCCACAGGCTGCCCGCATCGGGTGTGTCGAATACGAAACCTGTCGCGGTGCCGTTGGAGAGGGTGGTCGGGTTGACATCGACCACGGTGTCGGCGAGACCGCCGGTTCGACGTACGATCGGGACCGTCCCGTAGCGCAGGCTGTACATCTGGTTCAGTCCGCAGGGTTCGAAACGGGAGGGCATGATGAAGTAGTCGCAGCCCGCCTCGATGCGGTGGGAGAGCCCCTCGTCGTAGCCGATCCTCACGCCCACCCGGCTGTGATATCGGTTATTGATGCGCTCCAGCGCATGTTCCAGATCCTTGTTGCCGGAGCCGAGCATCACCATCTGTACGCCCGAATCCATCAGTCCGGGCAGGGTCTGGAGTATGAGGTCGACCCCTTTCTGATCGACCAGACGACCGATATAACCGAACAGCTGGATCCTCTCGTCTTCGGGCAGGCCGAATTCACGCTGCAGTGCGAGTTTGTTGAGTCGCTTGCCGTGCAGATCTTCGGCATTGAACGGGTGCGGGATATGGATATCGTTCTCCGGGTCCCACTGATGATAGTCGATGCCGTTAAGGATGCCGCTGAAGTGGCTTCCCCGATGTTTGAGCAGCCCTTCCAGACCGTATCCGAATTCCGCGGTCTTGATCTCCTCGGCGTAGGTGGGGCTGACCGTGTTCACCCGGTCGGAGAGTGCGATTCCACCCTTGATGAAAGAGAGCTGGTGGTGAAATTCCAGTGCTTCGTAGGTCCAGAGGCTGGAAGGCAGGTCGAGACGCTCGAAGGTGGCAAAATCGAACAACCCCTGATAGGCCAGATTGTGGATGGTGAAAAGCGTGGCGGGTCGGTCGGTCGAACCTTGCAGCAATGGAGCGACCAGTCCGCACTGCCAGTCGTTGGCATGCACCAGGTCGGGCCGCCAGTCGAGACCGGCCTGGTTCAGTGCCACGGCCGCCACAGCGCGGCAGAAACAAGCGAAACGGTGCGGGTTGTCTTCCCAGTCGTGACCGTCAGACGAGACATAAGGATTGCCAGGACGGTCGAACCATTGCGGGGCGTCGACCACATAGAGAGGTACCTGGTGGGGAGGAGTGGTGCCTGCCAGTAGCCGGACCGGTGAGGTTTCGCCGCTGAGCCGGAGCTCAGCCACTGGGGTGAGGTCATCCGCCCGTTGCATCACATCAGGATATCCGGGAAGAATAAGGCGACAATCCTGACCGATGTGGCTCAGCGCCACCGGTAAACTGCCCGCCACATCGGCCAGCCCCCCCGTCTTGATCAAGGGAGTGGCTTCGCTGGCAGCGAAGAGTATGTTCATCGTTATATGAGTCCTGCCATCGAACTGCTTATCGTTTTTTTATAGGAGGCCAACAACCCCGCTTCTTTACCTTCTGCTAGTGTACCTTGTCGACGCACCTGTGGCACTGGGCTCGACCGGATCTCGGTAGTGTGGTCAATCCCTTATGTTCGGCTATCTAGGCGATGCTTTTGCTTGAAACGCCCTGATTATCTTCATAGCATTTGCCGCGGGGAAAAAATACCCTTCTAATTGCACTGTCTAGGGCCTGTTAACCCTAATAGCCAAGAAACACAGCATGACTGAAATCAATCAGACCCCGGAGTGGGCGGCTCTGCAGGCGCATTGGCCGGAAGTGGATGCCTTGCAGATGCGCGACCTGTTTCGTGAAAACCCGGAGCGCTCCGGGCAGATGTCGATCAGGCAGTGCGGAATCCTGCTCGACTACTCCAAGAATCTTGTGACCCCCAAGACCATGAATCTGCTGCTCGGTTTGGCCAATGCCGCCGATGTGGACGGGTGGCGACGTCGAATGTTTTCCGGCGATCGTATCAATATCACCGAGGACCGGGCGGTGCTGCATGTGGCGCTGCGTAACCGCAGTAACCGCCCCATCTGGTTTGATGGCGAGGATGTGATGCCGAGCGTCAACGCCGTGCTGGAGAAGATGGAGGGGTTCTCCGAGCTGGTCCGTTCAGGGGAGTGGAAGGGCTATACCGGCAAGCGGATCACCGATGTGGTGAATATCGGGATCGGTGGATCCAACCTGGGTCCGTTGATGGTGTGCGAGGCGTTGAAACACTATCAGCGGCCCGATCTGCGACCCCACTTCGTCTCCAATGTGGATGCGACGCATCTGCTGGAGACGCTCAAGGGACTCGATCCGCAAACCACCCTCTTCATTGTCGCCTCCAAGACCTTCACCACGCAGGAGACACTGACCAACGCGCACACCGCCCGCGCCTGGTTGCTGGAGACGCTGACTGACGAGGCGGCGGTGGCGAAACACTTCGTAGCGGTCTCGACCAATGCGCAGAAGGTGGCCGAATTCGGCATCGACATCGACAACATGTTCGAGTTCTGGGACTGGGTGGGAGGCCGCTACTCCCTGTGGTCGGCCATCGGCCTGCCGATCGCCATCGCCCTCGGCATGCCGGCCTTCTGTGAACTGCTGCAGGGCGCCCACGAAATGGACGAGCATTTCCTGCATGCGGACCTGTCCGAGAACATGCCGGTGATCATGGCGCTGCTCGGTATCTGGTATGTGGATTTCGCGCAGGCGCGCACGCAGGCCATCCTGCCTTATGATCAGTACCTGCGTCTCCTGCCCGACTATCTGCAGCAGGCCGACATGGAGAGCAACGGCAAACGGGTGACCCGCTTCGGTCGTCCAGTGGAGTATCTCACCGGGCCGGTTATCTGGGGTACCGCCGGTACCGACGGTCAGCACGCCTTCTATCAGCTGATTCATCAGGGCACGCAGATGATCCCCTGCGATTTTCTGGTGCCGGTCAACAGCCATAACGAGTCGGGCGACCATCACCACAAGCTGTTTGCCAACTGCCTGGCCCAGACCGAGGCGCTGATGAGGGGCAAGACCCGCAAGGAGGCGCGCGAGGAGATGGAGGAGGCGGGCATGCAGGCGGAGAAGATAGTCGATCTGCTGCCGCACAGGATCTTTCCCGGCAACCGCCCGACCAACACCCTGATCATCGACCGCATTACACCGAGCCGGCTCGGCTCGCTGATCGCGCTCTATGAGCACAAGATCTTCGTGCAGGGTGTGATCTGGCGCGTCAACTCCTTCGATCAGTGGGGTGTGGAACTGGGCAAACAGCTCGCCGGCGTGATCCTTGATGAATTGCTCGACGAGGCCTCGAAGCACGAGCACGACAGCTCCACCCAGGGGCTGATCAACTATTTCCACCGCCATCGGCAGAGCTGACCGGCGCCTTGGATTGTGCGATCAGAGAGCCTGGCTTGATGAAGGGCTGAATTTGAGTCGGCTACAGGTGGGGCAGGGCCCCGCCCTATACTTCGTCTGGGGCGGTAGGGTGGGGCCCAGCCCCACCGTATATTTTAATGAACGGGCTAGATTGCGAAACGCAGCGCCATCAGTCGTGCACGGCGCTAAGCCTAGGTCCTCTCCATCAGAATCGCGCCCAGCGGCGGCAGTGTCAGGCTGATCGACTGGTCACGTCCCATCCAGGAGATCGGCTCCGAGGGGATTGGTATGCCGTTGCCCAGATTGCTGCCTTCGTAGAATTCGGAATCGGAATTGAAGATCTCCCGATACTCTCCCGGCAGATTGACGCCGATGCGATAGCCTTCCCGGGGTACCGGCGTGAAGTTGAGCACCACCAGGAGTTCGTGGCCGTCCCGGTCCTTGCGCAGGTAGCTGAGGATCGACTGCGAGCTGTCGTGGCAGTCGATCCACTCGAATCCTCCGAACTCGAACTCGATCTGATGCAACGGCTTGAGATCCCGATAGAGTCGGTTGAGATCGGTGAGCAGGGTGCTGATACCTTTGTGGTAAGGCTTGTCCCGCAGATGCCACTCCAGCGCTTCGTCGTCGTTCCACTCCCGTCCCTGGGCGAATTCGTTGCCCATGAACAGCAGCTTCTTGCCGGGGTAGGTGAACATATAGGTGTAGAGCAGACGCAGATTGGCGAACTTCTGCCAACCATCTCCAGGCATCTTGTCGATCATCGAACCCTTGCCGTGCACCACCTCGTCATGGGAGAAGGGCAGCACGAAGTTTTCGGTGAAGGCGTAGAGCAGGCCGAAGGTCAGCAGGTCGTGATGGTAGTGGCGGTAGACCGGGTCCTTCGACATGTAGGAGAGGGTGTCGTGCATCCAGCCCATGTTCCACTTCATGCTGAAGCCGAGACCGCCCAGCCAGGTGGGTCTGGAGACCTGGGGCCAGGCAGTCGATTCCTCGGCCACCATCAGCGTACCGGGATGCAGGTCGTGGGTGACGCTGTTGAGTTCGCGCAGGAAGTCGACTGCCTCCAGATTTTCCCGGCCGCCGTACTGGTTGGGTATCCAGTCGCCAGGATCGCGGGAGTAATCGAGATAGAGCATGGAGGCGACCGCGTCTACACGCAGGCCGTCGATATGGAACTCCTCCAGCCAGTAGATGGCGCTGGAGATAAGGAAGTTGCGCACCTCGTTGCGACCGAAGTTGAAGATCAGCGTGCCCCAGTCCCGATGTTCGCCCTTGCGCGGATCCTCGTGTTCATACAAGGCGGTGCCGTCGAAGCGGGCCAGCGCGTGGCGATCGCGGGGGAAGTGGGCCGGCACCCAGTCGAGCAGCACGCCGATATCGTGCTGATGCAGCAGATCGACGAAATAACGGAAATCGTCGGGGGTGCCGAAACGGCTGGTGGGGGCGAAATAGCCGGTGGTCTGATAGCCCCATGAGCCGTCCAGTGGGTGTTCGGTTATCGGCAGCAGTTCCACGTGGGTGAAGCCGGTGCTCTTGACGTGATCGCAGAGTCGCTGCGCCAGTTCCCGGTAGTTGAGGAACTGGCCGTTTTCGTCCCGCTGCCAGGAGCCGAGGTGCACCTCGTAGACCGACATCGGTTCCTGTTGCCAGTCGGTTCGCTTACGTTTGTTCAGCCAGGGGTGGTCGTTCCAGCCAAAGCTGCTTTCGGGAACGACGATGCTGGAGTTGTCGGGTCGGGTCTGAAAATAGTTGCCATAGGGATCGCAGCGCAATGTGATATCGCCATGGGGCGTGCGGATCTCGAACTTATAGAGTGAGCCGCTGCCAATGTCGGGGATGAAGAGTTCCCATACGCCCGATCCGCCTCTGGAACGCATCGGATGGCAGCGACCGTCCCACTGATTGAAATCACCGACTACGGAGATCCGGGCGGCATTCGGGGCCCAGACGGCGAACAGCACGCCGTCTACCCCTTCCGTGCTGTGGAGGTGCGCGCCGAAGAAGCGATAGGCATGACGGTGTTTGCCTTCACTGAACAGATGGATGTCGAAGTCGGGCAACTGCGACGGGAAACCATAAGGATCGTGGGAGATATGCGGGGTTCCGAGCTTGTCCGTCCATTCGAGACGATAGGGTGGGGCGGGGCTGTCGGCGCACAGTTCGACCTCGAAAAAATCTGATCCCTCGATCCGCTGCAAGGGCTGCTGACTGTCGGCCAGAACCACCCGTTCCGCCAGTGGCATGAACACCCGCAGCAAGGTCTTGTCACCGTCGGTTTGGCGACCGAGTACGGTGAAGGGATCATGATGTCTGGCTTCGGCGATCTGCAAAAACGACTCAGGCAGTGCGGGTTTGGCTACTTTATTCATGTTTCGAAACTCTGCTTCTTCGGCTACGAATCGAAGGGTACATAATGTTACCATAGCAGGCACTAAGCCGAACCCAGGTCGTGTGCTGATTGGGGAGGAGTTCCTGGGACGCGCCCCGAGTAGATGCCGGTAGGTCCCCGGCGATATCAATGCCTGCTTGTGGGATGTTACAGCGATGTGAAGACTGCTTGCCATGGAGATGCATCTGTTTGCTGCATCGAGACTGGCCCAGGTTCGACTTAGCGATAAAATCAGCGGTATTTATGGCCCCGCCCAGGCCATGGAGGTAGCAATGATAAACGACCAGAACCCCCGCTTCGTCAGCCGGCTGACCCGCAATACGCTCGCACTGATCTTGGCTGGTGGAAGAGGTTCGCGTCTCAAACATTTGACCAAATGGCGTTCCAAGCCCGCGGTACCCTTCGGCGGAAAATTCAGGATCGTCGACTTTCCCCTCTCCAACTGCATCAACTCGGGGATCCGAAGGGTCGGGGTGCTGACCCAGTACAAGGCTCACTCATTGCTCCTCCATATACAGCGCGGGTGGGGATTCCTGCGCGGCGAGTTCGGCGAGTTCATCGAACTGCTGCCCGCACAGCAGCGTATCGAAAGCAGTTGGTACGAGGGCACAGCGGACGCGGTGTATCAGAATCTCGATATCCTGCGCAGCCACAATCCCGACTATGTGCTGATTCTGGCCGGTGACCATATCTACAAGATGGACTACGGCACCATGATCGCCGAGCATGTGGAATCGGGCGCCGACATGACCGTCGGCTGCATCACGGTCGATCTGGCGACGGCCAAAGAGTTTGGTGTCATGGGGGTGGACGAGAACAACCGCATCATCGATTTCCAGGAGAAGCCCGACAAGCCCAGGCCGATCCCCGGCCGCAGCGATGTCGCCCTGGCCTCCATGGGCATCTATGTCTTCAATCGCAAGTTTCTCTTCGAACAGTTGATCCGGGACGCCGACACCCCTGACTCCTCCCACGATTTCGGCAAGGACATCATCCCAAGGGTGATCAGCAAGTACCGGGTTCAGGCTTATCCCTTCACCGATACCACCAGCGGCAAGCAGGCCTATTGGCGTGACGTGGGTACCATCGACGCCTTCTGGTCGGCCAATATCGAGTTGATCGGCGTGACGCCGCCGTTGAATCTTTATGATCGCAGCTGGCCCATCTGGACCTACCAGGAGCAGTTGCCGCCGGCCAAGTTCGTCTTCGACGATGATGAACGCCGGGGCATGGCGGTGGATTCCATGGTTTCGGGTGGTTGCGTCATCTCGGGTGCCAAGGTGAAGGACTCGTTGCTGTTTTCCAACGTCCGGGTCAACTCCTACAGCGAGGTCGATCATTCGGTGGTGCTGCCCGATGTCAACATTGGGCGCAACTGCCGCATCACTCGAGCGGTCATCGATCGAGGCTGTGACATCCCCGAAGGTACGGTCATCGGCGAGGATGCGACGGCGGATGCCGAGCGCTTCTATGTCAGTGAGCAAGGTATCGTTCTGGTCACCCCCGAGATGCTGGGGCAGGTGATCCACCATGTCCGATAGCCCGCTGCCGCCACTGCAGGTTGTTTTCTGCTGGCACATGCACCAGCCCTACTACAAGGGCGCCGGCAGGAGCGACTACAAACTCCCCTGGGTCTATCTGCACGGCATCAAAGACTACGCGGACATGGCCGCCCACCTGGAGAATAATCCACAGGCCCAGGCGGTGGTCAATTTCGCACCGGTGCTGCTGGAGCAGCTGGACGATTATGTGGAGCAGTTGGAGGCCTGGCTAGAGCGCGGGGTGCTGATCCGCGATCCGCTGCTGGCCGCGCTGGCAGGACCGGGTTTGCCGTTGGACACGGCCAGCCGCCGCGACATC
>JBNLGI010000126.1:0-2345 GCA_050305975.1 Sedimenticolaceae bacterium | reverse complement strand
GCGATCAGGGTCTCGTTGGTCATGATGCCGTAGAGCCGGTTGGGCAGGGCCTGCAGAAAGGCGTCGTCAAAAGTGCCGCTCATGCTGCCTATCCAGGCGAAGGCCAGGGCGGTGCCGCCGAGGGAGAAGGCCACCGGGTAGCCCAGCAGCAGCACCAGGCAGACCGCCAGGAACAGCAGCAGCGGCAGATACTCGGCCATCACTCCCGAACCTCCCCCCCGCCACCCCACAGCAGGGTCAGCAGACGGCGCATGGCCTGAGCCATTCCCTGCAGCACCAGCAGACCGGCCATCAGCAGAATCAGGCTCTTCAGCAGATAGACCCCATCGAGACCGCCCGCCTCGCGGGAGCCCTCACGCAGCGCCCAGGACTGGGCCACATAGTCCCAGCTGACGCTGAAGATGAAGAGGCAGACCGGCAGCAGCAGAAACAGGGCGCCCGCCAGGTCTATCCAGGCCCGGGTGCGCGGCGTGAACTTGCGATAGAAGATGTCGACCCGCACATGGCCCTCATGTTTGAGGGTGTAGGCGGCCCCGATCAGAAACAGGGCGGCGTGCATATAGGTGACCGACTCCTGCAGCCAGATCCAGCCCAGATCGAAAGCGTACCGCAACACCACGATGACGAAGGTGACCAACACCATCAGCAGACTCAGCCAGGAGATCGTGCTGCCGAGAAATTCGTTGATTCCGTCGCAGAGGTCGGCCACCGCCGCCAGCGTCCGGCCCCTGTCCGCCAAAGCCGCCATCAACTCACCAACGCATCAGAATCCACTGGGGTACGGAGATGTTGGTCGGGTCGGTGGAGCGGGAGTCGAACTCCCCGTCCCCGTCCCGGTCGACCAGGTAGTAGGCCGGTCCCTTGATGGGTTGCACCTTGACCATGTAGAGCTGACCGTTGATGCGGTATTCGTAGATGGTCCCCTCCTCCTGCTTGATGATCTTGACCTCGGGCTCGATCACCTCGCCGTCGACGATCACGTCCGGCAGCGGCAGCTCCGGCGGCTCCGGCACCGCGTCGGTATCGGCTTCGGCGGCGATCAGCTGCGCCGGCAGCAGGCACCAGAGCAGTGGCAGCAGGGGGGTCAGGCTTTTCAACATCGTCATAGGCTCCACAGGGCGAAGTTACAGCTCGAGCAATATCGCCAACTCGGCGGGCGACGGTTCGAAGCGGCGGCTCTCGTAGTGAGCGAAGATGGCGTCCACCACCTCATTCGGCTGATCGCAGACCTGCACCAGCTCAAGATCCTCGGGATCGATGGTACCCGCCGGGCAGAGGGTATTCCGGAACCAATCCAGCAAACCCTGCCAGAACCTGCTGCCCACCAGCACGATGGGGATCTCGCGGGTCTTGCCGGTCTGCACCAGGGTAAGGATCTCCGCCAGTTCGTCGAGGGTGCCGAAGCCGCCCGGCAGCACCACATAGGCCGAGGCGTGCTTGACGAACATCACCTTGCGCGCGAAGAAGTGGCGGAAGTTGAGGGAGATATCCTGGTAGGGATTGCCGGCCTGCTCCATGGGCAGCTGGATGTTGAGACCGATACTGGTCGACTTGCCCTCGAAGGCCCCCTTGTTGGCCGCCTCCATGATGCCGGGACCGCCGCCGCTGACCACCGAGAAGCCGCTGTCGGAGAGCAGCCGCGCGATCTCCTCGGCGAGGGCGTAGTCCGGGTGTTCGCGGGGGGTGCGGGCGGAGCCGAAAAAACTCACCGAGGGGCTGATCTGGGCCAGCTGCTCGAAGCCCTCGACGAACTCCGCCATGATCTGAAACACGCGCCAGGACTCGCGCGAAAGCTGACTTTCGTTGCCGGGCCTGGGCCGCTGACGGCGGTCTCGGGTGATTGCCATGGATGTTCTTCTCGTTCAGGAAAACGGCATCATAGCAAGCCGCACGGGTTTTCTCACCAGCAAGGTCATAAGCATGACCATTCGCCTGTTTAGTCCATAAATAGACACAAATAATCGCACATATTTTGTAGGGTGCGGCTTGCCGCACCATTTTCCGGCCGATTCAAGATATTCGGTGCGGCAAGCCACACCCCACACGATTCACAGCTGAATAATTTCCCGGAAGGCAATGAATTGGGAGGCAGGGTCACGGACTCCGCATAACCCCCCATTCGTTCATTCGCGGACTCACTAACAACTTCACAGGACTAGCCCGTCACCGGTTGAAATGGAAGCCGCCTCCCCGTAATCTTGCGCCTCTCCGATCCTCTCTGGAACCGATCCCATGTCCGACCTCAACCCGCGCCAGCGCGAAGCGGTGCATAACATCGACGGCCCCCTGCTGGTGCTGGCCGGCGCGGGCAGCGGCAAGACCCGGGTGATCACCGCCAAGATCGG
>JBNLGI010000125.1:0-16250 GCA_050305975.1 Sedimenticolaceae bacterium | reverse complement strand
CTCGCAGACCGCCTGTTCGACCCGTGCGCCGGCACTGGTGCTGGCTCCGGCTGGCTGCAGACAAAGAGCGCTGTGGGCAGCGGTAATTTGATAAGTCGAACCGGAAGGTTGCAGGGCAAACCGTTGATTCCGGCCTTGATGACAAGGCCATTGAATGGCTGCTGCGCCTGCACTGGTGGACGCACCCTCAATATCGATACATTTGTTGCTGAGAGCCGATACGATTGCTCCGACGATTGGCGTATCTCCGGAAGCCGGGCGGACAATCCATTCGAAGGTGGCGCTGTCGCTCCCTCCTTTACTGTCCGACACAATGATCCTGACATTGAAGGTTCCAGCCTGCAGCAGTGGGCCGCCGATCTCTCCGACCCGCGGCCGCAATTGCACATCGGGTGGCAACCCGGTGGCCGAGAACAACAGCGCATCCCCGTCGGGATCCGATGCCGCGAGATGGATCAGGACCGAGTCGCCGACCGTATCATCCCGCGGATCCGGCATTGCCAGTACCGGTGGCTGATTGTCGCTGTCGCTGATATCGAGGTACCACCTTTGGTTCGGATTGCCATGGCAGGGCCATTGAATGATTGGCGCTCCGGTAGCGCTCGAACCTCCCGATACGTCCAAGCATTGCCCGCTGTGCCGGGCAATGATTTCAAACCGACCTTCACCTTGCTCCGCCAATTGAAAGACCTGATTGTCGCCTCCGTTACACGACCATTGAATGAGGGCTGCACCGGCGGAGATCTGACTGCCGGATATATCAAGACATTTACCATTGTTCCCGACCACGATGCCGTACCCTCCGGTGGTGGGGCTGAAGTCGAAAATCTGCCCTGCCGCGCCGCTGCAGTCTGCCTGCGCCAGTTGAGTCCCATCGACGTTGGATCCGGTGGGCACGGAAGCGCATTTGTCGCTGTTCACCGAGCGCAGGCTGGCGCTAAATGATTGAGCGGCACTTTGCGTGTCATATACGAAGCGCTTCAGTTTGCCGCTGAGGAACTCGAGGAAATAGATGTTGCCATCCGTCCCAAGCTCAAGGTCGACAAGTGCCGGGATATTGGCAGCGAAATCGAAGATCCCACCGTCCGTCGTTTTGTATTTGATCCAGCCCTGCACATAGTCGGCATAAAAACGGGCGTCGGAAAAGTCGGCGGGATAGGCGCCACCCGTGTAAATCGGTCCTCCCAGCGCGGCCCCTCCCGCACCGCCCCGGTTCCACGAGATGACTGGCGCAGCGGCATTGTTGCCGGCGTAGTAGGTGAGGCACTGCGTCAATGCTTCATAGCCGCCGGTTCTGTGATTGACTCCGTCTCCGCCCTCGTAGCAGGGCCATCCGAAGTCCTGTCCGCGGCCGGAATTGACTTCCTCCCAGGTCGCCCACCCGACATCACCGATCCAGGGCATGTTGGTGTAAGGGTCGATGGTGAAGCGATAGGGGTTCCTCAGCCCCAGATCATAAACCTTGGATCGGTTGCTGTTCGGGTTGCCATCGAAAAACGGGTTGTCCGACAATCCCGCACCGGTGATGGGGTCGATGCGCATGATCTTTCCGGCCAAGCTGTCCAGATCCAGGCTGCGTAATGAGCGCGGGTCCACGATCACGAACGATGCGCCGTCCCCGTTGGCAAAAAACAGGGATCCATCGGTACCGAACTCGACGGCGCCGACGGAATGCGAACGGCCGTCGGCCGGCATGCAGTCCTGCACCGGCGTGCCAAAGGCCATATGGTTCTGGTAGCAGGTCCAACCGTCGGAATTGTCTTCCTGGGCGGCGCTGGGGTTGGCAATGTTCTCCCAGGTGCTCTGCTTGCCGACCAGTACGACCTCGCTGCCGGGCACGGCCGTGACATAGCCGGTGTTGACATCAGCCGTCACCCTGGAGAGCCGTGAAACGCGCTGTCCATCCCCATCCGGGCCGGCCAGATCCGAGAAATCGGCGGTCTGCGGCGGATCGTAGGTGTAATTCAAATAGACGTACGGTGTCGCCGGAAAATCTGGGTGAACGGCAATTCCCAGCAATCCCCTGTTTTCCGATAGATTGCATTGGCTGCTGATATCGATGAAAGGTATCGTCAACAGCTTCCCATCGGAAATCACCCGGACAGTACCGGCCAGCTCCGCAATATACATAAGGCCGTTTGGGGCAAATTCAACGTCGGTGGGGCTATTGAATCCGGCTTGAACGGTTTCGGCGAGAAAATATGGCGGTAATGCTCGAGCGGGGCTGCTTGTGAGCAGAGCGCTTATCATAGCTGCGATGAAAAGCCATTCGAAAAGCGCGCCTGATATCCTTATTGATAGTTTCATGTGACCTCCCTTTCTCAGGTTTCAGAAACCCGATTTATTTTTCCATTTGGCCGTATCTGCCAATCCGATTGGCGACCGAAGAATAAGGAGAATAAATGCAACACCCCCGCCCATCAAGGCAGAAATCTGGAGGCAGGATACGCCTGAAATATCCTTCTATCCGACCTCAATCTACCCAACTCCCCGGATTTCCGACTGAATCTACCCTCTTCTACTGCCCTTTTGACCTTCCGGCTTAATTCGGGCAACAGGCCATCAGGCAAGCTGTTCTATCCAGTTGCTGTAATTCGTCGTGATAGCCGGTGTAAAAACCCGGCGCTATGTAAACCAGTCCGACGTGGGTGAGGCCCGCGAAGTAGGCAACAGTTTTGTTGGCGGGGGCCATGCACCTTGGCCTCCCGGTAACTCACCGAGCAACCCAATACCTGCTGCACCGGATCTTCGTCACCCTCCAAGTTCAGGTAGCTGTTTTCTTCATCCCGTTCCAGGATGCCTTCTCGCTCCAGAAATCCTGTCACCCGGTGGCTGATCCTGTGCAACAGCTCCGTCAATTCCTGATGGTCGGGTGCGTTGGTACTGTCTTCTCTTCGTTGTCGAGCTCGCACAGGGTGCGCAGCTTCTGCAGGATGCCGACCTGCGGCGGCAGCACCCGCATCTCCAACACCTCGGCCAGATGGTCGCGCAACGGACCCGGCGGGAGGCCGTCGCTGAAGTCGGGCGCCCTGTCGATGCGCTCGCAGGCCGGGGACTCTCCGTTCCTGCGATCGATCCAACAGAGCTGGCCGGGCTCGCCGGTCTCATGCGACAGCTCGCCGCCGGCCTGCCAGACGCGCCAGTCGAAGCTGTCGTAGAAGGTCTGGGCCGCGTCGGTGACAGCCTCCTCGCTCAGGGTGTTCGACGCCGCCAACTGCTGCCTGACACCCTCCAGATCGAGTTCATCCAGCAGCAGATAGGAAAGGGGTTGTGATGCCATCGACTTCTCGCTGAAACCAGGTACGGAAGATCAACCGAGCTTTAAGAATGAGAAAATCCGTAACTTAGGGAATGACATCACACGTTTTCGCCTGGCATGGCGGTCATGCCCTGGCGTTCGGATGGGATCGGTTCGGTCGCCACTGCTGTATTCGCCGGATTGACGAAGTCGATTGGTAATTCCCGAGTGCGGTTCTCTATATATAACCCAAAGCGCACAATGAAACGCAAAGGGTGCAAAGTGTTTTCCGGCTGCTGCCTGGATGGTCATCGATCACGCTGCCTGATGCGTCGTGCGCTCACCTTGCGTAGGTCGGGTTGCGCGGCTATCTGACATACCGCGCTCCGGATATGGTGTCAGGTAGCGCTGTCTCGCAACCTGACCTACGGCAACCATAACCCCATGGAACAGGCCATGCGTAGGGTGCGGCTCGCCGCACCCTGCCCTCGGGCAGAGAGAATGCGGAGACGACTCCGCCACGAGACGACCCACAGGTGTAACTGTGCCCCTCTTCGTGCTATTAGAAGGGACCACCCGATGGAAATGAGGCTGGCACAACAACAATGTACCCCATACGACTCGCTCCCCTGCTGCTGATGGTGTCCCTCCTCACCTGCCGGCTCGATGCCGCGCCGTTGACGGATGCGGACATCCCGCCCCCCCTGAAGCCCTGGAAGGCGTGGGTCACCTGGACCCATCCCGAACGCGACTGCCCCTTTCTCAGCACGGGCTCGGTCCGGCAGTGCGTCTGGGCCGACGAGCTGACCCTCGACCTCACCCGCAAAGGGGGCCGCTTCACCTACCGGGTCAGCGCCTTCGCCGACAGCCAGGTGGTGCTCCCCGGCAACAGCGAGCATTGGCCGACCGCTTTACGGCTCGACGAAGCACCCGCCACACTGCTCGAACAAGCGGGGCGGCCGGCGATCCGCCTGGCACCGGGCAGCTATACCCTCAGCGGCGACTTCGCCTGGGATCGGCTGCCGGACACCCTGGCCATCCCGCAGGCGGCCGGCATCGTACGGCTGAGCATCGACGGCACCCGGGTGGACCACCCGCAGCTCAAGGACGGCACCCTCTGGCTCAAGCCGCAGGGCGGAACCGAAAGCCGCCGCACGCCGGAGGAGAGCCTCGGCCTGCACGTCTACCGGCTGCTCGACGACGGCCACCCCTTCTCGGTGGAGAGCGACCTCGAACTGCAGATCGCCGGCGCGCAGCGGGAGATCAGCCTCGGCAAGCCGCTGCTCGACGGTTTCATCCCCAGCCGTATCGACAGCCCGCTGCCGGCGAGACTGGAGGCGGACGGCGAGCTGCGCATCCAGGCCCGGCCCGGCACCTGGCGGGTGCGCGTGAGCGGCCGGCGGATGACGCCGGTCACCCGGCTGCAGCCCCTGCAACAGGTCGCGCCCTGGCCCGGCGAGGAGATCTGGGTCTTTCGCGCCCACCACGAGCTACGGGTGGTCGACCTGAGCGGCCCCCCGCAGATCGACCCACGCCAGGTCGACCTGCCCGAAAACTGGGCGAACCTGCCCGCCTATCTGGTCAAGGCCGGCGACACCCTGACCCTGACGCAGCTGCGTCGCGCCAACCAGGTGCCGGAGCCCGACCGGCTGCAGCTGCAGCGCAACATCTGGCTCGATTTCGACGGTAAGGGCTACACCCTGCAGGACCGCATCAGCGGCAGCATGAATAGCAGCTGGCGCCTCACCATCGAGCCGCCACTGCAGCTCGGGCGCGCCACCCTGAACGGAGTGCCGCAGCTCATCACCCATCTGCCCGGTTCGTC
Source organism: Sedimenticolaceae bacterium (assembly GCA_050305975.1). GTDB lineage: Bacteria > Pseudomonadota > Gammaproteobacteria > Chromatiales > Chromatiaceae > Thiodiazotropha. The sequence goes on along the minus strand of JBNLGI010000125.1, from coordinate 11,187 downwards.
CAAGGCGGGCGTCGAGGTGCGGCGCGGCGACCTCGATCTCAGCGCGGACATCCGCCTCGACGCCGGGCAGCGCCGGCTGCCGGCCGGCGGCTGGGGACGGAACTTCAACCAGATCAACGATGTCCTGCACCTGCCGCCGGGCTGGCGCCTGCTGGCGGCCGGCGGGGTCGACAACGTACCCGACTCCTGGCTGCAGCAGTGGACCCTCTATGACCTCTTCCTGGTGCTGATCACGGCGATCGCCGTGAGCCGGTTGTGGGACTGGCGCTGGGGTCTCCTCACCCTGCTGACCCTGGCGGTCACCTGGCAGGAGCCGCTGGCGCCGCAGATGGTCTGGCTCTATCTGCTCGCCGCCATCGCCCTCTCCCGGGTGGCGCCCGCCGGCAAGGCGCAACTGCTGCTGCGATGGCTGCGCAACGCGGGCTATCTAGCCCTGGTGCTGATCCTGGTGCCCTTCTCCGTGCAACAGGCGCGGTTGGGACTCCACCCCCAGCTCGAGCGCTACAGCCTGGCCACCCCCTACACCTACCAGACGGCGGAAGTGCAGCGCTCCCCGCCCGCCGCCCCGCCCGTCAGCAGCATCGATAGCCTGAGCCTGGGCGAGTCCAAAAGCCTCTCCGGTGCCGCCGGCAAACCCGCACCGTTGGGCAAGAGCGCCATGATCCAGCAGCGCGCCCTCGACGAGTTCGATCCCAACGCGGTGGTGCAGACCGGACCGGGCCTGCCCGCCTGGCAGTGGACCCGTGTCGATCTGAGCTGGAACGGGCCGGTCTCCGCCGGTCAGACCCTGGATCTCTACCTGCTCAGCCCCTGGCAGAGTTCACTGCTGCGCTTCCTCTCCATCGGACTGGTGCTGGTGACCGCCTGGCGGCTGCTCGGCCGCGAGAAAACACCAGGCCTGCGCCTGCCCAGGCTGGGCCAGCTGATGCTGCTGGCGCTGGCGCTGCCCCTGGGCGGCGCCTACAGCGGCAAGGCGCTGGCCGAGATGCCCGATCCGCAGCTGCTGGGCGAACTGGAGCGGCGGCTCAACCTGCCGCCGGAGTGCCTGCCCGACTGCGCATCGATCCAGCAGATGGCGCTGAATGTCGAGCGCAATGCCTATCGCGCCGTGCTGACGCTGCACGCCGACGCCCCGGTGGGTATTCCCCTGCCGGTGGACATGGCACGGGTCACCCCGCTGCGGGTCACCCTCGGTAACCTCGCCACACCGGAACTGGTGCGCATGAAGAACCAGCTCTGGCTGCATGCGCCGAAAGGGATCACCCAGGTGACGCTCGAGGCCGGACTGCCGCCAGGCGCGCAGGCGCAGATCCCCCTGCCCCTGAAGCCTCACCACGTGACGGTGCACGCCGACGGTTGGCACGTCGAGGGTCTCGACGGCGACCGGGTGCCCGGATCCCAGATCACACTGACCCGTCTGCAGGAGGCCGCCGCGACGGGCACGCCGGAAGCTGCCGCATCGTTCAGCACCGCCAGCGCCCTGCCCCCCTTCTTCCGCCTGCAGCGTACCCTGCATCTGGGGAACGACTGGTCGGTCACCAACCGGCTGGTGCGGGAGACCCCAGACAACGTGCCGGCGACCCTGCACATCCCCCTGCTCGAAGGCGAGTCGGTGCTCAGCGAGGGGATCAGTGTGAGCGATCACTCCGCCGCGATCACCCTGACCGCCGGGCAGCGGGAGCTATCCTGGCGCTCGCGCCTCGCCATCGGCGCGCACATCGAGCTGAAGGCCCCCGAGACCGATCAGTGGATCGAGCAGTGGCAAGTCGACCTGGGCCCGGTCTGGCATCTGGCGCTCGACGGCATCCCGCCGGTCCACCAGCAGGATGCGGACGGCAGCCGCCTGCCCACCTGGCAGCCCTGGCCGGGAGAGTCGGTCGACCTGACAGTGACGCGTCCCGAAGCGGTCGAGGGCAGCAGCGTCACCCTGGATCAGAGCAGCCTGGACATCCACCCCGGCAAGCGGGTGGGCGAGTACACCCTGAACTTCAACATCCGCGCCAGCCGCGGCGGACAGCACCGGATCCGGCTGCCGCAGGATGCCGAGATCGAGTCGATCGAGATCGACGGTCGGCGCCTGACCCTGCGCGCTGAGAAGGGCCAGCTGGCGCTGCCGGTGGCCCCCGGCGTGCAGCGCTGCGAGATCGTATGGCGGCAACCCGCAGGCATGGGCACCCTGTGGAAGAGCGCTGCGCTGTCGCTCGGCGGCGGCAGCGTCAACGCCAGCATCCTGGTGGAGCCTCCCCAGGACCGCTGGATCCTGTGGACCGACGGTCCGCGCATGGGACCCGCCATCCTGTTCTGGAGCCAGCTTATCGTGGTGCTGCTGGCGGCCCTCATCCTGGGACGATCCACCTCGGCCTTTCTGCCCCTCTCGACCCTCTCCTGGTTTCTGCTCGGCATTGGGCTGACCCAGGTCTCGCTCAGCTCCGGGATGGGGGTGGTCGCCTGGTTCCTGCTGCTGCACTACCGCAGCGGGCTGGACGCCGAGGCTCACCCGAAACGCTTCAACCTGGTACAGATCGGGGTAGTGGTGCTGACCCTGGCCTTCATCTCCATCCTCTTCTGGTCGGTGCAGCAGGGACTGCTCGGCTATCCGTCGATGCAGATCGAAGGCAACGAATCCAGCGCCGCCAGCCTGCACTGGTATCAGGACCGCATCGGCGAGGCCTATCCGCGTGTCGGCATCGTCTCCGTCCCCCTGCTGGTCTATCGCGGACTCATGCTGCTGTGGGCGCTGTGGCTCGCCTTCTCGCTCTTGTCCTGGCTCAAGTGGGGGTGGGCGGCTTTCTCCAAGGGGGGTATCTACTGGAAAGCGATCAAGATCGACCTGGGCCTGCAGAAACCCGTCAGACCGCGACAGCGGAGTGCGCCCGGTGCGACGATCAAGGAAGAGAAACCTGAATGAGCGGTAGCTGACCTGCAGTAGTACTTTGACCGTACACTGCGGTTTAGTGCGGGCCGCAGATTAACGGGGTGATAAAAAGGCCATCGACCCATGATTGTCGTCATGCCGGCGAAAGCCGGCTTCCAGAGCCCTGTCGAATGGGACTGCACCGGATTTCTGGACACCGGCTTTCACCGGTGTGACGAATCTTCTTTCGACCGCCTGTCAGGTAGCGCTGTCGCGCTACCTGACCTACAGCCGGTTCGACATCGATTTTGATACTTTGGTATCAGCGGGATGCAATTGGTGGTGCACGGCCCCACCCTTCTATGAGGCGGTATTAGTCAAGCCTCGCTTGTGCATTGCTCAGTTCAGCATACTTTCGTTTCTGTCATGTCGTCTCTCTCTGTCTGATACTGCAGGCCATGGTCTGATGCTGCGTTGCTTCGGTTCTGTAGACGCTGTGCGAATGAATTAGTTATACCGGGAGAATTCGAGATGACTGCACAATTAGGGAAATCAAGGGAGGTAGATGAGTATATATCTTCACGGTCACATGAAGCACAAAAAGCACTCAATGAGTTGCGATCATGTATATGGCTGGCTGCGCCAGGAATTACAGAGCTTATGAATTACAATATTCCAGCTTTCGCTTTGGTTAAAGGTGGAAAGCGCGATAAACAGATTATGATTGCCGGTTATGCAAAGCATGTCGGATTTTATCCGTACCCTTCAACCATCGAGGCGTTTTCAGAGCGGTTATATATCAATATAAATCTGCAAAAGGTTCAGTGCAGTTTCCATTGAGCAAACCTATCCCGGAGGAACTTGTTATTGAAATGGTGAGATACAGGCTTTCTCGACTGGAGAAATGACGTAGTCGATACATAACGATGGGCTCTGATGGTCACTTCGGTTCCTCGAGCCCGATCGTTATGTATCGATCCATATGAAACGGCAGGATTAAACACAAGCTGGACGTGCTATACAAGTAGCATATGGTTCCAGCTCTAATTAGTTACATCGCTTATATCCGAAATGCGAGTTACACCAGTACGCCACTGGCAGGGCCGTTGGCATCGTAGCCGCTGATGACGCCATAAACACCCATGTACTGTGCGACCGTATCCAGCAGGCGCAGTTGATTGGGAACGCTAACGATACTTCCGCGATTAACGGCGGAACCGCCACCTGCGAACATATAAGCCGCATCGGTGGCTGTATGCGCGCCGCCATCGCCCATATCGGTGACCTGTACGACCAAGGTGGAATCGATCAGCTTGCCACCGGCCGGATCATCCTCTTCTTTCAATCGTCGGATCAGATGGGCGACGCGTTCAGAGAAGTAGGCGCGGTAAGCGGCATAGTTATCAAGATTCCCCCCATGAATCGCGGAGTGGTACTGTTCGGAAAATCCGGTAACGCTGAAATCAGCCTGGTCAGAGCCCAATTGTATCGTAACGATTCGGGTGATATTGCATTTGAGAGCTAGGATGGCGTTTTCAGTCTGTAGTGCGAACAGGTTGGTAAACTCACTATCGACCTGTTCATCAGAGAGGTTGTCCGGATTGAATACGGGATTGCTGCAACCCACTGGTACCAGACTCGTCGCCGTATTATCCAGATCAGCCTGCATTTTCTCGATTGCGGCCTGATGCTGCTCCAGTCGCTGTAATTCATAGCTACCCAGCTTGGACTTGATGGTTTCCAGGGCGGCAAGATTGATCTCCTGAAGCTTCTTTTCACGCTTAAGCCCGATCGGGCTGGGATCAACCGAACCGCCGAACAACCTCTCGAAGGCGGCATGCGGATTATCCTGAAAATCGGTACTCGGTGAAAAACCGCGACCAGAAACAGGACTGAGATTCCGCGTACGTACGCCCAGGCGCAGTGAAGCTACCGGAGAGATCGCACCTACGGTTTCTTCCAAAGCAAGATCGATGCTACCACCCACACCTTGAGCGAATGCACCGAGAACCCGCTGTGCGCCACTGTGGCCTCCTCCGCCGATAATCTCCACATCTTTGAAGAAAACGCATTCATTTTTCACATCTTCGAGTGGCGCCGAACAAACCTTCAGCGTCAGGCTTTCGTCAGGCAGGAACGAATAGGATGCTCCTTGCGGAGTCCCGTCTGGAATATAGATGAAAATCACCTTGCGTAGGGAGTTTTCTGAAGCCAATGCTTGTCGCGATAACAACAGGCCGGCGCCCAGGCTGGATGCTTGCAACAGCGGCACGGACAACCCGATCTTGCCAATGAATTTTAGAAAGTTGCGACGTTGCAGTGATGCGATGTTTTTTGCTTGACTCATGGTGACCTCAAAAAATGATAAATCCAGTATTTACGTCAGCGTGCGACATCTTTCCGATAGTGCACGCTATCCATCGTGCCGAGCGCCTTGAGTAGCTCAAGCGGGCTGTTGACACTGGTTTTCATTTGATCGTCCAGCTTTTGAACTTCGCATGTATAACTCGCAATCTCGCTATCCGATAGTTTGATGTCCATCGTCTGGTCCAGGAAAGTAGAGCCGGTGCCCATCGCCATTCGGAAAGCGGTATCGACAAAACACTGGCGTGTGACATCCAGGTTGGCAATCTGGTGTGCGAAATCTTTGCCACCATTGAAGGTAAGTATGTTGCCATCATTAAGGCTGTGGACGCCGTACATGATGCCGTTTGAGTCGATGGTAAGGCCATTGTAGTCCTGGGTCTGGGGCAGGCCTACCGCATCGAAGTCCTCGAATCCTCCGCCAAGTGGATTGAGCATCTGTCCATGACAGCTTTGACAGACTTCAGCAGATGTCTGGAATTCGTATTTTCGACGCGATGTGGCAAGACCATTATTCGCTGCCAGATAGGCTTCCCACTCAGCGACCGCCTCCGCACGTGCCGCATCGAAGTCAACGTTCAGGGAAACCCCGGTCGGCGGTATCGGCACATCATGACAGAGAAAGCGCCTGCGCAGATAGGTTGCGCGCAATATCGGGCCGGTTTCCTGCTCATGTGCGTGAACAGCCAGAAAAGCGCCTGAGGTAACCAGACCGGCACGGCTGGTCACTCCTGTCACCTTCTGCATTACGCTACCGCTGATATTGCCGATGCCATAGAAGTCGGCAAGTACTGAGTTGGCGAAGGTGAAGTCGCCATCATACAGCGCGCTGAAAGGCTCGCCTTCGTCCAGTACAACATGGTTGAACACTTCACGGACTTCCTGTGCCATCGCCTGTCGAACTTCATTTGTGAAGTTGGGATAAAGCGTGGGATCCTTCGCCAGATTCAACACCCGATCTGTACGCAGCCATTGCGCGGCAAAATCGCCGAAGTGTTCACGCGCGCGCCGCGTACGCAACAAGCGCATGACCTGGGCCGCGATCTGTGCCTTCGTCTCCAGCTGTTTATCCGCTGCCGCCAGCAGCAGGGTCTCGTCCGGTGTGGAGCCAGTGAAGGTGAACGCGAGATAGCTGGCCAGTTGATACGGTGTAAGAATATAGGAATCTGCATCAAGCGCGACATCCGGGAGGGTTTGCGTCACCTCTTGCGCGCCGGACAGTTCGAGTTTGCTGATGATCAGATTGTGCCCGCCCTTGTATGCATCGGGCGCGCCAATATCCTTGTTGATTACCGTGAAATACGTGTAGTCTCCCTTGAATGCCGTGGTGTGGAACTGATATGTCTTGCTGATTGTATGGTCGACCAGCACGCTCCCGATCACCTCATTGTTCGACTCAATTGACATGGTAGGCCACAAACCGTTTTCCGGCCCCCGGGTCCCCCTTACGGTAATGGTGATCAGGTCATCTCCGGTAAACGAGGCGTTTCTCCCTTCCTGACTGAATATGGCAATGGTGTGCGGCTCATCGCTGCTGTCGATGAAGGTCTGTATGTTACCCGTCTGCTCGTACTGGCCAGTACCCCCACCGCCTGAACTGATCTCGGCGACGGAAACGCCCGTTTCGTCGCGATAGAGGAACTGTGGCGACGTGAACAGGGTTCTCAATGCGAGCGCAAGGCCTTCGTACATCTCGCCGCCCGTAAAATCAGAGGCAAACACTGACTCAAAGGCAATGGTTTCCTCCTCGGTAAGAGGACGTCGAATTACACGAGGGATATAGTTTTCGATGAAACTGTAGGCGCAGACATCGGCTGTTAACTGAGAGCAATCGATAATGTCGGCAAAGCCGTTCAAAGCAAGGCGCTCAACCACCTTGTCCACAACCTGGGTATAGGCCTGTAATGAACCGCTTGAAATGCTGGTCATCACATTGTTGGAAAATCCATTGACCATATTATCGGCAGGTATGGTGTCGTAGGTGTTCTGTCCCAGATCAGCCAATATGTTCACGCCGGTCAAATCTTCGATGGAATTCACGAATTCACTGCGTGTGAGTACACGGAGACTGCGTGGACCATAGGTCACCCCGCATGAAGTCTGAGGTGTTGTATCACTGCCGGAACCTGCAGAAGCCCAGCCCTCGATGTAAGCTGCAATATCGGAAGCACAGTTGCCACTGCAACTGACGGTATTGCTGGGGGGCATGGTGTCGACGATATAGTCAGCCAGCGCCTGACTATTGGCGCCAAAGATCATTTTGGTTGCGTCGATGGGTTTGGGACCGGCGCCTTCAGTACCATGACAACTGGCGCACTGGTTTTCGTACAGAGTTGCTCCGTGGCTTGCATCGCCTGTGGCGGTATTGCCGCCGCCGGAAGTGGTGTCGCCGGAAGCACTGCCGTCCGAAGTGCCATCGCCAGATGTGCTGCCACCGGTAGTGCCATCGCCGCTGGTGCCGTTTCCAGAGGTGCCGCCACCGGATGTGGTGTCCCCGGATATGGTGTCCCCGGATGTGGTGTCCCCGGATGTGGTGTCCCCGGATGTGGTGTCCCCGGAAGTGGTGTCCCCGGAAGTGGTGCCTCCGGAAGTGGAACTTCCCGAACCAGAACCTCCCGAAGAGTTTCCGGAGGTGTCGACCGGATCATTGTTACCGGTCTGTGTTGCCCCGCCATCGCTTGATCCGCCACCGAGCCCGCAAGCCTGAAGCAAAGTCAATAAAGCGACTAAAAGTATCCGTAGAAAGAGGTGCTGAATCCGTTGCATGGCGAAGGGTCCGAAAAAGCTAGATTATCAATATTATTGACAAGGTCTTTTGATAACAGGATCACAGGTTGCAGAAATCGAACGGCAGGATTGGCGTCCAAATCGGAGTGTCATGCCGTTCGCCTGACCTGCTGGTGTCTGAACCTATGCGAAACGATTCAAGAGTGATGCTGATCTGTGGTCTACTTCGTTGGTGTAGGAGTGCCGGAATCCGGCCCGAATAATTTTCGAATTAAGCGCCTTAATAATTACATTCTGTTAATAATTTCGAGAGTGACGCTGAGGGGTGCGCATGCTGACTATTTATTACTTTGTTCACAATTTATTTCGGTGTCGCATGTAGCCGATGCAAAGATGCTGTGTATCGGTATCGGCAATTCCCTGTTGTACGTACAGTGGCAAGTGCTTGACCTGCGCGGTCATAACATCCCTGAACCCGGGGTAGTGCCTGTCCACAACTCCGTCAATTCCTGCTGGTTGGGTGCATACCTGGCCATAGCTGAAGAGGCTGTTAAAACGCTTTGCGTTTCCACGACCCACGCAGCAGACCAGACAGTCAGAGAGTCGGTTGCTCGCATGAAAGATTGCCTTGCTACGCGAGTGAGTATGTTTGAGGAGCCCGGTGCGTGAAAATCGCACGCCGGGATCTGCGCAGGGGTCGCCGGGTAACCGGTGTCCCTACTGCGACGTGGGTAGCGCAGCCCACTAGGGTTGATGAGTTTAGAGGCATTCTACAAGTGGCGACTATGGCGGCGGTTAAGTTTTCTTTAAGTTTGTTGCCGATGTGCGTACATATGTAAATTAAGTATATGTGTGACAAACCTGGCCGTAATTTGACCGGTTACACGTGTTTATTTTAAAGAGATAATGTTCTCAACTATCCTTATCTATATTGTGACACAGCTTCAAGTTTGCGGGGAACTAGCTACGTAACATCCATACTACAGAAAAGTATCGATTGTTGATAATGCATAACTTCTCGATATAAGGGAGATCGAATAAACATGTCAACGACGGTCAAAATCAACAGTGGAAAATCGAGCGAGACGGCAGCAACAGCTTCAGAATCGTTTCTCGATGGAGCGGCCAATTGTTGACGGTGGGGAACAATAATTCCGGTGCCAATGTGTATCAGGACAAAAACGCCTCATCGCCCTATCAGCGATGGCATCTCAATCCCGCGGACGGATCCTGCAATAGTGCTGATGTACCGCCTGCTCCGGTAGCCGATAGTTGCTCAGGACGCAATTCGCTGCGTGCAGGGGAATCCTATCGTATGGTCAATGTCGGCGGGAAGACACGCGGATACTTCCTGCATGTGCCGCAAAACTACAGTGGCCAATCAAATGTTCCCTTGATTATCGATTACCATGGTTAGGGCAGTAACGGTGAAGGAGAAAATATTGGTCGGGATTTGACCGTCAGTCTGAGTCATACGGTTTCATCGCAGCCTATCCTGACGGCATTGGCGGTACGTGGAACAATCGTGTACCGCCCAAACCGGATGGCGAGGACGATATCGGCTTCGCAAGGGCTATCTACAATGATCTCAGCAGCCAGGGATATATCGATTCAAAGCGTGTCTATGCCGCGGGTTATTCGATGGGTGGCGGATGGCATATACCTCAGCTTGTCGTGCTGCGGATCTGTTCGCGGCCGTGGTGTCAAGTTCTTTCGATTTCTACGAAGACCAGCAGTGCAATCCGTCTCGACCGATCAGTGTGCTCTCTTCCCGTGGCAAGTCAGATCCGGTGGCGCTGTATGACGGTAGCGTTGGACCCCCAGGGCGTTTTGTCGGTGCCAAGCGTACGCTCGAAGAGTTGGTGAAGATCAATCACTGTACGGGAGCGCCGGTCAATATCGGCTCGGGGTGCGAGATGTACACGCAGTGCGATGCTGGTGTGAACGCGGGTCTTTGTTCCATTGAGTTTGGCGGTCACTTGACAGGTGAGTCCAAGCAGAACTGGGAATTCTTTTCACGGTTCGAGAGGAAGTAGTGGGCGCAAAGCTGTCTCTGAGTGTATCTAATGCGAAACGCTGAATCGCCACTCAATTTTACGTTTGCGACTGTAGATATTTCTCGTGGGCGGAAAAGTGTGTCTTTGAGAGCGATCAAAGGGAGGTGAACTGCTTGATGGTTACATTTGAGTATCAAGTGCTGACCGTAGATGGTTGCCTTTGTGGTCTCATATTCAATGCAATCAAGTCTCAATAAAGATTTGCAGAGTCAAAGATTGTTGGTCGGTGATGCCCCGAAAGTAGAAGGTTAATTTCATAGAGCATGTCATGTTAAAAAGCTATTATCTTTTGCTGTACTTATATCCTCTGTATCGAGTGTGCATGCACTGGAAGACGGCAGATACAATATCGTCTCCGCGCTGAGCGGAATGTATCTGGATATTACAGGCAAAAGTACGGACGATGGCGCAAATGTCATCCAGCGGAGCAACAATGTCGGGACGAACCAGCAGTTTGACGTCAAGTCGCTGGGCGACGGTACGTACTCGATTCGACCTGCACATAGCGGGAAAGCCCTGGATGTGTCCGGCTGGAACCCAAACGATGGGGCGAATCTGCATCAATGGACCTACAATGGCACTAGCAACCAGCGATGGCATATCGATGATGTAGGCAACGGTAACTATTCCATAACCTCCGCTTTCAGCAATAAAGCCGTCGATGTCTGGGAAATGAACAAGGCTGTTGGCGCCGATGTCAAAATGTATTCATTTTGGGGTGGGCCAAATCAGCTATGGTCATTCGTACCTGTCGGTTCATCTCCGAATCCAGCACCGAATCCAAACCCGGCGCCGAACCCGAACCAGAATGCATCTGCGGGATGTGGTAAGAATCCAGGTCTTTCGTCCGGGCGTCGTGGTATGACGGTCGATGGAGCGCATAGAGAGTATATTATTGACCTTCCAGGAAACTACGATAGGAACAAACCCTATCGCCTGATCTTCGCTTGGCACTGGCACGGTGGCACTGCCGGTGCCGTAGCAGGTGGCGGATACTACGGATTGAGAGACCAAGCGTGTGGTGAGGCGATATTTGTCGCACCAGACAGATATAATGTGAACGGTCAGGACGATAGCGGTTGGACCAATACGAACGGTCGTGATATGCAGTTTCTCCGCGCTATGCTTGATGAGGTCAAAGGCTCATTGTGCGTTGACAACAACCGTGTGTTTTCAACTGGCTGG
>JBNLGI010000124.1:0-4446 GCA_050305975.1 Sedimenticolaceae bacterium | reverse complement strand
GATCGTCGCCGTGCTCGGCTCCATCCTGGGCGGACTCGCCACCCCCACGGAAGCGGCCTCGGTGGGCGCCATCGGCGCCATGCTGCTGGCCCTGTTCCAGCGCCAGCTCAACCGCTCGACCCTGAAGGCGGTGGTCACCGGCACCACCAAGGTCACCAGCATGGTGTTCCTGATCTTCATCGGCGCCTCGCTCTTCTCCCTGGTGTTCCGTGGCTTCGGCGGCGACGAGGTGGTGACCGGCCTGCTGACCGATCTGCCCGGCGGTAGCGTAGGCGCCATGCTGGTGGTGATGCTGGTGATGTTCCTGCTCGGTTTCATCCTCGACTTCATCGAAATCACCTTCGTGGTGGTGCCCATCGTCGGCCCGGTGCTGCTGGCCATGGGGCTCGATCCGGTCTGGCTCGGGGTGATGATCGCCATCAACCTGCAGACCTCCTTCCTCACCCCGCCCTTCGGTTTCGCACTCTTCTACCTGCGCGGGGTGGCCCCGCGCGAAGTCACCACCGGCGCCATCTATCGGGGCGTGGCGCCCTTCATAGCCATCCAGTTGCTGATGCTGGGACTGCTCGCCTACTGGCCGCAACTGGCCACCTGGCTGCCGACGCTGCTCTACGGCTGATTTCGTTTCTTGTGGCTTTGGTGTGAAACCGAATGGACTTATGCCTGGTCCAACCACTCGGTTGCGTTCACGGTGTGATTCTGGTCAAAACGCGCGAGGACGATCAGGGGATTATTAAGGCAGCCTTAAGCCTGTCCCCTGAGAATGGCGGAACTTCCGACACTCGCGCGTTACGCCCACTCCAGCCGGCGCGAAAATCCCGTTTACGATCAATTACCTTACCCATGGGGAGTCTGTCGTCACGATGCCGAAGCTTGGCATGACCTATTCAAAGCTGATACTCAGTGTTGCGTTGTTTCTGTTGGCGCTGGGGAATTTCTCGTTTTTCTCGCATCTGCTGGAGGTCTACCCCCTCAGCCTGGGGAATCTTCCCTACCTGCTTTCGCTGGCGGTGCTGTTCGGCTGCGTCAACGTGATTCTGCTGTCGTTGTTGAGCTATGGCCGGGCGACCAAACCGGTGCTCATCGTCATCCTGTTGGTTTCGGCCGTTACCGCCTACTTCATGGATGCCTACCAGGTGATCATCGATGACGACATGATCGATAATGTGCTGAAGACCGACATGGCGGAGTCGCTCGATCTGGTCAGCATCAAGCTGGTGCTCTATCTGCTGTTGATCGGCATCGTGCCCGCCTATCTGGTCTATCGGGTCCCCGTGGTGCAGCAGTCCTTGCGTCAGGCGATCTTCTCACGGGTCAAGCTGGCGGGAGGCGCCCTGGCGCTGGCGGTGGCCACGGTGGTGGTGTTCGGTAGTTTCTATGCGTCATTCGCCCGCGAGCACAAATCCCTGCGCTACTACACCAATCCCTCCTACTACCTCTATGCCATCGGCAAGACCATCGGCAGGGTCTTCAGGCAGGAGGATAAGAGCCTGAGAACGGTGGGTGAGGACGCCAAGATCCCCGAGACCGACGAGGACCGGGAACTGGTGATTCTGGTGGTGGGCGAGACGGCACGTGCCGATCACTTCTCGCTCAACGGCTATCCTCGCGAAACCAATCCGCTGCTGGCGAAGGAGCAGATCGCCAGCTTCACCAACACCTGGGCCTGCGGCACCTCCACCGCCATCTCCGTGCCCTGCATGTTCTCTATCTACGATCAGGAGGACTACAGCAAGGAGAAGGCGAGCCACACGGAGAATGTGCTCGATATTCTGCAGCGGGCGGGGGTCAACGTGGTCTGGCTCGATAACAACTCCGATTCCAAGGGCGTGGCGGATCGTGTGCCCTATCAGAGCTACAAGTCGCCGGAGGTGAATCCCGATTGCGACAGCGAATGCCGGGACGTGGGCATGCTGGAGAATCTGCAGAGCTACATCGATCAGCATCCGAGCGGGGATATCTTCATCGTGCTGCATCAGATGGGCAACCATGGTCCGGCCTACTACAAACGCTATCCGGCGGCCTACGAGCGCTTCACGCCGGTGTGCCAGACCAATGAACTGTCCGACTGCGAACGGCAGGCCATCGACAACACCTACGACAACGCCATTCTCTACACCGACTATTTCCTGGCCCGGGTGATCGAACTGCTGAAGCGGAACAGCGACCATTTCGAAGCGGCCATGTTCTACATCAGCGACCATGGCGAATCCTTGGGTGAGAACAATCTCTATCTGCACGGTCTGCCCGACCTGCTGGCGCCGGATGCGCAGAAGCATGTACCGATGATCTTCTGGTTCAGCGACAGTTATCAGGAGGATGGCGTCAGCGTCGATCTCTTGCGATCAAAGCTCGCCGAGAACTACTCCCACGATAATGTGTTTCATACCGTGCTGGGTCTGTTCGAGGTGGAGACCGGGGTCTACGACCCGGACAAGGATCTGGTGAAAAAGAAGCAGGTGGAGTGAGCGGCCGGCCTGTTGCCGGCCGCTCGTGCGGGAATCACTTGGGTGTGTAACTGAACTTCTGGCCGCCGATGGAGGCTTCGTACATCAGGCCGCCCTTGGCCACGGTGAAGACCGCCATGCCTTTGTAATACCCGCCGCCGACGGTGGTGGCGTCGTGCTTGCCGCCGCTGGCGCCCGCGGAGCTGCCGGTGGTGGTGGTCGCGGCCGAAGCGCCGGCGGTGATGGCGACGGCGGTGGCCTGGGCGCCGAATTCGAAGTTGCCGCCGGTGAACTCCTTGTAGGCCCGCTCATCCTGGAAAAAGATGATCTGGCTGTAGGCCTGGCCGCCGAGCTGGAAGCCCAGGGTCACCTGGGTCATCTTGACGTCGCCGACGTGCGCTCCCTGGGCATAGACCCGGCCCTTGCCATACGCGCCGCCCAACACGGCCCCCCCCTTGCCGATGGTGGGAAAGACCGCATAGCCGTAGGCGGTATCGAAGAAGCGGCCGCTCTCTCCCGCCTGTTTGAAGACGTCGATAGTCTCCTGGAACTCGTCCGCCCAGGCCTGTGCCAGGGGCAGCAAGGCCGCCAACAGCAGGATGGCGGTGCGCTGTAGTCTGATCATGGGAGCCTCCTCGTCGTTGTTGTTCACCTGCGTCGACGCATCCCTGTCGCTAGGGGTGTGTGGCAGTTGTGACAGGCGGTGAGGGGAGTGGTTCCGTCCGGGGCGGCGGCGTGTGATGAATCCCCCGGCCCGCGATGGGTCGGGCCGGGGGCGGCGCTATTGCGAAAGCGCCTGCAGCAGTTTCTGCAGCGCCTGGCCGCGGTGGCTGAGGCTGTTCTTGACCTCGGCCGGCAGCTCCGCCGAGCTGCAGTCGTGGCTCGGCACGTAGAAGATGGGATCGTAACCGAAGCCGTTCTCGCCTCTCGGTTCATACAGGATGCGTCCCTCCCAGGTGCCCTGGCAGATCAGGGGGGTCGGGTCTTCGGCATGGCGCATGTAGACCATCAGGCACTGGAAGCGGGCGCCCCGTTTCGCCTCGGGTACGTCGGCCATCCGCTCCAGCAGTTTTTGCAGATTCTCCTCATCGCTGGCATCGGCGCCGGCGAAGCGGGCCGAGTAGATCCCGGGCGCGCCGTTGAGCGCGTCCACCTCGATGCCCGAGTCGTCGGCGATGGCCGGCAGACCGCTGAGGCTGCTTGCGTGGCGCGCCTTTTTGATGGCGTTTTCGACGAAGCTGAGGCCGTCCTCGACGGCGTCGGGAATGTTGAAATCCCGCTGCGGAGCCACTTCGATGCGTTCGCTGGCCAGCAGCTGGTTGATCTCTCTGACCTTGCCGGCGTTGTTGCTGGCCAAGACGATTTTCTCGCCTGTGTGATGTCCTGTCATAGCCTGTGTTTCCTTTTCATGGATGGATTGACGCTACTGCCGATTCGATTCCGTAGATCCGCCGACTCATGGTCGTTGCCCCTCGGCCGGGGCCGGGAGGGTGCTACGGCGGACAACGGATCGATCTGTTCCCTGTAGCGGTGTGGTGAAGGGATCGAATCAAGCACCCAGCGCGTTGCGCTGAATCTGCACGATCTGCTCGATGCCGCGATGGGCCAGGTCGAGCATGGCGTTGAGTTCGTCCCGGGTATAGGCCGCTCCCTCGGCGGTGCCCTGCACCTCGATGAAGCCGCCCTGCTCATTCATGACCACGTTCATGTCGGTCTCGGCATTGGAGTCTTCCGCATAGTCCAGGTCGAGCACCGGTGTGCCCTCGAACACGCCGACGGAGACCGAGGCGACCATGCCGAGTATCGGATCGCCCTCGAGCAGGCCCAGTTCCCGGGTGCGGGCGAGAGCGTCGGCGAGCGCCACGCAGGCGCCGGTGATGGAGGCGGTGCGGGTGCCGCCGTCGGCCTGGATCACGTCGCAGTCGAGGGTGATGGTGCGCTCGCCCAGGGCCTTGAGGTCCACCGCCGCGCGCAGGGAGCGCCCGATCAGGCGCTGGAT
>JBNLGI010000123.1:0-6334 GCA_050305975.1 Sedimenticolaceae bacterium | reverse complement strand
GCGTAACCCGACATGCTCGGGGATCTCGCCACTGCCCGTCGGGTTACGCTGCGCTAACCCGACCTACCCATTACCCGCGTCGCTCGGATCGTCTTTCGATGCGCGAGGTCTTCAGCCTGCGAAAGTAACGCACCCCGAAATAGACTGGCAGGGCCAGGGCCATGAACAGGATCGCGTGTTCAAACAGGTGCTGTGTCCCGTTTTCGGGTCCCACATGGGCCCAGGCCGGCGATACGCTCAGGGCGAGGGACAGGGCCATCAGTCTTGTAATTTTTGTCATCATCAATCTCGCTACACAGTCAGGTATTGTCGAATCAGTTCGTCGTTGAGTTCGCCCATCTCGCCCCGCGCCACATGGCGTCCCCGGTCGAGGATGCAGAAGCGATCCGCCACCTTGCGGGCGAAGGGCAGTTTCTGTTCCACCAGCAACACGGTGAGACCGATCTCCTTGTTGAGACGGCGGATAATCTCACCGATCTCCTGCACGATGTTGGGCTGAATGCCCTCCGTGGGTTCGTCCAGGATCAGCAGTTTGGGATCGATCACCAGGGCGCGGCCGATGGCCAGCTGCTGTTGCTGACCACCCGAGAGATCGCCGCCCCGGCGACCCAGCATTTCCTTGAGCACGGGAAACAGTTCGAAGATGAACCCGGGTATCTCCTTGCGCTTATCCTGACGCACCGGCAGGCCGATGAGCAAGTTTTCCTCCACCGTGAGCATGGGGAAGATCTGTCGTCCCTGGGGCACGTAGCCGATACCCAGGGGGGCGCGATGTTCGGCAATCCTGCGGTTCAGGTTCTCCCCCTGAAACAGCATCTCACCGGAGCGGACCGGCAGCAGTCCCATGATACATTGCAGCAGCGTGGTCTTACCCACCCCGTTGCGCCCCATCAGACAGGTGCACTGCCCTTCCGGGACTTCGAGGTCGAGATCCCAGAGGGTGTGGGACTCACCGTAAAACTGGTTGATGGCATTGACTGTAAGCATTTCTAAGCCTTCTGTTGCAACTCATTCACCCAGGTACACCTCGACCACCCGGGGGTCGTTCTGCACCTCGTCCATGCTGCCCTCTGCGAGCACGCTGCCCTGGTGCAGCACGGTCACTGTGCGGGCGATGGAGCGCACGAAATCCATATCATGTTCCACCACCACCACCGAGTGGTCCCCCGCCAGGGAGGTGAGCAGTTCCGCGGTGCGGTCCATCTCCTGATGGGTCATGCCCGCGACCGGCTCGTCCACCAGCAGCAGCTTGGGATTCTGCATCAGCAGCATACCGATCTCGAGCCACTGCTTCTGCCCGTGGGAGAGCGCGCCGGCGAGGCGGTCACGCTGTTCAGTGAGGCCGATGATCGACAGCACCTCGTCGATGTGATCACGCTGGGCGCTGTCGAGGCGGGCCACCAGGGTGGGCCAGACCCGCTTGTCCCCGGCCATGGAGAGCTCCAGGTTTTCGAACACGCTGTGGTATTCGAACACCGTGGGTTTCTGGAACTTCCGACCTATGCCCACCTGGGCGATCTCCGGCTCGCTCATGCGCAGCAGGTCGATGTTGGAGCCGAAAAAGGCGCTGCCCTGATCGGGCCGGGTCTTGCCGGTGATGATGTCCATCATGGTGGTCTTGCCGGCGCCGTTGGGTCCGATGATGCAGCGCAGTTCACCGACGTTGATGTAGAGGTTCAGATTGTCGATCGCCTTGAAACCGTCGAAGCTGACCGAGATCTCCTCCAGGTAGAGAATGGTGCCGTGGCTCAGGTCCGCCTGCAGATTGCGGGTCTCCAGCATGAAGTCGAAGACCCGGTCCCGGCGCATGGTTTGGCGCAGATTGTCCAGGGCTTTCACGATTCGGCCCTCCGTCGCTGCAGCAGCCCGATGACCCCCTTGGGGAGAAACAGGGTCACCAGTACGAACAGGGCGCCGAGGGCGAACAGCCAGACTTCCGGCAGGGCGGCGGTGAAGTAGGTCTTGCCGTAGTTGACCATCAGCGCCCCCGCCGCCGCGCCGTAGAGGGTGGCGCGTCCGCCCACCGCCACCCAGATGACGATCTCGATGGAGTTGAGGGGAGAGAACTCGCCCGGATTGATGATGCCGACCTGGGGCACGTAGAGGGCGCCGGCGATACCGGCCAGTACGGCTGAGAAGGTGAAGATGGCCAGCTTCACGTGCTCGACCTTGTAGCCGACGAAGCGGG
Organism: Sedimenticolaceae bacterium; assembly: GCA_050305975.1. GTDB lineage: Bacteria > Pseudomonadota > Gammaproteobacteria > Chromatiales > Chromatiaceae > Thiodiazotropha. The sequence goes on along the minus strand of JBNLGI010000123.1, from coordinate 4,146 downwards.
TGCGGTCCTCGGCGTCGCGGATGGCCACGGCGACCCGGCCCAGGCGCGAGTTGACCACCGCCCGGCAGGCGACATAGCCCAGGCCCAGGGCCAGGGCGGTGGCGATATAGAGGGCGAGGCGGGTGGTGTCCTCCTGCAGGCTGAAGCCGAGGATCTCCTTGAAGTCGGTGAGGCCGTTGTTGCCGCCGAAGCCCATCTCGTTGCGAAAGAAGGCGAGCATCAGGGCATAGGTCAGGGCCTGGGTGATGATGGAGAGATAGACCCCGGTGACCCGCGAGCGGAAGGCGAGCCAGCCGAAGACGAGGGCGAGCACTCCGGGCACCAGCATCACCATCAGGGCGGCGAACCAGAACATGTCGAAGCCGGACCAGAACCAGGGCAGGCTGTCCCAGTTGAGGAAGACCATGAAGTCGGGCAGTTCGGGATTGCCGTAGACGCCGCGGTCGCCGATCTGGCGCATCAGGTACATGCCCATGGCGTAACCGCCGAGGGCGAAGAAGGCGCCATGGCCCAGGCTCAGGATACCGAGATAGCCCCAGGCCAGATCCACCGCCATGGCCAGCAGGGCGAAGGCAAGATACTTGCCCAGCAGGGTGACCGTGTAGGTGGTCAGATGCAGCGGGTTGCCCTCGGGCAGCAGATTGAGCACCGGCACCAGCACCGTCGCCACCGCCAGTAGGGCGAGAAAGATCAGTCCACCGCGATCGCTCTTGAGAAAAGCCACCGGTCAGCCCTCCGCCGCGCGGCCCTTCTGGGGAAAGAGTCCCCGGGGCTTCTTCTGAATGAACAGGATGATGAAGACCAGCACCAGGATCTTGGCCAGCACCGCGCCTGACCAGGGCTCCAGGAACTTGTTGGCCACGCCCAGGGTCATGCCGCTGATCAGGGTGCCCCAGAGGTTGCCCACGCCGCCGAACACCACCACCATGAAGCTGTCGACGATGTAGGCCTGGCCCAGGTTGGGGCCGACGTTGGTGAGCTGGCTCAGGGCCACGCCGGCGATGCCGGCGATGCCGGAACCGAGGCCGAAGGTCAGGGCGTCCACCCATTCGGAGCGCACGCCCATGGCGCGGGCCATGGCCCGGTTCTGGGAGACGGCGCGCACCTGCAGTCCGAGCGCGGTCCTCTTCAACACGAAAAACAGGGCAGCGAAGACCAGCAGGCAGAAGAGGATGATGTAGAGCCGGTTCATGGTCAGGGACAGCGCGCTGTTGATCTCCCAGGTCCCGCTCATCCAGGCCGGAGTCTCCACCGAGCGGTTGAGTGGCGAGAAGATGGAACGCACCGTCTGTTGCAGGATCAGGCTGATGCCGAAGGTGGCCAGCAGGGTCTCCAGACTGCGGCCGTAGAGGAAGCGGATCACCCCGCGCTCGATGGCGATGCCGACCAGTCCCGAGACCAGGAAGGCGGCCGGGATGGCGACGATAACCGAGATACCGATGTGATCCGGCATCAGCAGCTGGATGACATAAGTGGTGTAGGCGCCGATCATGATCAGTTCGCCATGCGCCATGTTGATCACGCCCATGACGCCGAAGGTGATGGCCAGACCGATGGCGGCCAGCACCAGCACCGAGCCGAGGCTGAGGCCGAAGAAGACGTTTTCGATCACACTATAGAGTTGCAGCTTGGCGTCGATGCGTTTCAGTACCCTGTCGATCTCGGTGGCGAAGGCCTTGTCCGTGGTGCCCTGTTTCAGCTCCTTCAGGCCATTGCGCACGGCGGGATGGATGTTGCCGTCCAGGGCTTCGACCGCGGCCATGCGCGCGGCCTTGGCGTCGGATGTGAGATTGGCCAGGGCGATCACGATCTCCATCGCCTCGCGCACATCGGCCTCGCTCTCCCGGGCCAGCAGCGGCTCGACCAGGAGGGCGTATTCGGTACTCGGCCGGTCGAGCATCTGGTTGACCGCCGCCAGCCGCTTGGCGGCGTCCGGGTGGCGCAGGTCCATCACTGCCAGGGCGCTGCGTATCTGGCGGCGCATCTTGTTGTTGAGGGAGATCTTCTTCAGCTCGCGCTTGCCGAGCTGACCGAGGGGTTCGCCGCTCAGGGCGTCGCTGACAGGGTAGCCCGCATCGCTTTCCGCTCCGGCGATAACCAGGCTGTTGTCCTTGTTGGCGATGTAGAGATCGCCGTCGAGCAGTGCTTTGAGCATGCGGCCGGCGCGTTCGCCGGCGTCCGCCGCCAACAGCTCCACCGCCTGCGTCTTGTCGTCGAACTTTCTCGATTTCAGCAGCTCGGCCGCCTGCTCCAGCGCATCGGCCGATGCTTCCGCCAACGCCGTCGCCAGGGGCATGGCGCTCAGGCAGACGGTCAGCAACAGCCATTTCAGTAGCGTGATCATGGGCATGGTCGTCATTCGGTGGCTTGCCGGCCCGGTGGGACCGGGCCGGCTGTGGTGGATCCGCTCAATTGATTCCGATCAGGCTGCGATCACTCGTAGTTCTGTCCGGAGCACTTGGCGGTCTTGACATTGTAGTTGCCGCAGGAGAGCGGGGCGCGCCAGTCGGAGATGATGTCCTTGGAGCCCGGCAGGAAGTCGGACCAGGCGTCGCCGGCAACCAGGCCGGAGGTCTGCCACACGACGACGAACTGACCATCCTCCTGAATCTCACCGATCAGTACCGGTTTGGTGATGTGGTGGTTGGGCATCATGGCGGAGTAGCCGCCGGTGAGGTTGGGCACGGCGACGCCGATGATGGCCTCCTGCACCGCATCGGGATCGGTGGTGCCGGCCTTCTCCACCGCCTTCACCCACATGTTGAAGCCGATGTAGTGGGCCTCCATGGGGTCGTTGGTGACGCGCTCAGGGTTCTTGATGAATTGGTGCCAGGCGTCGATGAACGCGCTGTTGGCCTCGTCGTCCACGCTCATGAAGTAGTTCCAGGCGGCCAGGTGTCCCACCAGGGGCTTGGTGTCGATGCCGGAGAGCTCCTCCTCGCCCACGGAGAAGGCGACCACCGGGATGTCCTCGGCGGAGATGCCCTGGTTACCCAGCTCCTTGTAGAAGGGGACGTTGGCGTCGCCGTTGATGGTGGAGACCACGGCGGTCTTGATCCCGGTGGAGCCGAACTTCTTGATCTCGGAGACGATCGACTGCCAGTCGGAGTGGCCGAAGGGGGTGTAGTTGATCATGATGTCCTTGTCGGTCACGCCCTTGGCCTTGAGGTAGGCTTCGAGGATCTTGTTGGTGGTGCGGGGGTAGACGTAGTCGGTGCCCGCCAGCACCCAGCGCTTGACCCCCACTTCGTTCATCAGGTAGTCGACGGCGGGGATCGCCTGCTGGTTGGGCGCGGCGCCGGTGTAGAAAACGTTCTTGGAGGACTCTTCGGCTTCGTACTGCACCGGATAGAAGAGCAGACCGTTGAGCTCCTCCACCACCGGCAGCACCGACTTGCGCGAGACCGAGGTCCAGTTGCCGAAGATGGCGGCGACCTTGTGCTTGCTCAACAGCTCGCGCGCCTTCTCGGCGAACAGGGGCCAGTCGGAGGCGGGGTCGACCACCACGGGCTCGAGCTTCTTGCCCAGCAGCCCGCCTTTCCTGTTCTGCTCTTCGATCAGCATCAGCATGGTGTCCTTGAGGGTGGTTTCGCTGATGGCCATGGTGCCGGAGAGGGAGTGCAGTATGCCGACCTTGATGGTGTCGGCGGCCTGAGCGCTGCCGATGGCGGCCGCCGAGAGGGCCAGGGACAGCAGTATGTGTTTCAAGCGGCTCTTTTTCATGAGGTGTAGCTCCTGTTTGGGGTTTGGCATCGGAATTGCAGTTTTGGGTGAAATGGGCTCTCAGTAGGGAGTCAGTATCGGGCCCTGAAAGCCATGGTCGCCATTCGGCGATGCGGTCATGGGGATACGTCAAATGACGTATAGCGGGGAGCTGGGGAGTATCGGATAGTCCCTGGGGCACGATTTTGGTGCGCTGCGCACCCTGCACTGCACGCAAAAGATGCAAGCGAAGAGAAGGTCGCCCTTTTTATGTCTGCCGATCAGCGGGTCATACCCACCAAACGCCGCTACAACCAATGGGTCGCCAACGAGACCCTGGAAGACTTCGCCCTGCGCTACACCGCCAGGCGGGCCCGCAAGTGGTCCGATGTGCGGGTCGCCAATACGGCGCTGGGCATCGTCGCCTTTCTGGCCCTGGAGGCG
>JBNLGI010000122.1:0-16479 GCA_050305975.1 Sedimenticolaceae bacterium | reverse complement strand
GGAATGGCGATTGCCGCCAGGATCGCGATGATGGCCACCACGATCATGAGTTCGATAAGGGTAAAACCAGTTTGTTTTTTCATCGTAAAGGCTCCGTGTTCAATTGAGTGCCTGTGTTGTCGGCGTGGTTCGGTGAATCTTTAGCCCGGATTTTCACGGGGTTGCCTAGGTAATTGCACTCGTTGTGCCAATTGTCTGCAATTGGCGGGCATGAAACTGAGAATGGGTTTGTAATTCTTTGATAATCAATCGGATGAAGTATGCTGTGTTTGCCGATGAGGCTTTAGTCCAGTGCGCGATATATCGGGAGTTCAGCCTCAGGCATGACCCTGACTGTCAGATAGTGACAATAATTGTCACTTCTTCAGGCTGGCGCGGAAAAAGATTTTTTTCAAAATGCGGCGGGTTGATCGGTTGTTTCCGGCAAAGAGTTGCTGAAGTGTGATTGTGGTCACATTGCCTCAGCCCGATTCGTTCACTCGATGCCCAGTTTTTCCAGGCGATAGCGCAGCGAACGCAGCGACATGCCCAGTTTCCTGGCCGCGGCCGTCCGGTTCCAGCGGGTCTCCTCCAGGGCCTTGATGATGGCCTCGCGCTCGACCGCTTCCATCATGTCACCCAGGGGCTGGTTATCGCTGTGGGCCAGGGCGCCGGTCGGTTGCTCCGGCAACTGCAGATCCTCCGCCTGCAGGTTGTCGCCCTCGAACAGGGTTACCGAGCGCTCCAGGATATTTTCAAGTTCACGGATATTGCCCGGAAACGGGTAGCCCATGAGCGCCGTCATGGCGGCGCCTGAAATCCTGGGTTTTCGTATGGCGTTCTGTCGCGAGAGCCGGGTCAGGAAATGCTGGGCCAGCAGGGGAATGTCCTCGCTGCGCTCACGCAGCGGCGGCAACGGCAGTTCGATCACATTGATGCGGTAGAAGAGATCCTGGCGGAACTCGCCGCTCTCCACCAGCTGCGCCAGCTGTTTATGGGTGGCGCTGATGATGCGCACATCGACCGGAATCTCCTGCTGGCCGCCGACCGGACGCACCCGCTTCTCCTGAATCGCCCGCAGCAGCTTGACCTGCATGTGCAGAGGGAGGTCGGCGATCTCGTCGAGAAACAGGGTGCCGCCGTCCGCGCTCTGGAACAGGCCCTCCTTGTCGCTGCTGGCGCCGGTGAAACTGCCTTTCTTGTGACCGAAAAGCTCGCTCTCCATCAGCTCCTGCGGGATGGCGCCACAATTGACGGCGACGAAGGGGTGGTCGGCGCGTGGACCCTGCTGATGGATCAGCCGTGCCGCCAGCTCCTTGCCGGTACCCGATTCGCCACTGATATAGACCGGTGCCTGGCTGCGGGCGAGCTTGCGGATCAGCTGACGCACCCGCTCCATCGATTTCGACTGGCCCAACAGGACGACGGGTTCCTCTGCCGCCCGGTTCGGATCCGTTTGCGGGCGGTTAACCGGTGTGCCGAGTTTGATCGCCTTCTCCACCAGCTTGCGCAACACATCGAGATCCACCGGTTTTGAGACGAAATCGAAGGCGCCGGCCTTCAACGCCTCGATCGCAGACTCCATGTTGCCGTGGGCGGTGATCATGGCCACCGGAAGTTCGGGATGGCTGCTGCTGATGTGGCGCACCAGGTCGATACCGTTGCCGTCGGGCAGGCGCATATCGGTGAGGCAGAGATCGAAGTGTTGTGACTCCAGCAGCTGACGTGCCGAGCCGAGATCGAGCACCGACTGGGCATCTATGCCCATGCGCAGGAGGGTGATCTCCAGCAGTTCACAGATGTCGGGTTCGTCGTCAACGATCAGCGCCAGTGGCTGTGTCATCAGGTCTGTCCCTCCGCTTTCCAACGCTCGAAGTGCAGTCTAAAGCAGCTTCCGCCTGTGGGGCCAGGGATGTATTCAAGGCGTATGTTGTTGATCTCGCAAAGCTCCTTGGTGATGTAGAGACCCAGTCCGGTGCCTTTGTTGCGGGTGGTGAAGAAGGGCTCGAAGATCTGTTTCGCCACCTCGGGTTCGATGCCCGAGCCGTTGTCGAAGATGTCCAGTACCGGGTGGTCGAACTCCTGGGTCAGGCCGCCGACGATGCGCAATTCGAGGTTTTCGGGGCTGTCGACCGCCTCGCGTGCATTGTTGCATAGGTTGGTGATCACCTGGCGCAGCTGTTCCGGATCGGCAATGATGCTGCAATTCTCGGGCTCGATCTGGGTGTGCAGGGTGCCTTCAAGGAAGCCCTGATTTTTGATCAGCTCCGTGGTCAACTCCTGAATCCAGGTCTTGAGCAGTATCAGCACCGGTTTGCTCGATGATTTGCGGGAGATCTGCAGCACATTCTCGATTACCTTGTTGATCCGTTCCGAATTGGCTCTGATGATCTCGGTGAGCCGACGGTCCGCGGCGGTGAGGTCGGGCGATTCACCGAACAGCTGACTGGCATGGCTGATGGCACCGAGAGGGTTGCGGATCTCATGGGCGATGCTGGCGGTCAGGCGGCCCAGTGAAGCGAGTTTCAGTTGCAACGCCTCACGGGTGATCTGGGAAGTGTCCTCCAGAAAGATCAGTACATCACCTTCATTACGGCTACCCAGAGGATTGAACTGGGCCTTGAGTTCGGGGCCCTGGTGGTGAGCCTGGAAGGGTTCCGGATCATTGGTGACATCGCGTCGCCAGTGACGCAGGCGGCGGCTCAGTTCCGGCGAGGCGGCTTGCAGGCTGCTGCCGACGGCGGCGGCCGGCATGCCGAGGAGATGCCAGGCCGGATTGTTGATCATCAGGATCCGGTTGTCGGCATCCAGCACCAGTACCCCGGTACGCATGTGCTGAATCACGTATTCGTTGATTTTGGCCATATGCCCCAGCTCGTCGGCGCGGGCCTTGGCGAGTGCTTCGCTTGCACGCGCCCGGCCGCTTAGAACCAGGGTCAGCAGCGAGGTGGCGAAGAAGACGGTGCCGAGGAATCCGGCCTGGGAGAAACGCACGCCCAGGATACCGTTGAAATGGTTGTAGAGCTGTTCGGCGATGACCGCCAGGGAGGCCAAGGCGGCGAACAGCAGGGATGCCCGCCCGCCCATGATCAGGGCGCCGCCGGTGATGGAGACCGCGATCAGCATGCCGATGCCGCTGTGGACGCCGCCGCTGGCGTGCATCATGAGGGTGATGGCGGCAATGTCGACGAAGACGATGATGTAGGCTTGCAGTTCGGGCTCGGGTACGCGCCAGTGCCAGAACAGGGCCGAAAGGATGGTCAGGGCCATGTAGAGGATACTGACGAAGCCGAACAGCTCCGGCGCCGACTGGCCTAGAAAGTCGGGGCCCGAGCCGCTGTAAAAGAGGTAGATCAGGCCCATGGCGACGACGATGCGATAGATCAGGAAGAGGCGCAGGGAGTTCCAATGCAGGGCTTCGGCCTGATCCATGCGACGGCTTTCGATGACCGTCTTTCGCTGCAGGTTGTCCTGGCGGTCGCGTAGGTTGGCCATCAGTCGGCAGGGGTATCCTGCTCCGCGGCTTTGAGATGCGCCTGGCTGCAGTAGTAGCGGTCTCCGCGATGCAGTGCCTCCTCGCGGGGCAGGTGAAGACCGCAGTGCAGGCACTGTACGCTGTCGACTGACTTGGGGTTGAGCGGTCGTGTCCGCTGTTGCCGCCGTTGGCGGAGCAGATGGCGAATGATGAGGTAGAGCCCCCACAAGGCCAGCACGAGCAGGAGATATCTAAGTCCCATGGATGGATTCTGTAGCGATCCGCTTTTTGAAAATTGACCCAGCGCCCAAGTATGTCGTGTTCAGCCGCTGTGTGCCAGCCTGCAGCATGGCTTCAAAGCATCGCTGCAGCTGGTTTTGATAACGCGGACTGCTGGCTGGCACACTTCAGCCTGCCGTTTCAACCAACGGTGTTCGGGGCTGCGAGCCCGCCCTCGTTCCGGATTGCGGATCTCGGCAAGGGAATTCCCTGCCTGCAAGCCATGGCTTGATCAAGGGCGGGCTTGAAGCCCTGAACACGATATACTGGGTTGCCGGGTTGATATTGTCCGAATCCGGCTGCAGCCGGGCCAGAAGGCGCCTCTGATACCTGCGGGAACGGGGCGGTGGTGTCATGAGAGGCTTTGACTGCGGTTGAAGAGGTCAGTCGAAGGCCTGTTTTGGAGCGGCTCTTCATCGCCGTGTCGGGCCATCTCGTCTGTCACCCGTAATACGCTTATCGACCGGAGGTTCCTTGAGTCAGCAAAACTGAAGCGGATGCTTTGTGATGCTTCCAGTCGATTGCAAGACTGTGGTGACGACCCGCTTACATAGGAGTGTCCATCTTGAGTCTCAACATCCAGATCGCCCAGCTCAATTTCCTGGTCGGCGACATCGAGGGCAATGCCCGGCGCATCATCGAAGCCGCTTCGGCGGCGGTCGGTGATGCCGATATCATCGTCTTTCCCGAGCTGGCGCTGACCGGCTACCCGCCGGAAGACCTGCTGTTGCGTGATCACTTCATCCGGCGTGTGGAGCGTGCGGTGGCGAACGTGCTGTCGCACGTGCGCGGCATCCATATCGTGGTCGGCTATCCCCTGAGGCGGGCGCAGGGGCTGTGTAACGCGGCGGGCGTCTGGCGGGATGGCGAGATCATCGCGGAGTACGCCAAGCATCTGCTGCCCAACTACAGCGTGTTCGATGAGAAGCGCTATTTCGTGCCGGGTCACGAGGCGGTGACTTTCGAGGTATCGGGTGTGCGCATCGGCCTCACGGTTTGCGAGGACATCTGGCAGGCGGAGCCGGCGGCGATGAGCAGGGCGGCCGGAGCCGAACTGCTGCTCAATATCAACGCCTCGCCTTTTCATATCGGAAAGGCGCCCGAGCGGGAGGGACTGGTTCAGCAGCGTGCCCGTGAGAATCGCCTGCCGATCGTCTACGCCAACCTGGTGGGGGGGCAGGATGAGCTGGTGTTCGACGGCGGCTCCTTCGTGGTCGATTCCTCGGGAACCCTGCAGCAGCGGCTTCCGTTCTTCGAGGAGAGCACGACCACACTGCGCATCGATACTTCGCAGCGGCCGCCCCTGCCCATCGGTCAGGCCATCATGGTGGAGATGGAGGAGCTGCAGCGAATCTATGAGGCTTTGGTGCTGGGCGTGCGTGACTATGTACTCAAGAACGGTTTCAACGGCGCTATCCTCGGCCTTTCCGGCGGTGTCGACTCCGCCCTGACCCTGGCCATTGCGGTGGATGCCCTGGGGGTCGATCAGGTCGAGGTGGTGATGATGCCGTCGCGCTACACGGCGGACATGAGCAACGAGGATGCGGTGGCGGAAGCCGAGGCGCTCGGTGTTGAATACCGCTCGATACCAATCGAGCCGGCCTTCAAGGCCTTTCTCTCCATGCTGGAGGAGGAGTTCGCCGGCAAACCGGTGGATGTCACCGAGGAGAATATTCAGGCCCGCTGTCGGGGCATCATTCTGATGGCCATCAGCAACAAGAAGGGACGCATCCTGTTGACCACCGGCAACAAGAGCGAGATGTCGGTCGGCTACGCCACCCTCTATGGCGATATGGCCGGTGGCTTCGCGCCGATCAAGGATGTGCCCAAGACCCTGGTCTACCAGCTCTGCGCCTACCGCAACAGCATCGCGCCGGTGATCCCGCAGCGGGTGCTCGAGCGTCCGCCCTCGGCCGAACTGGCGCCCGATCAGCAGGACAGCGACTCACTGCCCGATTATGCGGTACTCGATGCTATCCTGGAGCGCTATGTGGAGCAGGATCAGGGGATCGAGGAGATCGTGGCCGCCGGATACGACGTGGAGACTGTCGAGCGGGTGGTGCGTATGGTCGATCGCAATGAGTACAAAAGGCGACAGGCGCCCCCGGGCATAAAGATCACAAAACGCGCCTATGGGCGCGATCGTCGCTATCCGCTGACCTGGGGTAAGGAGTATTTGCGCTGACGGCCACGCCTGCCAACGGATTGGACGGAGTCGGTAGTGGGGCGGTAAACTCCCCGGACCTGACTAAAAAACCAATAAATTCATCATCTGGAGCTGCGTCGATATGAAGAAAGTGGTAGCAATCATCAAGCCGTTCAAGCTGGAGGACGTAAGGGAGGCCCTCTCTGAAGTGGGCATCACCGGTATGACGGCGACCGAGGTCAAGGGCTTCGGGCGGCAAAAGGGCCACACCGAACTCTATCGCGGTGCCGAATACGTGGTCGATTTCCTGCCCAAGGTGAAGCTCGAGATGGTGGTGGCCAGCGAACAGGTCGATGCCTGTATCGATGCGATCACCAATGCCGCGCGTACAGGAAAGATCGGTGACGGCAAGATCTTCGTCTCACCGGTGGACCGGGTGATCCGTATCCGCACCGGCGAAGAGGACGAAGCGGCTATCTGATTCCGATCATGCGCCCCTTTATGGGGCGCTACTCATTTGTCCAGATTCAAAGGCGCCAGCAAGGTGGAGAGGATGCCCGAATTCTCCTCCGCTTCCGTCGGCTGGCCGAGATTGCCATTTTCCTGATTCAGCGCCAGCACCCGTTGCGCGTCCGCCGCCAGTTCGTTCATGCCGAGACGGGTGTAGGCATCGACCATGATCTCGAGAGCCTCTTTCACCGCATCCGTGCGTTGAAAATTGGTCACTACCCGGTTGGCCCGGTTGGCGGCGGCCAGATAGGCCCCCCGTTTCATGTAGTAACGCGCAACATGTATCTGGTACATGGCGATGTTGTTGCGCAGATAGAGCATTCTCTGCCGGGCGTCGGCGGAATACTTGCTGTCGGGGAAACGGCGAACCAACTCCGCAAAATCGTTGAATGAATTGAGCGCGGCACCGGCATCCCGCTGCGAGGGGTCGGTTTCGATCAGGCGGCTCATGATGCTGGTGTTGCGGTTGTAGTTGGCCAGACCCTTCAGGTAGTAGGCGTAATCCACATAGGGATTCTGCGGGTAGAGTTTGATGAAGCGGTCGGCGGCGGCGATGCTTGAGTCGGGCTCGTTGTTTTTGTAATGGGCGTAGATGGTGTCGAGCTGCGCCTGGGTGGCATAGGGGCCGAAAGGATATCTGGCCTGCAGCCCGTTGTAGTATTTGATAGCCTTATCGTATTCGCCCCCCATCATGGCATCCTTGGCCTCCGAGTAGAACTGGCTGGCGCTCCAGTCCTTGGTCTCGTCCTGCAGATCGGGTACGGCACAGGCGAAAATCAGGGGCAGCAGGGCGAAGAGAGCGACGAGGTTGCGGACGATCATGGGTGGAACAGCGATACCTGGGGTGATGACGTGAGGCGAGAGTATAACGGAAACCGCTTTCTGGGGGTTAGCGATGGTGTCTGACCGCGACCCGGCTGCTGAAGTTCAGCCCCTGGAGATCCTGGTCCCGCCCGATTCGGCGGGTTACAGACTGGACCAGCTGTTGGCGGAGCGCTGCCCGGACTACTCCCGCAGTCGCCTGCAGCACTGGATCAAGACAGGACGGGTATTGTTGGACGGCCGCAGCTGCCGTCCCAAGGAGCGGCTTCGCGGCGGCGAACATATCCTGCTGCGGCCGGAACTGGAGGCGGAGGTCTTCGATCAGGGCGAGACGATGGCGCTGGATATCCTCTACGAGGACGCTGCCCTGCTGGTGGTCAACAAACCGGCAGGGCTGGTGATGCATCCGGCGGCCGGCAATCCCAAGGGAACGCTGCTGAACGGACTGCTGGCCCACCATCCGCCCCTGGCGCGGATCCCCCGGGCCGGCATCGTGCATCGGCTCGACAAGGAGACCAGCGGCCTGCTGGTGGTGGCCAAGACCCTGCCGGCGCAGAACGCGCTGGTGTCTCAGCTGCAGGCCCGCAGCGTGAAACGGGAGTACCGCGCCGTTGTCCAGGGTGTGATGACCGCGGGTGGCACCGTCGATGCGCCTATCGCGCGACATCCGGTCAACCGCCTGCGCATGGCGGTGATCGAATCGGGCAAGCCGGCAGTGAGCCACTACCGCGTGCTGCAACGTTTTCGCGCCCACACCTATGTCAAAGTGGAGCTGGAGACCGGACGCACCCATCAGATCCGCGTGCACATGGCCCATATCCACCACCCCCTGGTGGGCGATCCGCTCTATGGCGGCAGACTCAAACTCCCACCCGCCGCCAGCGACGCTCTGGTCGAGACCTTGCGTGGATTTCGCCGACAGGCGTTGCACGCCATGCGACTGACCCTGCAGCATCCCGAGACGGGAGAGCGTCTCTCCTGGGAGGCGCCGCTGCCGGCCGACATGTGTCAGTTGCTGAGCGCGCTCGAGCAGGATGCGGAGCGATGATCCGGCCGCTGATTCCCGACTGGCCGGTTCCCTCCAATGTGAAGGCGCTGATCACCACCCGCCAGGGCGGGTTCAGCAGGCCGCCCTATGACAGCCTGAACCTGGCGCAGCACGTGGGTGACGAAGCGGCAACGGTGACGCGCAACCGGATCTTGCTGCGACAGGACTGCGGTCTGCCCGCTGAACCCTTCTGGCTGCATCAGGTCCACGGCTGCGAGGTGGCCGACGGCGCCAACGATACGCCCGGATGCGAGGCGGACGCGGTGTTCAGCCGCCAGCCGGGTCGGGTCTGCGCCGTGTTGACGGCGGACTGCCTGCCGCTGCTGATGGCCGATCGGAGCGGACGGGTGGTCAGCGCCGTGCATGCCGGCTGGCGCGGTCTGGCCGCCGGTGTGGTGGAGTCCGCCATCGCGCGGATGTCGGTGCCGCCGGAACAGCTGCTGGTCTGGTTGGGGCCAGCCATCGGTCCCGCCGCCTTCGAGGTCGGCGACGAGGTGCGCCAAGCCTTCGTCGACCGCTGTGTGGAGGATCAGAGCGCATTCGTTGCCCATCGGCGAGGGCGCTGGCTGGCGGATATCTATCGCTTGGCCAGATCGCGCCTGCAGCGACTGGGTGTGGCTTATGTGGGAGGCGGTGACCACTGCACCTGGACGCAATCGTCCCTGTTTTACTCCTATCGGCGCGAGGGCGTGACCGGTAGAATGGCCTCTCTTATCTGGTTGGAGCCGGTGGGGAGTGATAATCGACTATGAGGATGGATTGATGGATTGGCAGATGTTGACGCTGGTGGGTGAAGATCAGCCCGGGATCGTGGCGCAGGTGACCGACGCTCTCTATCGCGGGGGATTCAATCTCGGCGAGACCTCGATGATCCGGCTTGGCGGCAATTTCACGATCATGATGATGGTGGGCGGTCCCAAGGAGGTGCCCCTGTTGCCCCTGCTCGAGCCGGTGGTGCAAACGCTGGGCCTGCAGATCCATACCGATCCTATCCGGGGTGCCCTGCACCAGCATCGGGTGCCCAATTTTCAGGTGCGGGTCAACGGTGCCGACCGTGCCGGTATCGTGGCGCGGGTCACCGGCGCGCTGGCCGGCTGCGGTTTCAATATCCTCGAGCTGGAGTCGGATGTGGTGGGAACGGAGCAGCAGCCGGTCTACATCATGACCATCCAGGGCTACGCCGAGGCCACACTGGAGGCGCTGGAGGCCGCGCTGGAGCCGTTGAAAGCACAGGATATCGATGTGCATGTCTCCCCGATCGAAACACTGATCGGGTGAAGCATGGCGATTCTGGAGATACTCAAACTGCCTGATTCCAGGCTGAAGCGGATTGCGCAGGAGGTCGAGCAGTTCGATGACGAACTGCATCGCTTTATCGACGACCTCGAGGAGACCCGCCTGAACGGCCCCGCCGCTGTCGGTATCGCCGCGACTCAGGTGGGACACTTGCAGCGTGTCGTCATCATCGACTGTTCCGCCACCCGCAAGCCGGTGCCCAACCACGGCAGGCTGGTGCTGGTGAATCCGGAGATCACCGAATGGGACGGTTTCGAACTGGGGCGCGAGGGCTGCCTCTCGGTGCCCGACTACACCGGAAACGTGATTCGCGCGGAGCGCATCAAGCTGAAGGCGCAGGATCCTTTCGGTGAACCTCTCGAGTTCGAGATGGAGGGATTCGAGGCGCGCGCCGTACAGCATGAGGTGGATCATCTCGATGGCGTGCTGTTCGTGGATCGTCTGGTCAGCCGGCGTACGGACCTGTTTCAGCGCAAGGTCTACCGTAAGGGCGGCAAAGGGCGCTCCTGAGCGCTGATCGGCTGGATGCGAGAGGGTGGATAGGGCGACGATACTCTTATTGCTGTGCGGTGTTCTGAGCGTCGGGCTGATATGGCTTTCACGTCACTGTTTCAAGGCCAATCGGACAGACTGGGGTTCCCGCTGGCTCAACTGGGTGGATGGTCTGATCCGTCTGCTCTGTGTCCACTACCATCGATTGAAGCCGGTCGATCTGCCGCTGCCTAAAACCGGACCGGCCATCGTGGTCTCAAACCACATCTCCGGGCTCGATCCGCTGGTGATGATCGCCTGCAGCCGCCGTCCATTGCGGTTTCTCATCGCCCGTGAGCAGTATCGGCGTTTCGGCCTGACCTGGTTGTTTCGCGCAGCCGGCTGTATCCCGGTGGATCGTGAGCGATCACCCGAGAAGGCGTTGCGCCAGGCCTTCAAGGCCTTGCGCAAGGGCGAGGTCGTGGCGCTGTTTCCGCATGGCAAGATCCATCTGGACAGCGATCCGCCACGGCGCACCAAAGCCGGCGCCGCGCGCCTGGCGGTGATCAGTAAAGCCCCGGTCGTTCCCTTGCGCATCCGCGGCGTGGCCCGGGAGGGTCATGTCATCTCATCCGTTTTCGTCAGGGGGCAGGTGCGTGTCAAGCTGCTTCCCGTGATCGATGCGGATCTGATGTCGTCGGAGCAGGTTGCTGCGTCCATAGAGGCGGCCGTGACTGGAAGCGGTCATCACGCTCACTAGCGTTATGGCCTGGACATCCGGCAGACGGTACCATACCCACCAATTGTCATCTTTAGCTGTTTCAATGTGGCAGCTTGCTCATTGATATTCCGGTTTTCACCATAGGGTCTCTCATGAAAGTTACAGTGTTCGGTTCCGGTTACGTAGGCTTGGTTACGGGGGCTTGTCTCGCCGAAGTGGGTAATGACGTTCTCTGCATGGATGTGGATGAGAACAAGATCGAGATGCTGAAGCGGGCGGAAATCCCGATCTACGAGCCGGGTCTCGGCAAAGTGGTCGAGCGCAATGCCCACGCGGGGCGGCTGCGCTTCACCACCGACGCCAAGGAAGCGGTGGATCACGGCCTGTTTCAATTCATTGCCGTGGGCACGCCTCCCGACGAGGACGGTTCGGCCGATCTGAAGTATGTGCTGGCTGTGGCCGAGTCGATTGCCGAGCATATGACGGAGTATCGGGTGGTCGTCGACAAGTCGACGGTGCCGGTGGGCACCGCGGACAAAGTCAAAGAGCGTATTCAGCAGACCCTGCAGGCGAATGGCAAGCAGGTCGAGTTTGACGTGGTTTCAAATCCCGAATTTCTCAAGGAGGGAGCCGCGCTGGAAGATTTCATGAAACCCGATCGCATCATCATTGGCACCGACAATCCGCGCACCACCGAACTGCTGCGCGCCCTCTATGCGCCGTTCAACCGCAATCACGAGCGGGTCATCGCCATGGACATACGTTCCGCCGAGCTGACCAAGTATGCCGCCAACGCCATGCTGGCCACCAAGATCAGTTTCATGAACGAGCTCTCCAATCTGGCCGAGCGGCTGGGGGCCGACATCGAGCAGGTGCGCCATGGCATCGGTGCCGATAGCCGCATCGGCTACGATTTCATCTATCCCGGGTGCGGCTATGGCGGCTCCTGTTTTCCCAAGGATGTGAGCGCCCTGGAGCGCACGGCCCATGATGTGGGTTACGAGGCGCAACTGCTGAGTGCTGTCGAAGCCGTCAACTATCGGCAGAAGCGGATTCTGTGCGAAAAGATCGAGCGCCATTTCAACGGGGAGTTGAAGGGCAGGACTTTCGCTCTCTGGGGGCTCTCCTTCAAGCCGAATACGGACGACATGCGGGAGGCGCCGAGCCGGGTGGTGATGGAAACGCTCTGGCAGGCCGGGGCCAAGGTCAAGGCCTATGATCCGGAAGCGATGGACGAGTGTCGGCGCATCTATGGCGAGCGGGACGACCTGGTCTATTGCGCGGACAATCTGGAGACCCTGCAGGACGCCGATGCCCTGGTGGTCGTCACTGAGTGGCAGATGTTCCGAAGCCCCGACTTCGACTTCATGAAAAAGACAATGAAGGCTCCGGTCGTCTTCGACGGGAGAAATATCTATGATCCGGCCCGTATGCGGGCTGAGGGCTTTAGCTACTACGCCATAGGGCGGGGTGACCGGGAGTAATGCGGCGTCCTCGCCAACCGTGCTGCTGGACCACGGCCCGGTCACGGTGAGCGAGCGCTATCCCCGTCCGACACCAGCAAATGCACGCAATGCCGTCGGTCGCCCTGTTGGACGCTGCCGAGTCACATTTTAGTCACACTGAAGAGAGAGAAGCGGAAGGATCGGGAGCTAAGGCGTTGAAGTAATTGGTCGGGGTGAGAGGATTCGAACCTCCGGCCCCTGCCTCCCGAATCCAGTTGTCTATTTCAAGGTCTTTTGAAAATCAATGAGTTGCGTAGTCCGGCCCTGCGCTTTCGTGACTTATTATGACAGGAAGTGACTCAAGGTGACCAGAGTGCGTCACGATTTGGTCATGCTGTGATCTGGCTGCCACATTCGCGGTGCGACGATTCACGCATTGGCCACATCGAGTGACGGGTCCTCTTTTACCTCCGCCAGCCATGCGTAGTAGGGATCGGTGTGTCCCACTGTGCGTTGTGTTTCTTCCCACTCCTTCCAGGTACCCAGGCCCGTGGTCAGGTTCGGGTACTTTTCCAGGTGAGCGCACTTCGGTAATGGGGCATTTTTGTCCATGTATTGCACCAGAAACGACCAGTAACCCAGCGGAAAGTCGACACCGGTGATCGATACAGTCAGCATGCCCATCAAGCCGGTGGGCAAATGGACAAGGGACAGTGTATGTTCCGCTGCGCCGGCGTAGGAGCTCTGTACCCACAGTCGGGCGCTCCAGTCCTCCCAAGGGCCTTCCAATACGCCCTTTTGAAACATCCCCCTTGGAAAAGTCACAGTGCCTTTCTCGCGGTCAAATACCGTGAACTGGTTGTGTTTCATGCGTTTTGAGGCGTAGTGCATAGCCACAGCGATTAATAGCGCTATGAGTGTCACCTCAGGTAATGGGATATCAAAATCACTCCAGCTAGTAACTTTCTGAGAAAGCCAACTTATCGCGATGATAAGCCCCCCTCCTGCAGCAATAACATAGGGAATTATCATTAGCCCGTCGACAACCCCAACCCGATCACCTAAACCCAATATCACATATTGTTTGTCGTCGAGTGTTACCAGTTCTCCATAGGAGAACGGCCTGAGCAGGCGCTTGGGCAGGGGTTTGCCGGGCAGTTTGTACAGGAGTCTGAGGCGTATCTTCGGTGAAGACATTGCTCAGCAGGGCGGTGGCCTTAACAAGCTCTGCGCATGGCGTCGATACTGGCATTGAATTCGTCCAATGAAGGGTCTTCGTTTAACTCTGCCAGTCATGCGTAATAGGGGTCGGCGTGTCCTATGGTGCGTTCTTTTTCCTCCCACTCCTTCCAGGTGCCTAAGCCTTGCGTTCTGTTCGGATACTCGTCCAGTGCCGGTACATCCGGTAAGGGCGCATTCTTATTTATGTACTGCACCAGAAAGGACCAGTAAGCCAGTGGGGTGTCGATGCCGGTAATCGAGGCGGTGAGCATCCCCTTCCTGCCCGTTGGTAAATGGACGAGTGACAGGGTGTGCTGCGGCGCACCTACGGAGGTACTCTGAATCCACAGTCTGGCACTCCAAGCCTCCCAGGGACCTTCTGTCACTTCACTGGAAAAGAGCCCTTTCGGAAAGCTCACAATGCCTTTCTCGCGATCGAATACCGTGAACTGGTTGTGTTTCATGCGTTTTGAGGCGTAGTGCATGATCAATGCGATGATCAATGACAGCAGGGTAATCTCAGGTAAAGGGATATCGAAATCACTCCAGCTAGTGACTTTCTGAGAAAGCCAGCTAATTGCAATGATTGCCCCCCCCAGAGCGATAACATAGGGAAATATCATCAAGCCTTGAACAACGCCAACCCGGTCTCCCAGTCCCAAAATTACATACTGTTTATCGTCAATCGAAACGGGCTCGCCGTAAATAAAGGGTCTGAGCAGTCTTTTTGGCAGAGGTTTGCCTGGCATTTTGGATCGGCGTCTCTTGGTTTTTTGAGCGGTCATACCTGTCTAACCTCTATATAGATAATCTTGCGGCGGCCCGGCTTCAAGCGCCAGAAATATCGGCTTGTCCAATGTTGGCGATTGAGCTATTGAGGAGGGTTGTTTCGCTGCTTCCCCCGCAACTTTCACCTGCCCGATCGGGGCGATCTGCTTTTCTGTCAGGCCAGGGTTGTTGGTGTGTCAGGAATCGCTGGTCTCATCAAGCTCTGCGCATGGTGTCGAGACTGGCATTGAATTCGTCCAATGAAGGGTCTTCGGTTAACTCTGCCAGCCATGTGTAATAGGGGTCGGTGTGTCCTATTGTGCGTTGTACTTCCTCCCACTCTTTCCATGTGCCTAACCCCGTCGTTAGGTTCGGGTACTTTTCCAGGTCAGCGCATTCTGGCAAGGGTTTGCTTTTGTCCATGTATTGCACCAGGAATGACCAATAGCCTAGGGGGTAATCAATACCGGTCATCGATACTGTCAGCATGCCCATCAAGCCGGTGGGCAGATGCACAAGGGACAGAGTATGTTCCGCTGCACCGGCGTAGGAACTCTGTACCCACAACCGGGCGCTCCAGTCCTCCCAGGGGCCTTCCAGTACGCCCTTTTGGAACATCCCTCTGGGAAATGTCACTGTGCCTTTCTCGCGGTCAAATACCGTGAACTGGTTGTGTTTCATGCGTTTTGAGGTGTAGTGCATGGTAATAGCTACTACCAACGCAACTATTGCCACAATCAGTGCGATTGGCTCCCGGAGTCCTGTTGCAAGCCAGCCTAGCCCCCCCCCAGTGCGATAACATAGGGAAATATCATTAAGCCCTCGACGATCCCGACTCGATCGCCAAGCCCTAAGATCACATACTGTTTATCATCGATTGAAACGGGCTCTTCGTAAATAAATGGCCTGAGCAGGCGCTTGGGCAAGGGCTTGCCTGGCAGTTTATGCAAAATTTTTTTTATGCTATTCCTTATCATGTGCCCCAGCCCTTATTTTTACTGACGTTTTGCGAAAATATTTACTTATGGTGCGAGCCTGTAATCATCCCTGGGCTCATCAGACGGAGGTGGGCCTGCTTTGAGTTTTAAAGGCTCGGCCTTGTCCAGTTCGGGCATCTTTGCGGTTGCATTCATTTCTTTCCGGGTATCCCCAGCAACGTCCACTTTCCCAACTGGCGTTATTCGCTTCTCAATCATCAAGTGTTGTCTGCGTGCTTCATCTGCCTCGCTCCAGTTGGGTTCAGGTAGGGGGAGGACGACATTACCCATGCCATAGATGTCCAGTGTAATTTCCGCCCTGGCTGTGCCGTTGACTTGGTCGATCAGTGGCTCAACCACCATCACACTGCGAGGGCCTGAACCCTGGTCTGGCGTCATCAGGTGCATCTGTTTATACACCTGCTCTTCTGCCGAGTCTGCCTGGGTTTGATATATCTCGATCTTGAGCAGGCTGACATTATCGATGTATTGGGGAATGTGCAGCGTCAACTCCACCACCCAGTGGGTGTTGGTGCCCAGGCGGCGCAGGTGCATTTCGCCGGTTGGGGTATAGATGGCACTGAGCAGGGACTGATAGGCGCTGATGGGTTTGACCTTCCATATGTGAAACTTGCCGTCGACCTCCTCGGTCTCGTCGAAGCCAGCAAAGCGTTGGCTGCGATCGGCGACACGGCTCAGGTCCAGGGGTTCGCCGATGTGACCGACCAGATGACGGCCATCATCCTGCTGGATATAGATCGCGCCATCTTCCTCCTGGGTGAAGCTGCTGTTTACTGATCCGATGCGTAAGATACGCCGCTCTTCACTTAGCAGTAGTTGACTGCCGTCCGGGGCGACATAGCGTTCGTGTTCCTGACCGGGTTGTGGATAACGGGCCGGTGCTCGAAGCAGGTGTGGCTTCTCCTTTTGACTGAAGGGGCCGTTTGCTAGCCACTCTTCCAGAGGCGTGTCTTCGGTGAAGACCCAGCTTAGCAGGGCGGCGCCGGCGAAAACGATTGCCAGACCGATCCAACCGGCTGGGCCGGCCAGGAAGCCCAGGACTCCGACCGAAGCGCTGCCCGCTGCAGTCAAACCGGCCAATTCACTCGCTGTTACGATGATAAAGCCAGTGGCCATCACCCCATGGCCAATGGCGGCATCGTCCCCTTCGTGGATGTTGGGGTTCTACCCCGATTTTGCGGACACTTCAAAGAAGCCTGATAATGGGCAAAAGAGGTGTTTATGTCAAAGCGAAGAAGATTCAGTCGAGAGTTCAAGCAAGGTGCAGTCGAACAGTGTCATCAGCCGGGTGTCAGCTGTG